>JARRQO010000070.1:0-8892 GCA_037381685.1 Deltaproteobacteria bacterium | reverse complement strand
GGAGGAGCTTCCTTCTGGCCTTCCATCTTCATTCCCGGCATGGCCGCAGGCGCCTTTTTCTTCTTTTCCATTTCCATGCCCGGCATCATCATCTTCGTCGCCGACCGGAAGCGGGACTCCGAATCCAACATGAATTGGGCCGAAGTCACCACCTCCTCGCCCCCTTGGAGGCCGGCTAATATCTGGCGCATATCGTTATCGCCCAGCACTCCCAATTTGACTTCCCGGGGCACGAAGCGGCCCTGCCCCAAAGAAATGAAGACATGCTGCTTTAGACCGGTGTTAAAGATCGCGTCCGAGGGCACCACCACGGCATTTTGGGTCACCGGAGATTCGATTTTCACCTGGGAGAACATGGCGGGTTTGAGCTTGAGTCTGGGATTGGGAAAGCGCAGGCGCACCTTCACAGTCCGGGTGGACTGCTCCAGGTAGGGGTAGATGTAATCAATCCGGCCCTTAAAAGTCTCGCCGGGCAGATACTGCAGGCTCATGATCACCGGCTGGCCCACCTTGATCCAGGGCAGTTCGTATTGGTAGATGTCGGCGTCCACCCAAATGGTAGAAAGATCCGCGACCTCGAGCAGCGGCATTCCGGCTTTGACGTACATGCCCTGGGTCACCATACGCTTGGTGACGTAGCCGTTGGCCGGGGAGTACAGCACCAGGTGTTTTTTGACCCGGCCGGTGGACTCCAGGGTATTAATCTGGGCCGGGCTGATATCGAAATAGGCCAGGCGCCGCCGGGCGGCTGCGGCCAGGCGTTGCGCGCCCGCGACCATCTCCTTTACCGGGCTGTTTTGCATAATCTTGAGATTTTGCCTGGCCAGGAGGTATTCTTCCTGGGCGCTGACGAGCTCCGGGCTGTATATGCTGAGCAGGGTCTGGCCCTTGCGCACCGGATCACCCATGGCATTGACGTAGAGACGATTCACCCAACCGTTCACTTTGGTGGTCAGGACCTTCAGAGCACGCTCGTCAAAGGTCACCGTGCCCACGGTCAGGGTAACCCGGGACAGGGGGCGCACCTGCACCTTGGTAGTCGTCACCCCCATGGACTGGATGGCCGCCGGGGATACCTTGATAACCCCTGGAGGCTCCTGGCCCGTCTCTTCATAGACCGGCACCAGGTCCATCCCCATGGGAGATTTCCCTGGCTTGTCGCGGATATAGTTTGGGTCCATGGGAGCTACCCAATACTTGATCTTGCGGCCTTTTTGGGGAGCCGGGGCGGGAGTAGCCGCCTTGGAGGCCGGCTGCGCTAAGGGCGTGGTTCGGGAAGGCCAGGGCAGCACCCCGGAGTAGTGCAAGCCGGCCAGAATTGCCAGGACCAGGACCACCCCCAGTCCCACTCCCCAACCAAAATTTGTCCGAGCGGGAGTCATTTTTTCCCTCCAACCGGCCGGGGCAGTTCGGCGCCCACCAGCCACTCCAATTCGGCCCAGTTTTCTTCAAAATCCTTGAGAAATTTCTGGAGGATCAGTTCGGCGTTGTACGCCGCAATCTGATTCTGGTACATGCGGGCGAAATCCAGCAGGCCCACGGAGTAGTCGGCCAGCGAAGCGGACGCGGCCTGCTCGGCCTGGGGGATGATCCCCCGGTCATAAAGATTGATCTGGTGATGCAGCCGCAGCAGCATATCATAGCGATTCTTGACCGCGGCGGCCAGCCGGTCCCAAAAGGCCCGATGGGCCTCCCGGGCCGCGGCCCGGCGGTCCTGCGCTTCCCGGATTCTCGGCCTGATCTTGGAATTCCACCAGATGGGCAGGTCCATCATAAAGCTGGAGGTGAAAAAATCCGCCTGCTTCTTGTACACCGGCGGCCCCAGGGTATTTCGGAAGCCATAGGCCAGGCCCACTTTGAAGTCGGGGTAATAGCCTTTTTGGGCCAGTTCCACCGCCTTCTCCTGCTTGGCGATCAAGGCTTTCAGGGCCTCCAACTGGGGCCGGTGCTTGGCCTGAGCCAGCAGGTCGTCCAGCTTGAGGTTGAAGGGCCGGGGGTGGAGAGGCTGGGGCCGGGAGATGGGCGTCCGGGGCGGCTTGGAGCGCAGGGCGTTCAGGTCGGCCACCAGTGACTCCTGGCGCTGGCGCCATTGCAGCAGCCGGTCGAGATAGTTGCCCAACTGCACCTGGGCCTGGAGCACATCCGGGGACCTGGTCTGCCCCACGCTATAGCGGGTTTCCGCCACCTTCACCACCTGGTCCCAGAACTGCTTGTTGCGCTGGGTAATGTCATAGCCGCTATAGGCCAAGGCCAGATTCCAATACCCGCGGATTACCATCGCCCGGATTTCATTCTTTTTGTCCTTATAGAGCAAATCATCGGAGCGGGCCTGCTCGGCGGCCACTTCGGACCGCAGGCGGAGCTTGCCGGGGAAAGGGAACTTCTGGGACAGGCTGAGAGACTTTTGGGTCATCGGCTCCTGATCAAAGCTGAAAGTATCGGTGGGGAGGTTCAACAGGCCGAAACCGAATTCAGGGTTGTCCAGGGCCCCGGCCGGTTTGATCGCCTCTTTTGCCGCGTTTTTCAACTGGCGCTTTTGCTGGATATTCGGATTGGCTTTGAGGGCCTCAGTGATGAGGTTTTGCAGGTCCGCCGGCAGGTTGCTGCCGCTTGCGGCCGTAAGGGGCGCGCCCAGAAACAGGGTTACGGTCAGACACAGGACGAAAAACCCGGTTCCTGGAAAAAATCGCCGCCACTTAGCCATCTGACCCTACTACCTTGGTAAGTTAATCTAAATTATCAGCAGATCCTATTATCATGTTTTAGAAATAACTTTAATAAATCAGAGCTTCAAATTCCCCCTCCCCAGGTGGGAAAGGGTTAGGGGGAGGGGAAAATAAGCTATTGTAATAATGGATTATTTTATCACCCCAACCTAAGCCTGCCCCATCAAGGGGGAGGGAATAAGGACTTCTTTTTTAAACATTTTTCTGAAACGCGACCCTATGACGATCGGCATAAAAGAAATCAGAGACGCATCCGCCGGCGCAGGGCGTTGGTAACCACAGACGCCGAAGAGAAGCTTCTAGCCGCGGCGGCGATCATCGGGCTGAGCAAAATGTCAAACCAAGGATACAACACTCTGGCAGCGATGGGAATACCCCAGATGTTTTAAACAAAAGCGAAGAATATTTTGACCTTGGTAGATTTCTTTGCGAGAATAAAAGAAATAAATTCATGATATTGGCGAGTTATGTATAAATATATCGTGTTCGTTTCTCTGTTGCTCGCTGCCGCCGTAACTCTGGCCCAGGACCAGAAAATTTACGTCAGTCAGAAATACGGCTTTAGATTACAATACCCTTCGGCCTATGATCTGAAGGTGACCGCGGACTGTTACCTCGGCTTCCAAAAGGGCGTCGAGACCTCGTTTGGTTTGAGAGTCGATGACAGATTCATTGAAATGCTCTACCAAATGGTTCATGGTCCCGGCCCGGTAGTGTACCGGGTCGGCCAGGACCCTTATCGGAAATTGGCCCGGGAAACCCGACATAACCAGAAACTTTTTTACCGCTATGCTCGGCATGAGGCCCAAAATTGGTGCGCCGCCGACGGGCCGGATGGCTCCAATTTCTGTCGGGACATCAAACGCGAGAAGCCCTTTACTTCCCGGCATGGCCTCAGCTGCCTGGAGCTCTACCCGGTCTTGATAAGAGAGGATTACGCCGAAAACACTAAACAGCAGAAGGTGGTGGGACCGGTCTTTGGGGTGTTCCTGCCCAAGAAAGACCTGCCCCTGCTTCTGATAATCTCCCCCCGGTACGGGAGTTTGGCTTCGCCGACCCTGGTTCAGGATATGCGGCAGGTCATCGACTCCCTCAAGGTGACACCGTAAACGGATAATTTGGGGCTAGTATGACCAAGGACTGACGGAACGCCAGGCCTGCGTCTCTTGCGTGAATTAACCATTGTGGTTCAGTATCGTAATGTTGGAGAAAAGATAATAATTTAGGTATAATTACCTATTTAAAAATAAGCATTAATGCCTATTTGTATTCAAAACTATCCGGTTTAACTTCCTGCCTATAGATTATCGTGCCTTCTCCCCGGACAGAACACGCGCTTCTGGCCATGCTGGTTTATTGATTATTGCTTGGGCTAAACATCCGGCATATTCTGCGACAAGTTTATATTAGCACTGAAAAAAATGCTAAGCGGAAAGCTTATGAAAGCCATAATTTTAGTGAGTGGAGTATTAATTTCTCTGTTACTTTGGAGTCCAGCCGTTCGAGCTCAAGACCTGGAGAAGAATAATCCTATTTATGCAGAGTTGGCTGCCCAGGGAAGGTTGACCACAGGAGAGATAACTATTGTTTATGGCGTGCCATGCGTAGAAGTTAGACTCGAGAGTGGTGAAACCATAAGGGCATTTGTCCATGCCATCCCTTCTTTAAAGCAGCGGTCTATCCTTGCTCAAGACCGGATTGCTCTCATCAACGGAATGCATTATCTGTTGGTCGTGAATGGGCCCGGTAACATGAGCACCGATAAGGGCAAGATATTTGTGCCCCTCGACTATTCCATCGAGCCGAGAATCCTGCCAGAATTTTGGCCTGGTGCGGCCAATCATGAAAAGTACATTCTGATCGATCGCCGCCAGCAATATCTCGGCCTTTATGAATGGGGAAGTTTGAAACACTGTTTTCCAATTTCTTCCGGAACTGCGAATTCGACGCCTTTAACCAAATTTGTGGTGCTCAATATGGATGAGGTTCATAACTCCACTATATTCGACCAGGCCCCCATGGATCATGCCTTGCATATTTTCAGGGGTTATTACATTCATGAAGGCATAGTTCCTGGATATCCCGCCTCCCACGGCTGTATTCGGATTTTTCCCCTGGATGCCCGGTTTCTTTTTTATCATTGGGCTAAGCCGGGAATTCCCGGGAAAATTATCGATGGAGGCCCACCTGCTCGTCTATCTGCACAGCTTCGACCGGAAGATTAGATTTTTGCGGTGATGCTGAAATCAATCAGCTTCCTAGCCCTCAGGAAAAAATTATAAGCGGTAAGTTTACAATATAATTATATCACAAAATCCCCTGGTGCAAACTCTGCTATTTTTGCAAACCCATCAGCGGCTCGATGCCTTCCCATGTCCAGAGCATCTAGACTGCTTTTAACCCGAAGCAAGGTCTAGTTTAACCCTGGCCTCAGTGCTAGGCGCCCGGCCTTAGCAGGCTCTTGTAGCCCTTATATAGCGCTTGCCAAAAGTTTTTTCCTCTAATTCCCTCTACCCCCGCCGGGGGGAGAGGGTCAGGGTGAGGGGGGTGAAGAATAAACTTTTGGCATTGAATATAAGTGCCGCAGGGGCGAAAAAGCGGAAGTGATGGGCGTAGCCCCAGCAATTATTCTTCAGAGGCCCCCTGCTGACCGTAGCCGCCGCCGCCGGGAGTTTCAATACGGACCACATCCCCCGCCTGCAGACGCAGGGAGAACTTCCCCGGCATGACTTGGGTCTGCCCCTTTTTAACCAGGAGGTTCTTCCCGGGCTGGCCCGGCCCTCCCCCCGCAAGTCCGTAAGGGACCTGAGTACGCCTCTCGGAGAGTACGGTCACTTCGGCATCGGAGAGCAACCTGATTTCCCTGACCAAACCGTCTCCTCCCTGGAAACGGCCTTTGCCGCCTGAGCCTTTCCGGATAGAGTATTCCGTCACCTGCACCGGGTAGGCGAATTCGAGCGCTTCGATGGGCGTGTTCAGGGTGTTGGTCATGTGGGTGTGTACCGCCGACTCGCCATGGTTGCCCGCCATGGCGCCGGCGCCGCCAGCCAAGGTTTCGTAATAGGCAAAGGGTTTGCCGGTGTGCGGGTCGACACCACCGATGGTCAGGTTGTTCATAGTCCCCTGGCTGGCTGCGGGAACCAGGCCCGGCAGCGCGGCGGCGAGCGCTCCGAGCAGCACGTCCACGATGCGCTGCGAGGTTTCGACATTGCCGCCGGCGACCGCGGCGGGAAACTGGGCGTCAACAATGGTCCCCGGCTGGGTGATGACCGAAAAAGGCCGCAGGCAGCCCGCGTTGGTCGGTATGTCCTCGCGGATCAGGGAGCGAAAGACATACAGAACCGCCGAAACCGTGATGGCTCGCACCGCATTGACGCTCCCGGCCACCTGGGGGTCGCTGTCGCTGAAATCAAGGTTGACCCGGCTCCCGGCCACCCTCATCCGCAGGCGGATAGCAATCTTTTCGGTCCCGAGGCCGTCGTCGTCCAACACGTCGCTGAACCGGTAGTGGCCGTCAGGGATGGAGGCGATGGTGGCGCGCATGACCCGTTCAGCATAATCCTTAAGGTTTTCGGCATAGAAATTGACCTTATGCAGGCCATATTTTTGGAGAAGTTCCAGGGTCCGCTGGATACCGGTTAAATTAGCCATGATCTGGGCGGCGAAATCCCCCTCGCGTTCGCCGGGGGTGCGGACGTTGGTTTTCAGGAAATCCATGATCTTACGGTCCACGGCGCCCTGCTCCACGATCTTCAGAGGCGAAATGATGATGCCTTCCTGGAAGATCGAGGTCGCCAGAGGCATTGAACCCGAGGTCATGCCACCGACATCAGCGTGATGCGCCCGGTTGGCCACGTAATAGGCCGGTTTGGGGCCGTCGCAGAAAACTGGCGCGACGATGGTGAGGTCGGGCAGATGGGTCCCACCTTGAAAAGGATTGTTGAGCATTACCATATCCCCTGCCTCGAAGCGGCAGGCGTCAATGGCGGCGGCCACGGAAAGGGGCATGGAGCCCAGATGGACGGGAATATGCGCGGCCTGGGCGATCATTTCGCCGGCGGCGTCAAAAATGGCGCAGGAGAAATCTCGGCGCTCCTTAATGTTGGGTGAGAAAGCCGTCCGGTTCAGGGTGACTCCCATTTCATCGCAGATTGCCGCGAACCGGTTCTTGAAAACCTGCATCAGGATGGGATTAGCCGTCATAACCGCATCTTTCAGGCGTCAAGGGTGATAATGAGGTTGCCGAAGGCATCAACCTCGGCCGTAGCAAAAGGCGGCACCACAATGGTGGAGGAGTATTCCACCACGATGGCCGGTCCTCTGAAGAGGTTCCCGAAGCCTAGTTTGTCACGGGTAATGACCTTCGCCGTGAGGAGGTCTTGATCGAAATAAACCCGATTTTCTCCCAGCAGGGCGTCGGGAAGAATTTCCCTCCCTGCCGGCGGCAGGCGCGGAAAGTCCGGCTTCTCCGGGGTGCTCCGCGCTCGCAGTCGCAGGTTCACGACCTCGACCGCCTTATCCCGGCTGCAGTAGCCGTAGAGTCTTTCGTGCAGGCGATGGAAACTCTCGCGAAAATCCAGGTCCAGGGGCACCACGATCTCGAACGACTGGCCCCGGTAACGCATATCCAGATATTGTTCCAGCCGGATCCTTTCCGCCAAAACCCCCTCCGCCTGCAGTTCCTCCCGGCCTCGGGTTTCCAACGGGGCGAACCGCGTTGTTAAAACCTCCGGGGTCACGTTTTCTTCCGCCAGCATGATGGTCTGGGAATAATCCTTGATGACCTCAGACATTAGCATGCCGCAGGCCGACAGAATGCCGGCGTTGCGCGGCGCCAGCACGCGGGGGATGTCCAGATTGCGGGCCAGATAGGCGGCATGCATACCGCCCGCGCCACCGAAGGAAAAGAGGGTGAATTCCCGCGGATCAAAGCCGCGCTCCACGGAAATAACCTTGATGGCCCGCTCCATGGTGGTATGGGCCACGGCCAGGATGCCTTCGGCAAGTTCGGTGGGCTTAAGCCTCAGCAGGTCCGCCATCTTCCGGAAATAAGCTTCCAGTTCAGAAGTTTTCAGGCTCATGGCGCCGCCGAGAAAATACTCGGGGATCAGACGGCCCAGGAACAGGTTGGCGTCGGTGATCGTAATCTCGGAGCCTTTCCCATAGCAGATCGGGCCCGGATCGGCTCCGGCGCTTTCGGGGCCCACTTTCAGAGCGCCCCCGGCATCGATCCCGGCGATGGAGCCGCCTCCGGCGCCGACGGTGTGAATGTCGATCATGGGAACCTTCACCGGGTAGCCGCCGAGGGTCGATTCGGTGGTGAGGGGCAGCTTGCCGTCGATCAGGGCGACGTCGGTGGAGGTGCCCCCCATGTCGAAGGAGATCAAGCGGTCGAATCCCGCGATTTTGCCGATTTCGAAGGCGCCCACCGCGCCACCCGCCGGCCCGGAAAGAATGGTGCGCACCGATTCGGTCCTGGCGGTTTGCGCGGAAATGCTCCCACCGTTGGATTGCATGATGCGGAAACGGCGGTTACCCAGATGTTTTTTCAGAAAAGTGATATAACGCCCCATCTGGGGAGAGACGTAGGCGTTGACCACCGTTGTCGAGGTGCGCTCGTACTCGCGGAACTCAGCCAGGGTCTCGTGGGAGAGGGAAATGGGGATGCCAAGTTTCAAAATTTCGTCGCGCACCTGGCGTTCGTGCACCGGGTTTTTGAAAGAAAAGAGCAGGGAAACGGCAATCGATTCGACCTGGGCGGTTTGCAGCGGCGTCAGAAGATGCTTGATCTGGTCTGGATCCAGTGCCTCCAGAATGTTGCCGGCCGCATCAACCCGGCACTTCAGCCCGAAGCGGAGACTGCGGGGCACCAAAGGGGGATTTTTATGGAAGGAAAAATCGTAAAGCGCCTCCCGGTTTTGGCGGGCAATTTCAATCACATCCTCAAACCCGGCATTGGTGATCAGGGCCGTTTTGGCCCCTTTTTGTTCCAGGATGGCATTGGTGGCTATCGTAGAGCCATGCACGAGGTCGAAGTTGCGGTTACCGGCAATATGGCGCACGCCGGCCAGGACTGCTTCGGCGGGATTGGCAGGAGTGGACAGGGTCTTGTATTCGCCCCACTGGCTGCCGTCCTTCCAGATGAAGTCGGTGAATGTGCCGCCAG
>JARRQO010000069.1:0-13486 GCA_037381685.1 Deltaproteobacteria bacterium | reverse complement strand
TTTTATGGGTCGTGGTCAGACCCGGCGGGCAAAGCGGCGAGGAGGAAGGCATGGCAGGCAAACAGATTCGCATAGAACGCATTATGAACCGGGACACCGGGCGCACGGTGATCGTCCCCATGGATCACGGCGTCACGGTGGGGCCCATCGACGGCCTCATTGACATGAAAACCACGGTCAATGCGGTGGCCAGTGGCGGGGCCAACGCCATCGTGATCCATAAGGGGCTGGTTGCCTCCGGCCACCGCCGCCGGGGCAAAGACGTGGGACTGATTATTCACCTGTCGGGTTCCACGGTGCTTTCCCCCTATCCCAATGCCAAGACTTTGGTGTGTTCCGTGGAGGAGGCCCTGAAACTGGGGGCGGACGCCATTTCCATTCATGTCAATATCGGCAACGGCTCCGAACGGGAGATGATGGCCGATTTGGGCCAGGTGGCTCGAAAGGCCCGGGAATGGGGCATGCCGCTGCTGGCCATGATGTATCCCCGGGGCGAAAAGATTAAGGATGAATACGATCCGAAAATCATTATGCACGTGGCCCGGCTGGGAGCGGAGCTGGGCGCAGACCTCATCAAGGTCTCGTACACCGGTTCCACGGAGACGTTCCGCAAGGTGGTAACCGGCTGTCCGGTGCCAGTGGTCATTGCCGGCGGCCCCAAGATGAATTCCGACCGGGACATCTTGGAAATGGTGCAAGGGGCCATCGAAGCCGGGGGCGCCGGGGTATCCATCGGGCGCAACGTCTTCCAGCACCGCAACCCGGCGCAAATGGTGGGGGCCATCAGCATGTTGGTGCATGAAAATTCCGGGGTCGAGGAGGCCCTGGCCTTCCTGCAGTCAGGTTGAGAGGGAGTTGGCCATGAAACAGTTATGGGTCAAAGTGGATCCCTGGAATAAAAAGCTGGTGACCACCGCCCTGGAGAGCGGGGCGGACGCGGTGTGGGTCCCGGAAGGCCGCAGCGCCGAGGTCAAGGCCCTGGGGCTGGTCAAGGTGGTGGCCCCGGACGGCGATGTGGCGCCGGGTGCAGATGTTCAGGAAGTCACTATCTTGAGCACCGAGGATGAGGCCGAGGTCATCCGTCTGGCCCAGGCCGGCCCGGTAATCGTGCGCACCCCGGATTGGACCATTATTCCCCTGGAAAACCTGGTGGCCCAAAGCGGCAACATTTTCCTGGAGGTGAGCGATAAAGACGCGGCCCTCACCGCCCTGGGGGTGCTGGAAAAAGGCGTGGACGGCTTGGTGGTCACCACCGCAAAGCCCGCGGTAATCAAAGAGATCGCCCGTCTGGTCAAAGAGGCCTCGCCGCCGGTGGACCTGACTACGGCCCAAATCACTCACCTGCGCTCTTTGGGAATGGGCGACCGGGTCTGTGTGGATACTTGCAGCAACATGGGTTCCGGGGAAGGCATGCTGGTGGGCAACTCCTCGGGGGGGCTGTTTTTGGTGCACGCCGAATCCCTGGAAAACCCTTATGTGGCCCCCCGGCCGTTTAGGGTCAACGCCGGCCCTGTGCACGCCTATATCCGGGTTCCCGGGGACAAGACCCGCTATCTGGGCGAACTTAAGGCCGGGGACGAAGTCCTGGTGGCCAACCACCAGGGGCGCACCACTCCCGCGGTGGTGGGCCGGGTCAAGGTGGAACGCCGGCCCTTGATGCTGGTGGAGGCCGAAGCCGGCGGCCACAAGCTCGCCACCATTTTGCAAAACGCCGAAACCATCCGGCTTACCCGTTCCACCGGTGAGGCCGTCTCCATCGTCACCCTCAAACCCGGGGATGAAGTCCTGGTGGCCCTGGAGGAAACGGGCCGCCACTTCGGCCATAAAATCCAGGAAACCATCCTGGAGAAATGACTATGACGGAAAAAGAAGTCATCAGAAAGCAGATTGACGCCCTGGACCAGGAACTTCTAACCCTGCTGAACCGCCGGCAGACGCTGGCTCAAACCATCGGCCAGATCAAAAACCGGGAAGGCCGGGGCACCCTGGATTTTCAGCGGGAAGAAGAGGTCCTGTCCCATCTCATGCACCTGAACCCCGGCCCTTTGAGCCCTTCGGCCCTGCGCAATATCTTCCGGGAGATCATCTCCGCGGCCCGGGAGGTGCAGTTGCCTTTCGGGGTGGCGTTTTTGGGGCCTGAAGCCACTTTTTCCCATCTGGCCGCCTTGAAAAAGTTTGGCCGGGCCAGCCGTTATGGCCCTATGACCACCATCCAGGAGGTCTTTTCCGAAGTGAAAAAGGGGAAATTCCAGTATGGGGTGGTGCCCATTGAAAATTCCACCGAAGGCATTGTCAATATCTCCATGGACCTGTTTGCCGAGACCCCGGTGAAAATCTGCGGGGAGATCTATCTGGAAGTTTCCCACGACCTGGTGTCCAAATCCGGGCAGCGAGCCGATATCGAAGTGATCTACACCCACCCTCAGGCCCATGCCCAGTGCCGCAACTGGCTGGGGACGCACCTGGGGGAGATTCCCACTCTGGAGGTGGCCTCCACCGGGGTGGCGGCCCAGAAGGCGGCCAAAAATCCCAACGCCGCGGCTATTGCCAGCGCCTTTGCCGCGCCCCTGTATGACCTGCGGGTGGTGGAGTCCCGCATCGAAGACAACCCCGGGAACGTTACTCACTTTTTTGTCATCGGGTCCGACACACCGGGGCCCACCGGCCAGGACAAGACTTCCATTCTCTTCGCAGTGGATAATGTCCCTGGGGCCCTTTACAAGACCCTGCGCCCTCTGGCGGAACAGAATCTTAACATGACCCGGATCGTCTCCCGGCCGGCTAAAAACGAGGCTTGGCGCTATTTGTTCTTTGTGGACGTGGACGGCCACACCAGCGAACCCCGGGTGGCCCAGGCTCTGGAAGAAATCGAAGCCATCAGCGCCCACTTCAAGCTTCTGGGCTCCTTTCCCCGGGCCGCGGGCGTGGAGAATTTGGGTTAAATGACGGTGTTCAGTTTTCGGTTTCCGGTTTTCAATACAGGATTAAGCAAAGGTATTTTGTTAATTTCCGATGAATCACTTAACCTTAAAAACTAGTTCGAGGCAGGCAAGATATAATTCCCCATGGTTGACAACCGCAAACCGAAAACCGAACACCGAAAACTGAGAATCTGTGTGCCGGTGGTGGAGGCCACGGTCAACCGCGCCCGGGGGCGCTACCAGCGGGCCGCGCATAAGGGCTTGTGGACGGAAATCCGTCTGGACTACCTGGAGGAGCCGGCCCCGGACTTGCAAAAACTCTTGCGGACCTTGCCGGGACCGGTGATCATTACCAACCGCCCGGCTGCCGAAGGGGGCCGCTGGCAGGGGAAGGAGGCGGACCGCCTTAAGCTCCTGAGCGAGGCCCTGACGCTAAAAGTGACCTGCCTGGATGTGGAACTGTCGGCGGACGCCGGCTTTCGCCGGGACCTGGCGGCCCGCCGGGGGCCGACCCGGCTCATTCTGTCCTGGCACGATTTTTCCGGCACCCCGGATACGTCCCGGCTGGAAGCTGCGCTGGCGGAAATGCTGGACAGTGAAGCGGACATCGTCAAACTGGTCACCATGGCGCAGCAGCCGGAAGATAATGTGCGGCTACTGTCCCTCATCCCCAGGGCTAAAGCCCACGGCAAGGACATCATCGCCTTTTGTATGGGACCTTGGGGCAAATGGTCCCGGGTGGCCGCGCCCCTTATGGGGAGCTTTATTGCCTTTGCGCCCTTCAGCAAGTCGGGAGCCTCAGCCCCGGGCCAACTCACGGTGAACGATCTGAAAAAGATATGGAGAACCTTGAGGTAGAAAGATGCAAGCCATCAGCTTTCACCAAATTCCACGAACTTGTAGCCGCAGGCTTTAGCCTGCGTTTTTGAATGCCGGACCCTTTCATAATGATCAACGGTCATACCAAAATCTACGGCATCCTGGGGCGGCCCGTGAGCCATTCTCTGAGTCCGGTCATGCACAACGCCGCGTTTCGCCACCTGGGAATCAACGCGGTCTACGTGGCCTTCCCGGTGACTGATCTTCCTCAAGCCGTGGCGGGCCTAAGAGGTCTGGCTATCGGCGGGGTGAGCGTTACCATTCCGTTTAAGGAAGAAATCATCCCCTTGATCGATGCCCTGGACCCCCAGGCCGCCAAAATCGGCGCGGTGAACACCGTGGTCAACAACGACAGCCGTCTCAACGGTTACAACACCGACTGGCTGGGCGCGGTGGCGGCTTTAAAGGGTAAAGTCGGCCTGAAGGATCGGCACGTCCTGATCCTGGGGGCCGGGGGCGCCTCCCGGGCCATCGCTTTCGGGATTATCGACCAAGGCGGCCGGGTCACTCTGACGGACGTGGACCAGGCCCGCGCCCTGGGCTTAGTCCAGGATCTGGGCGGCGAAGCCATTCCCCCGGATGCCGTGGACCGCTGCCCCGCCGACCTCCTGGTGAACGCCACGCCGGTGGGCATGGCCCCGGATCTCGACGGCATTCCCATAGCCCCGGAGCTGCTGGGCCGTTTCGAAGTGGTCATGGACATTGTTTATAAGCCTTTGACCACGCGCCTATTGAAGGAAGCTGCTTACCAAGGCGCGGCTACCATCGACGGCCTCCAGATGCTCATCCACCAGGCCACGGCCCAGTTCGAATTGTGGACCGGGCAGCAAGCCCCCTGTGAGATTATGGCCCAGGCGGCCTATGGGGCACTGAAAAGAAAACCATAGCGAAATGCTGCTAACGAAAGAAATTAAACCCCACGGTCGCCTAGAGGCCACCCTCACCCTCCCCGGCTCCAAAAGCTATACCCACCGGGCCTTGATGGCCGCGGCCCTGGCCGCGGGGGACAGTCTGCTTACCAATGCCCTGGCCGCTGAAGACACCGAGCTTACGGCCTGGGCCCTGACGCAATTGGGCGCAGGTCTTGATTGGCAAGAGACCACCATTCGGGTGACCGGGCAAGGCGGCCGCTGGCGGCCGGTTTCCGAGCTCATCTATCTGGGCAACTCCGGCACCTCCATGCGTTTCCTCACGGCCCTGGTGGCCTTGGGAGAAGGAGAATACCGCCTTACCGGTACCGAGCGCCTGTGCCAGCGCCCTTTGGGGGAACTGCTCACGGCTTTGGGGCAGTTGGGCGTGAGTGCGGTTTCGGAACAAGGCAACGGCTGCCCCCCGGTGCGGGTGACCGGCGGCCTCACCGGCGGCCATACCCAACTCTCCGGCGCCATCAGCAGCCAGTACCTCTCGGCTCTGCTGTTCATCGGGCCCCTGGCTCCTCAGGGTCTGACGATCGCAGTCACCGGCGAACTGGTCTCCAAGCCTTACGTGGATCTGACCCTGGAAGTTCTGAGTGAATTTGGCATCTCCTATTACCGGCAAGGCCACCGGTTTTTTCAACTCCCCGGCGGCCAGTGCTACCTGCCCCAGAAGTATCAGATCGAGGCCGACGCCTCCAGCGCTTCATATTTTTGGGCGGCCGCGGCCCTGACGAAAGGTAAGGTTACCATCACCAACTTGAGCCTCGAATCCCAACAGGGCGACGCGGCTTTTCCCCGGGTGCTGGAGCGTATGGGCTGCACCATAAGCGAGACATCCCAGGGCATTACCCTCCAGGGAGCCCCCTTGCAGGGCATTAGGGTGGATATGGCCACCATGCCGGATTTAGTCCCCACCCTGGCGGTGCTGGCCGCCTTCGCTCAAGGCGAGACGGTCATCACCGGCGTCGCCCACCTGCGCCACAAGGAGTCGGACCGCCTTGCCGCGGTAGCGGCAGAACTGACCAAGCTGGGCATCGAAACGAAGGAAACCGCAGACGGCCTGGTCATCCGGGGAGGCCAACCCCACGGCGCGGCCATCGAAACTTACAACGACCATCGCCTGGCCATGAGCTTTGCGGTGGCCGGCCTCAAGGCGCCAGGGATGCGCATCACCGATCCGGACTGCGTGGCCAAGTCCTTCCCGGATTTTTGGGAGTATTTCGCCCGGCTTTATTAAAAGCAGGGGGCCAGGTGTCCGGCAAAAAGCGACCATGCCCCGGTCCTGGTGCGGCTGCCAGCCTCTTCTGCCGCCTTTCAGTCTGGCTTCTGGCCTTTGCCCAAACTCCCACCTCTTATCCCTTTGCCCCCTCGGGAGGAGAGGGATAGTCTTGACCCCGCTGGTTGGTGGGTGGTAAAATACATTTTCTTAAAAATCTATTAGACACCCGGTTCCAAGCTTATGGAAACCAAGAAGTTAGAAGGTTACCCCGGTATCAGGTTCGCCACCGCCAGCGACCTGGAGAGGGTATTGGAGATTGAAAACCTCTCCTTTGATTCTCGTTGGTCCCAGCTGCAATTTTCCACCTCCCTAAAAAACCTGTTCTTGGTATTCGAAGAAGAAGGTCAAATTCTGGGGTTTTTGATCGCCTGCATCTGTGAAGTTGCACAACGGGCGATTATTATGAGGCTTGCCGTGCATCCGGATCATCGGGGCCAGGCTATCGCCACGAAATTAATCACCGCTGCCCTGGATCGATTTAAGCAAAGCGGGCTAAAGTGTGTGGAATTGGATGTGGAGATTGTCAAAGAGGGGGCCATCAAACTTTATGAAAAGTTTGGCTTCAAAATTATGCAGGTTACGACAGTAAATTATGAAGAAGACACCAGCTTTCTGATTATGAAATTATTATTGTCTAACTGGCCTAATCACTGAACCGGGGTTCGTTGCTCCTTTGGCAAAAACCGGGCTGTCCTTGAGAAAAAACCATCTTTCCCACTTGGGCCAGCCGCAGCGGCTTACCTGTTCTAACCTCATTTCCGCCCTTACGGCTTGACGTGAACTGAATCCCTCGTTAGGAAGTTCAATAGGCTGACCCCTGATCGAAACCGTAAACCGCCATCATGCGTCTGTCCCTGTCAACCCGCGCCCTGCTCATTTTAGCCTCCCTTAATCTTTTAGACTATCTGGACCGGTATTTGGTGGCCTCTTTGGGCAGCCTGGTGAAAGCCGAGCTGCACTTAAACGATAAGGCCTTCGGGTTTTTGGGCACCGCCTTTTTCCTGGTATATTTCCTTACTTCACCGCTGTTCGGCTATCTGGGGGACCGTTGGGGGCGGTTGCGCCTCATGGCCGGGGGCGCAGTGCTTTGGAGCCTGGCCACCAGCCTCACCTTTTGGGTGCCGTCTTATCCCTTCCTGGTGGGGGCCCGGGGTCTGGTGGGAGTGGGGGAGGCCTCCTTCGGCACTTTGGCGCCGGCCTATCTGGCCGACATCCTGCCGTTAAACCGGCGGGCCGGGGTGCTGGGCCTGTTTTACCTGGCCCTGCCGCTGGGCACCGCCTTGGCGTACCTGGCCGGCGGCCTGATCGGCAGCCACTGGGGGTGGCGGCCGGCTTTCCTCCTGGCGGGGCTGCCGGGCCTGCTCATGGCTGGGCTGATTTATCGCCTCAGCGAAGTTCAGCCCGAATCCCGGGAGAGGGTTGAGCCCCCGGTTTCCCGAACCCCGCTGGCAGCTTACTGGCAGCTGTTTAAGGTGCCCACCATGCGGCGGGTCAACCTGGGATACGGCATGGTGACTTTTGCCCTGGGGGGGCTGGCTTTCTGGATGCCCCACTATTTGGAGGTGGCCAAAGGCCTCAGTCTGTCCCAGGCCAACTTGATCCTGTTTGGTTCCGTGACCCTGGCCGGCGGACTGGGGACCTTGACGGGCGGGTTTTTGGGGGACCGCCTGCTTACTTATACCCTGGGGGCGCCTTTGTGGGTCAGCGGCCTGGGAATCGTGCTGGCCCTGCCTTTGGCAGGCTTGGCTATCTTCGCCGCAGCGCCCGTCTTGTATATTCCGGCCCTGGCAGGGGCCATTTTTCTGCTGTTCTTGAACCCCGGGGTGCTCACCGCGGTGGTGGTGAGCGTGGCGGGACCATGGCGCCGGGCTCAGGCGGTGGCCTTGAACATTGTGGTCATTCACCTGGTGGGGGATGTGCCCTCCCCCCTTCTTATCGGCTGGGTCTCGGATATGGGCAGCCTCCAGTGGGGGGTCTCACTTACCCTGGTGGCCCTGGCCGCGGGGGCCGGGCTCATTTTTACCGCGCTGCCCCACCTGGCCAGCGATCTGGCGGCAGCCGGCGAGACCTAACGTCAAAACCGCAGCGTTTTCTCAGATTGACAATTCTAAGCGGGAAGAGGCCTGAGCCGCTAGGGAAAATGGGTCTTGCGCATGGCCTGCTCCCCGAAAACTGGACCATTTATCATGAGAAAATTTTGCCAAGATGAGAAATCAGAACAAGGAGGATTTTCTCGATGAAGCGGTCCCGATTTACCGAGCAGCAGATTGCTTTTGCCCTGCAGCAGGCCGAGCAGGGGACGGCTGTGGGTGAGGTATAGCGATTGCCAAAAGCAAGGTAGGGGAGAAAGCAACAGGTCAGGGCGGCCAAGCGCGCCTGGCGCCGATTCAGGGTTCCAGCCTGATCCTGCCGGGCAGGGAAGCGGTCACTGCGCCGATGGGGGTGGCGGAGAGGCCGTGAGCCTGGAGACAGTCCTGAAAAGGCCGGGCCTGATCCGGGGCCACGGCCAAAAGCAGGCCGCCGTTGGTCTGGGCGTCGCTGAAGAGGTCCACCAGCACCGGATCGAGGCCGGGGGCCACCTGGAGGCTGCTGGCGCAGAAGTTGCGGTTGGCGAAACTGCCGGCGGGCACCAGGCCCATGGCGGCATATTCCCGGGCGGCCGCCAGCAAGGGGACCAGATGGGCATAAAAAGTGATCTCGACCTGGCTGGCCACGGCCATTTGCCAGGCGGCCTTTCATGGCGGTGGCAATGACGCCGGTGCCCAGGGGTTTGGTGATCAGGAGCTGATCGCCCAGCCTGGCTCCGCTGTTGGTGAGCACCCGCTCCGGGTGGACCACCCCCGTCACGGAAAGCCCGTATTTCAATTCGGTATCATCGACGCTGTGGCCCCCCACCAACAGGGCCCCGGCTTCGTGGATCTTGTCCAGGCCCCCGGCCAGGATAGCCTGGAGCACCTCTTTGGGGACGGTTTTGGCCGGGTAGCAGACGATGTTAAGCGCGGTCAGGGGGCGGCCGCCCATGGCATAGACGTCGCTTAAGGCGTTGGCCGCGGCAATCTGGCCAAAGGTGTAGGGATCGTTGACCACGGGGGTAAAAAAGTCCACCGTTTGAATCAACGCGATTTCGGGGCTCAGGCGATAGACCCCGGCATCATCCGCGGTCTCCATACCGACCAGCAGGTCGGGATGCGACTGGCGGGGCAGAGACTGCAAAATTTCCTCCAAAATCCCGGGAGGAACCTTGGCAGCTCAACCGGCGGCGCGGACCTGCTCCATTAAAGGCAGATAAGGTTTGTCGGTCATGGTTTTTTCCCTGGTGGTTAGTCAACCCTCCCTGCAATAACTCCGGTTTCAGTATATCAGCTTTAGGGCCGTTCCCAAATAACTCTCGGGGGGGAGACGGCAAAGCTTGGATTTGCAGCCGCCGGGGGTTCCGGCATGGTTATCAGTCGCGCAAGGTAGCCTTTAAACTATTTGGCACCAGCAGCAAGTCCAGGGCCGCCAGAATGCCGGGAGCCACCACCTGGGCGGCGGTCAGCGTTTCCACGGCGACGCCTTCCTCCAACAGCACGCATATTCCCAACACCGCTTCGGCGAGCATGAGGCGGTCATTTCTGCCGTTGCCCAGGGCCGCCGTGCGTTCGCCCCCCAGCCGCCGCACATGGTCGCATTTGGCCTGGGCCTGTTTTCCGGGAGGGAGGACGATGAGGCGCACGGGAAGATGGGCCACCTGGTCTTGGGCCATGCCGAAGGTGTCGGCGGTCAGGATGTGAATCTCCAGGTGGGGGGCGAGAGCGGCCAATTTTTCCCGGACTCCCGCCAGCAGTTGACCATGGCAGGCGAGGGTGCCGTTATAATCCAGGACCAGATACTCGAGCCGCAACTCCTTGAAACCCGGAACATCTATGGCGAGCATATCGATCTCCTTGTTAGCGGGGCGAAATGAAAATTTGGCAGGTCATCACGAGAAAATGCTAGCGAGTCAGCCAGTGGCGGTTGCGCACGGTGATCAGGGCGTAGGGGTAAATCCACTGGAGCAGAAAAAAGGCGTAGTAGGTGTAGATGACGCCGTAGATGAACTCCAGGTCGCGCTCCAGCCAGAGATAGTAGGTCAGGTTGATCAGGGAGACTACCCCCAGAGCCGCCAGGAGTTTGATCAGGATGAGGGGATAGACGAGCACCGATGCCACCAGCATCCCCAAAAAGAGCAGGGTGAGGGGATATTCCAGTTGGGCCAGGAAAAATTCCACCAGGGGCAAGAGGCGGTAGCGGTCTCGGTACCGGGTAAAGAGGTAGCCCAACTGGACGCAGGATTCCCGCACGTTGCCGCGCTCCCAGCGCAGGTACATCCGGCAGACGCCGGAGTAGGTTTCGGGGACCAAGGTATAGACCCGTGCGGTCCGCTGATAACAGGTGTAGTGGCCGGCCCGGAGGATAAAATTGGTCAGGGCCCGGTCTTCGCTGTGGTGGCAGGGCGCGCCCAGAAAGGTTTGGCGCCGCCAGGCCTCCAGGTGCGGCATCAGAGCGGTGCGCCGGTAAGCCGACAGCGACCCGGGAGTGCAGATCACGGCGCGGTACAGGGATTGGGAGGCGCGGAGATAATCCAGGTTTACGAAGCGCACTCCCTGCATTTTACCCATAAAACTCTGATGACGGTTGTAAACCTTGACGTTGCCGGCCACCGCGCCGATTTTGGGGTCGTGCATTAAGGGAGAGACCAGGTGGCGCAGGGCGTCTGGCGCGATGAGGCTGTCGGAATCAATGGTGACAAAAATCTCGCCCCGCCCCCGGAGGAAACCGGCATAGAGCCCGGCTTTTTTGCCCCGGTTGGCGGGAAACCGGAGGGGCCGGACCAGGTGGGGGTAGCGTGTCCGGGCCCGCTGGATATAAGACCAAGTATCATCTTCGGAGCCGTCATCGACACAGATGATTTCCAGCCGGTCGGCGGGGTAATCCGAGGCCGCCACCGCGGCAAGGGCTTGCTCCACCATGGGCCCTTCGTTATAGGCGGGGATGATCACCGTAAGCGCGGGCCAGGGGCCGGCGGCTACGGGGTAAGGCTTATAGCAGGCCCAGAGGATGGTGCGGAAAAGCTGAAAGATGAGCATCATTAGGGTGTAGCCGGCTGCCAGGGCGGGCAGGAAACAAGTGTAGGTCCGGCAGCTCAGAAGGTCCAGGTAGGCCGAAAAGGAGCCGAAGTTGAGGGCCAGAACCAGCGCAACGATCAGCAAAGCCGGCACCAGGAGCTTGAGCCCCGGGTCCAGCCACTGGATGGCTGGAATCCGTTGGCGGGAGGGGGGCGAGACTGCCGGGGTGGGCGACGGCGGCCAGGATAGGGTCGGGGTGGCGTGGTCCATGAAGGTTGGTGTTCCTCCTCTGGGTCTATATCAGAAAGCCAGGCGATGAGCCACTAAAAGCCAGCAATATTCCATCAACCTGTAAGTTTTTTCTTATGCAGCCCTCACTCTTCCCACACCTCCCCAGGGAAATACATATTTTATCCTAATTTTTTCAATGGGGCGACTTCGCCGATGGTGCGGCCCCGGCCTCGCTGCCAGGCCTGGGGGGCGGCGGGGGTAGCCCCGCGGGGCGCGGCTGGATTAAGGCAGTGGCGAGCGCTCAGCAGGGGAGGGGGCCTGTCTGGTTCGGGGAGGAATCGTCCGGTCCGGCGGGCCGCAGGCGGTCTTGAAACAGGTCTTTTAAGGCGGCCCGGGTCCTGGTGGCATAGGTGTCGGTGAGGGCGTAATCCCACCGGTGGCGCTGAAAAATCGCCCTGACCTGGATGCGGTAGTTCAAGGGGTCCATCATGACCCGGCTGGCATACGGGCCGATGAGCCCATGCAGCCGGGCCGGATCAAGGGGCAGTATGGGCGCGATGAAGACCCAGGGGGAAAGGCCCGCGTCATGCAGTTTCTTCAAGGTGGCGATCCGGGCCTGAATCGATGGGGCGTGGGGCTCCAGGACGCGACGAACCTGGTCGTCGTCTGTGGGGATGGACAGACCCAGGCTCACACCGGGGAGGGCCGCGAAGAGGTCCAGGTCCCGGATGACCAGGGGCGAGCGAGTTAAGATATTGACGCTCCAGCCGAAGTCGCCCAGGATTTCCAGGCAGTTTCGGGTCAAGCGGTATTTGAGTTCCACCGGCTGATAGGGGTCGCAGACGCTGGACAGAAACACCTGGCCCGGGTGTTTTTTGCGCGCCAGTTCCGCGGTCAGGACCCGGGCCAGATTGACCTTGACCTCCACGAAGGACCCCCAGGGGGCGCCGGCATGATGGCGGGCGTAGCGGCGCATAAACACCGCATAGCAATAACGGCAGCCATGGCCGCAGCCCAGGTAAGGGTTGATGACGTAATCCACTCCGGGAATCCTGGATTTGACCAGCGCGGTTTTAATGGTAATTTCGGAAAAGTCCATAAAGCGGGTACCCGGTGGTGGCCGGCAAGAATCGTTGAGGAAAACTTCAATAGAGTTTATCATCTTCGGGCTTATTGGCAAATTCGAGTCATTGACATTCGTTTTAGAATAACTATTAAAGAGACAGTGACCTGAAACTGGGTCAGGACCCCGGAAAACGGGTATAAATTTCATTAAAGGGGAAAAAATTATGGAAATTTATGTCCCTACCACTTTACTTGACGAGGTTACAAAAGAGTTGACCCAGGAGGGGGTGGCTTTTGAGGTAACCGGGAAAAAATTCTCCACCCAGGTGGAAGGGAAACCATCCTACGAAGTCAGCGAAGTCAAGACGAAGTTGGTGGAAACCGATGTTCCAACCGTGCTGGAGTCGGCCTCCCAGACGCGGCGGGCTTATCGGCTGCCTTCCGGCAAAAAATTTCTGCTAACTGATCTGAACGACAATTTTGAGAAGCTGGTGGAGGCGCCCACCGGCTGGGAACGCTGAGCTCCAGGAAGATTATTGCTGTGCCCGGGATGTGAGTCTATAATAAAAAGAATCGCACCTTAGAGGTCTGTAAGTCTCGTCGGGAACAGTCGTCAAATCTTCCGGAAAACCTTACCTCTCCACTTCGCTCCCCGTTTGCAGTCCCAGGAAAATCCTTGTGCGAAGGCTGGCCTCAACCGATATGGCAAAAGTATCGCACGCAGAAAAGCTAAGGATGAAACGCCTGGAGCGGGGGCGCGCCGCAATCCGTAAGACCGGCCGCATCGGATTCCAGGGCCTGAAAAAGCATTGGCCGATTCTTTTGGCAATCAGCATCGCTTTGAGCCTGATGGTCCCGTTTTTGCTTGGGGGCCTGCGGCAATTCAAGTTACTAAACCGCATGCACTGGTGGGCGGCGGTGCTTTTCGTCCTGATGATCCTGATTTCCTGGGTCTTTAACGCCAACCGGCTGCGGCTTATCTGCGGAGACGTGGGCCAGCGGCTGAAACTGCGGGAAGGGGTACTGATGACGGCAGCCGCGGTGTTTGCCGGGGTGGCCACCCGGGGGTCCGTGGGTATGCCCGCCACCTATACCTATTTTTTCAAG
>JARRQO010000068.1:5373-14342 GCA_037381685.1 Deltaproteobacteria bacterium | reverse complement strand
GTGGTCGTGAATGTCCACCCTTATCAGCAATGCCGGCAATGGGTGAAATGGACTTGGGATTTCTAATCCTAACCCTATGAATGCGGATATTTGCCAGAATTTAGGACAGCAGCCTGCTGTCCGGCCTTATTTTTATCTGGGCGCATCCAGGTGCGGCTGCGCCATATTTGTGTCCCCCTCAACCCATTCGCGCCAGAGCCAGGGATAATCGCCTACGTCGGTTACCAAACCTTTGCGGACCGGATTTTCGCAAATATACTGCACCTTGCTGTTGATGCCTTCATCAGATCGCAGAACATGGTCAAAGGATTCACTCTGCCAAACATGGCCACGGCGATTCAAAGCTTGGTTAATTCTATGTGCCGATGCTCCTTATAATGCCATTCATAATTTCCGCCAAACCATATGGGTTACCCTGGCCATCCTTTAAGGGCGTGAAAATCATATGGACATGATCCGGCATAACCACAACCCCATGAACCTGTAATTTTATCATATGGTCATGCAAGCAATGTTTGAGAACCAAACTGCGAATTGATTCCGGCAAAACCCAGCGCTGAAAGGTAACAAAAGTAATAAAAAGAGGAACATCTTCTGTTTTGCAGGTGGGGTAGGTGGCGCCGGTATTCGGCTTTGGCAGGCTTAGCCACTCCGGCTCGCTGCTCGCCACTGAGAGGGACAGCCGAGGGCGGCTGTCCTACATTGGGTTTCCATTTCAAGGATTAAGTCCTAAATTAACCCCATAAAACGGTTGGAAAAAAACTTTGTCAAGAAACCAAAGCCGAATGCAAGTTTTGTGTAGGACAGCCGCCCTCGGCTGTCCTAAGTTTCACCCAAAGGGATTCTGGGCCATGATGGTTTCTTCCCGGTCCGGGCCCACAGAGACGATCTGGATGGGCACCCCCACCAGCTCTTCCAGACGCTTCAGATAGTTCAAAGTGGCCTGGGGCAAATCCTCCAAACCCCGCACGCCGCGAATGTCTTCACTCCAACCCGGCATTTCCTCATATAGGGGCCGGCAGTGCTGCAATTCCTGGATGGTGGCGGGAATGGTCTCCCGCCGGCTGCCGTTAACCTCATAGCCCACGCATATCTTAATGGGGTTGAGGGTGGTCAACACGTCCAGCTTGGTGATGGCCAGGCCGGTGAGGCCGTTGAGGCGGGCCGAGTCCCTGAGCACTACCGCGTCCAGCCAGCCGCAGCGCCGCCGCCGGCCGGTGGTGGAGCCGAACTCCACCCCGCACTCCACCAGGTGGTCTCCCTCTTCGTCCAGACATTCCGTGGGAAAAGGTCCGCCGCCCACCCGGGTGGTGTAGGCTTTGACGATGCCCAGGACCTGATGCAGTTGGTTGGGCCCGACCCCGCTGCCGGTGCAGGCGCCGCCGGCCACCGGGTTGGAAGAGGTCACATAGGGGTAGGTGCCGTGGTCGATGTCCAGATGGGTGCCCTGGGCCCCTTCAAAGAGAATGTTGCGGTGCTGGCGCACGGCCTCGGCCAGCAGCACCGAGACGTTGGCCACCAGGGGCGCCAGGCGTTTGCCCATCTCCAGGTAGGGCGCCAGAATCTCGTCTTCAGCAAGGGGTTGGTCGGCCAGGAATTTTTCCAGATAAAAATTTTTTTCCGGCAGCACCTCGGCCAGCCTGGCCCGGAGAACCTCGGGATCCAACAGCTCGGCCACCCGGATGCCTCGGCGGGCCACCTTGTCTTCATAACAAGGACCGATACCCCGGCCGGTGGTGCCGATTTTGGCCGCGCCTTTGGCCCGTTCCCGGGCCACGTCCAGGCGTTTGTGGTAGGGCATAATGACCTGGGTGCGTTCGCTGATGCGGAGGTTTTCCGGCCCTACCTTGATGCCCCGGGTCTGCAGGTTGTCAATTTCCGTCAGCAGGACCTCGGGGTCCAGCACCACGCCGTTGCCGATGAGGCAGGCGGTGCCGGGATGCAGAATCCCCGAGGGGACCAGATGGAAGATAAATTTTTCCCCACCCACCACCAGGGTGTGACCGGCGTTGTTGCCGCCCTGGTACCGCACCACGCACGCGGCCTGCTCGGTCAAGAGGTCGACGATCTTCCCCTTGCCTTCATCGCCCCATTGGGTGCCCACCACCACTACATTAGGCAAACCTGTTCCTCCTTTGTTTAAGCCATGTATATTAAATCACAAGCACTGGAAAAAACCAAAAAGAAAAATGCCCTGCCGGAGCAAGGCATTCCTCGGCGAATGGCCTCCGGGAGCGGCTCGCCGCCCCCGAAGAAAGGTTATGACTACTTTACTTTAGGTGTGAACTTATTGGCATACTCCGGATAATCCCTTCGCAGTGCTTTCTTGATGATCTTGCCGGTGGGCGTCCGGGGGATGGCATCCAGGAACACCACTTCCCGGGGCAGCTTATAGGTGGCCAGCACGTCCATGGTGGATTTGATGACTTCGTTGGCCAGTTCCTGGGAGGCGGTGTGACCACCTTCTAGCTCCACCATGGCTACCACTTTCTGGCCCATGACCTCATCCGGAACGCCTACCACCGCGTTATCCCGGACTGCGGGATGCCGGATGAGGGCGTCTTCGATCTCGGTGGGGGCCAGACGGAAGCCGGAAGATTTGATCATATCGTCTTCCCGGGCCTGGAAGAAGATGAAGCCATCTTTGTCCATGATGACGGCGTCACCCATCATGTTGTAGCCGTCCTTGATGCCCTTTTTCATGGTTTTCAACAGCTTGTTGTCCTGGATGTAAGGCTTCCAGTACAGGGTGGCGGTGGGGCCCTTGATCAGCATGCTGCCCGCTTCGCCGGGCCTGCGGTGGTGCCGTCTTCCCGGACGACCTTGATCTCGAAGCCGGGCAGGGCCCGGCCGATGGAATCGGGCACGGGGACGTCGCTCATGGTGTTGCTGGTTACCAGGTGCATCATCTCGGTGCCGCCCAGACCTTCCCAGACGGGCATGCCGGTTTTAGCCTGCCACATGGCCAGGGTCTTGCCGGTCAAAGCATCGCCGCCGGTGGTATACATCCGCACGCTGGAGACGTCATAGTCCCCAAAATTGGGCATTTCCAGAAGTTTCCGGTAGGCGGTGGGCAGACCGGTAATCACGGTGATCTTGTGCTTCTGGATGGTGGACATCATGTCGTCCGGGGTGAACTTGGGCACCAAGGAAATGCTAGCGCCGCCGGCAAAGGGGATGTTGCAGAAGGTGCCGTAGCCCGCCGCGAAGGTCACGGGCGCGGAACCGCCCAGTACGTCGCCGGGTTTCAGTTTGTAAACGTACTTGTTCACCAGGTTGGATTCCACCAACACTTCCTTGACAAAGTGCACGCAGCCCTTAGGCTGGCCGGTGGTGCCGGAAGTGAACAGGATGACGCCGATGTCTTCAGCTTCCAGTTTCACATTAGTGAACTGGTCTGAAGCAGTTGCCATCTCTTTGGCAAAGGAGACGAACCCCTTGGCTTCGATTTCCTCGGGTTTGCCGCCTACTACGACGACCTTGGTGGGGAACTCGAATTCGGGCTTGCCGGCTTCTACCGGTCCCATGAGGGGGAAACTTACCACAAAGGCCTTGAATTCAGCGTTGTTCAGGACGAAAGCCACTTCTTCCTTGGCCCACAGGGGGGAGACCGGCACCGGGATGGCGCCGACCTTCTGGACGCCGAAGTTGACGGCCACGGCTTCCGGCATGTTGGTCATGCGCAGGCCCACCCGGTCCTGGGCCTCGACGCCCAGCTTGGTGAGGACGTTGGCGAATTTGTTGGCCATGGCCAAAAGTTCTTTATAGGTCACCTTCTGGTCTCCGAACAGAATGGCCACCTGGTCGCCCCGGCCCTCTTTCACATGTTTGTCAAGAAATTCTTCTGCAATATTCCACGATCCTGTCATGTACTGCTTAAATTCCTCGGGCGCCGTGTATTCGGCCCAGAGTTCTTTGGGGGGCAAATAATCAGCCGGAATTTTAGCCATATACTGCTACCTCCTTAGATATTTGTAATTCTAACGGTCTTTTCGTCCTTAACAGGGAGCAAAACCATGTGAATCATATTACAAAGTCTGTGTCCAGTGTCAAGAAATTTGTGGGTTTTCGGTTTCCGGTTTTCAATTTCCGGTAAAAAATATCCGCCGCGGGGCTGGTAAAGGAAAAGTCAGGCTGCCCTGAGGACTACTTTAAAAATGAGATTACAGGGTCAATTCTGCTATACTCAGGCCAAGAAATCTACCAAGCGGCATCCAAATCTTGAGCCCAAACGAAAAGTCGGCTTGAGTTTATCCGTGTTTTGGAATGAAAACCGCACACCCCACTGTCGCCCTGATCGGACCTGAACTCTATCCCATCCCGCCCATCCGGGGCGGGGCCGCGGAGTTATTCATCGACAAGGTGGCCGGGCGCTTGACCCGTTGGCGCCCCCTGGTCATCGGGGTGTCCGACCCGGAGCTGCCGCAACGCGAATGGCGCGGCCGGGCGGAATATTTCCGGGTGCCGCTCTCGGGCTGGCGCAAGTGGCTCTATTGCCGCTACCGGGATTATTTTCCCCTCTATGACCGGCAGGTGGCCCGGCTCCTTCACCGGGTGCAGCCGGAGGTGGTTCACGTCCACAACCGGCCCCTGCTGGCCTTATCTCTGCAGCGCCGCTTGCGCGGGCGCCTCCCCGTCATCCTCCACATGCACAATCTTTATGAATCCTTAGGCAAGCGCGAGCGGCCCCGGCCCGGCACTCCAATGCCGGTGGCGGGTTTTGCCGCGTGCAGCGAGTTTGTGCTGGCGCGGGAACGCCCAAGGCTGGGGCTGGGGGCGCGCCTTTATCGAGTCATTTATAACGGGGTGAAGATAGAGGCCTATGCCTCGCGCTGGGATTCGCCGGCCGCGGTTCAGGAAGTGCGCCGCGCCTACGGCCTGGAGGATGAGCCTACCGTGCTCTTTGCCGGCAAACTCCGGGAAGCCAAAGGCGTGGATATTTTGCTGAAGGCCATGCACCGGGTCTGGGAGAGCGCGCCCGAAGCGGCGCTGGTGCTGGTGGGCGGCACCGAATACGGCCGGGGCCGCACCATGCGGGAGACCCCGTTTATGGCGCAGTTCCGCCGGGATTTGGAGTGGGCCCCGGGAAAAGTGGTGCTCACCGGGTTTATTTCTCCGGATGAAATGCCCCGGGCCTATCTGCTGGGCGATGTGTTTGTGGGTCCGTCCCAGGTCGAGGAGGGCCTGGGGCTGGTCTTTCTGGAAGCAGCCGCGGCCGGCCTCCCGGTCATCGCCACCCGCCGGGGCGGCATCCCGGAGGTGGTGCGGGACGGCGACACCGGGCTGCTCCTGGACCGGCAAGACGACCACGCCGAACTGGCGGGAAAGATTATCGGGCTCCTGAACGACCCGGCCAGGCGGCAACGCCTGGGACAGCAGGGACGGCAGTGGGTTTCCGCCAACTTCTCCTGGGAGAAGATCGCCGGGACCCTGGAAGCGTTTTATGATGAGGTCCGCGAGCTAAGGAATCAGGCTTAATATCAGGGGCACCGGCCTCTGGCCTGTGAACCAGATAATGTCGGGCGGGTATTGCCCGCCAGGCACGGTGTCCCACACGCTAATGCAGGGTGCGGCCTGCGCGCTATTTCTTTTTTTAATCACCCATTCGGATCCGGAAAAATCTCATTTTGCCGGGCTCGCCGGCGCGGTGGTGGCAGAGACTGTATTCGGCGGGGGTGGGCCCGGCCGGACGGAATCATCCAGGGTAAGCACATAGATGCCGATGGCCGCCAACATCAGGGCGATGACCACCCAGGCCCGCCAGTTCCTGTGCAGGCCCCGCCACAGCTCGGTGGGGTGGGCGTGCGGTTCCTGGTGTCTCTTGTGCCCTTGAGGATGACTGTGTGGTATCATAATCACGTCCTTTCATAATCTATTATGATTGCAGGCCAGCCGGTTGCCGCCACTATACTTCGCAGTAATGAAAAAATCCACCGGTGGCGGACCCATGAAAGGCATTTCTTAAGGCGCACAACCAGTTGCGCCCCTACAATATTTTTTACTGAAATATTTCTTAAACAAAACGCGGGCTAACTGCAAAAAATATGTGGCATAAACTTCTTATCGTCATCTCCCGACTCTATCTGGAGCGGCAGGTTCGCCGTCAGCCGCCGCGGCCGCTGTCGGCCCTAACTAAAGACCAGGTGCGCCGGGTCCTGGTCATCAGCAACACCGCGCTGGGGGACACCTTGTTTTCCACCCCGGCCCTCCGGGCCTTAAAAGAGCGCTATCCCGCCTGGGAACTGGAGGTCCTGGCCCACCGGGTCTTCGGAACTCTCTTGGCTCACAACCCCAACGTGGCGAAAATCTGGATCTATCCCGGCCGCAACCGGCGCCTGGTGAGCCTGGTGCGGGAGTTGCGCCGAAGATCGTATGACTTAGCGATCATCCTCCACGGCAATGACCCCGAAGCCACCCTGTTGGCGCATTTTTCGGGGGCTCCCTATATCATCGGCTCCGCCAGAAGTCCGCTGGCCTCGGTCTATGCCGCGGCGGTGTCCTTTTCCGACCTAAACGAGCACGCCATCGAGCGCCGGCTGGACTACGTGCGCCTTTTGGGCGCGGATACCACTGACAAGAGGATGGACCTCTATCTGCCGCCGGAGGAAAGCCCGCGGGCCGCGGCCATCCTCACAGAACATTTCGGCCAGATACCGCACCGGCTTATAGCCCTGCACCCCACCGGCTCCGACCCTTACAAATGGTGGCCCGCGGCCTCGTTCATCGAATTAGGCAATTATTTGTATGAGGCTTATCAGGCCCCGCTTTTGATCATCAGCGGGACCGGCGACCGGGAGCCCGCCGCAGCCCTCGCCGCCCAGCTAGCCGGCCCCACCCTAATCACCGGCGGGCGCTATCCGCTCCTCACCGTGGCGGCGCTGCTCTCCCACTGCCGCCTGCTCGTAGCCAACGACAGCGGCCCCCTGCATATGGGCCTGGCCCTGGGGGTGCCCACCATCGGACTATTGGGCGCGGACGATCCCCGCCGGGTCGGCCCCTACGGGGTGGAGTGGGGCGTGGCCCTGCATAAACGTCCGCAGGTTTGCGATTTAGAACCGTGCCTGTTGAAAAACTGCCCCGAGAACCGCTGCCTGACGGCCATCACGGTCTCCGAGGTGGTGGAAGTGATTAGAGAATGGTGGGAGCCGCGGTATCAGGGGGCAGGGATCAGGGGCCAGGGAACAGAATAAGCCAAAGCTTAATGATAATAGGGCGGGCCGGGCCTGCCGTTGACTTGCATTGGAAGTGTAGGGAACGCCCTATGAAATGGGAAGAGGCATTTTTTCAAATTGAGCAACTTGCTGAACAAGAAAATAAAACGGCTTTTGCCTGTCCAATAGGCGAGAATTACAGGAACTTACGTAGACAGGGATTTCTTCCCGATTAGCAAAATCCGCGTCTAGCGACGCGGAGCGCCTTATGATTTATAAGAACACCCGGTAATGGACCTTGAGGACCTTGGCCAGCCGCCTGGCCATGTCCTTGCCGATGGGCCGCTTGCCATGCTCCATTTCGGAGACATGGGTCTGGCTGATGCCCACCAGACGCGCCAGTTCCTTTTGGGTCAGGCCCTCACGCTTGCGGGCGCCGCGGAGCGCCACACTCCCGTTGAAGTCGGGATACACCTCTTCCCACGGGATGGATTCCGGTTCCTGGGCAACAGCGCCGCAGGAGGCCAGAGCCGCCTGAGCTTCCGCCAGCCTGCTTGCCGGTATCCGCACCCTTACTTCAACATAGTCTGTCATAGCGAGCTTTTTCATGGCTACCGACATAAGTAACCTCGATAACCTTATCTTCCTTGTTCAGGACCCTCCAGACCGCCACATAGGTGGGCCTGCCTCTGTGAAGGTGGCAATGATGGCAGTCCTTTCAAAGTTTACCATAATGCGGCCACCCGGACTGAACCGGCCCGGAGAGCTTTATCTCGGCCAACAAAAGCTGAAAGATGTCATTAATCCCTTTGGGCAATCGCTTTAGAATTTTCCGCACATTACCCGTTAACAAGACGGCCCACGCCATAATTAATATATCAATTATTGGTATATAGTCAAGAAATTTTTAAAATTTAAGCCGAAGCGCCGAACTTCTCTTCCACTAATTCCTCATATATCCCGTTAATCTCCCTTCCCAAGCGCTCCACAGAATAATTTTCCGCCACCTGTCGCCGGGCCTTTTCCCCCATTTCTTTGGCCCAGGCCGGGTCGGCCAGCACCCGCTCCAGCGCCGCCGCCAGGGCTTCCGCGTCCTTAGGCGGAATGAGCAGACCGGTAACCCCGTCCATGACCAATTCCGGGTTGCCCCCCACCGCGGTAGCGATCACCGGTAGCCCTGCGGCCATGGCCTCCAGCAGGGACAGGGACAGTCCTTCGCTGTAGCTGGGCAGCACGAAGATGTCCATCGCCTGGAGCAAATCAGGCACATCAACGCGGGACCCGAGAAAATGCACCTGGCCGGACAGACCCAGGTCAGCCGCGGCCTGCTGAATCTCTGCCTCCCGGCGCCCGCCGCCCACGATGAGGGCCTGCACGGGATAGCGCTCCTTAAGACCGGACAGGGCGGTGAAAAGTTCCTTGTGGCCTTTGCCCCAGTGATCCAACCGCCCCACCAGGCCGATTACCGGTGCGCCTTCCGGGAGCCCCAATTCCCGGCGCACCTCCGGGCCGGGCCGGGCCGCGTCCATGGCGGCCAGATCCACCCCGTTTGCCACCACCCTGATCCTGTCCGGGGCCAGGCCGATCTCTTGCACCAGATAGTTCTTAACCCCCGGAGAGACCGCCAGAGAAAGGTCGGTAAAACGGGCCAGGGCGCGGCAGAGGAGCCGGCGCTTAGGGGAAAAGCGCGTAAAACCGTGCCAGTGGTCGACAACGATGGGCACCTGCATCAGGGCCGCGGCCAGGCGGGCATAATTCCCCGGCACGTAGCTGTTGACGTGCAGGGCATCGACCCGGTGCCGGTAGATGACCCAACAG
>JARRQO010000068.1:0-5299 GCA_037381685.1 Deltaproteobacteria bacterium | reverse complement strand
GGTGGCCAGGGGGGCCGGGAGAAGCTTTTCCGTATCAGGGGTCAACAGGCCGCCGATCACCCGGAAGCGCTCGGGGTTCAGGCGGCTGGCGGCTTGGATTAGCACCGTTTCCGCGCCCGCGCCCCGCTCCGGCTTGATGATGAACAAGACAGTGATGGGTTTACCCTGATCCATACAGCCCAAAACCCGGCCGGTGCGATCTTTCCCCGGACGCTGGCCGCAGAACGCCGGCCTAAGCTGACACCCTTGGGCCCATTATTTAGCCTGGACTAAATTTAATAACAGCTCTTTAATTTTCTCAAACTGGCCGGGGTTGACTTTGCCCGTGGCCGCATAGCGGATAATGCCGTTTTTGTCGATAATCAGAAAATTACTCTCATCAGGTTTCATCTGGTAGTTTTCCAACATCTTGCCGGTCCAATCTCCATAAATCGTGAATCCTTCTTCCTCGGAGTGCTCCCGCAACCCCTTTTTCCACAGGAGAGTGCTCGGCCAGTGTGATCTCGAACAATCAAGCACCACCAGGCGGAAAACATCCTGTCGGATGTTGGCCGGCTGAGCCCGGTAAAATCGTTTCAAGACATCCTTCAGGGCATGATTCTGTCCGAGGGAACTTCTGAATTCATAAAAGAGGACGATCACTTTCCCCCGCACCATCTGCAGGGACAATTTTTGATCATCCCCCGACTCCACCAGGAAATTGGGGGCCGGTTCCCCCAAGGTCAATAAGGAAGCCCAAACCTTTAACGACAATACCCCCAAACACCCGATAATTACGATAAATAAGCTGATCTTTCCGATGCTTCTCATCTGTGAAATCCCCTATCAGGTGAATCCGCCGGCGCCCGGTCCCAGTGCTTTACTTGGGCACCAGAGGCTGCAGGCGGTCACTGATCAGCCGGGCGGCCAGTTTAGACCCCCGCGTGTTGAGATGCACTACGTCGTAAATGTATTTTTTGTCCTGCGGGATCAGGTTGGCCAGATCGATCACCAGGACGCCGTTAGCCTGCCCCACTTCCCGGATAGCCTGGTTGAATCTGGCATAGAGACTGATAAACTCGCTCACGGGAATCCCGGAATCCGACTGAAAACCCTGCATGGCTGCTAGCACTTTGGGATCGGGATGGGTTTTGTAGCGGTTGAACTGGGTCATGAGGACCGGCGTAATCTTCCGGGCCCGGCAGATATTAATGAAAGTTTGCAGGTTCATCTTGAATTCATTGAGGATAGCGGCCTCATCGATGTTGAGTTTTTTGCCGCGGATGTAGGCGAATTCATCATCCTGGACCTTCACTTTTTTCCCGAAAATCTTATGGCTCAGGATGCGGACCGCGGCGTGCAAATTGGGAATATACATGTCCCGGGCCAAAGTGGCCAGGGCCTTGAGGCCGGTGAGATTCTTATAGAAATAAAAATTGACGATGGGTTTTCGGGTGGGATTGTGGCTCCAATAGGTGCGGTCATAAATCAGCCCCACCAGGTCATTGATGTTGTGCATCATGACCACCACGTTGGGCTTTAGCGGGATAATCTTGTTCAACAGGTTATCCAGGGAGTGCAGGGAATTGTTGCCCCCCACCCCGGCGTTAATGGAGGTGATTTTTTTGCCGGTCCGCTGCTGCAGGAGTTGACCCGCCAGGTAGGGGAAACGGCTGTCTTCGTCCACGTAAATGCAAGCCACGGTGGAGCCGCCCAGAAAGACTAGGGTGAGGTCCGGCTTTTTATAGTGGTTATAAGGCAGCATAAAGCCGTTGGCGTCGCTTCGGACCCGGTAGGGTTTTTGCACCAAGCCGTCCGAGGTCCGGACTGCCTTGTCCGGTGGCACATCAACGGTATCGACCAGGGGCAGGACCTCCCTCAGGTTGATGTAGCGGCGCTCCGTAAAGACCACCAGGTTATGGGTATGGTTGATGTAGGCCAGGAGTTTTTCGGCGCCATAGGTGGCGGCCACAAGAAACCCCAGGACAAGAAAAATGATGGTCTTTTTCGGATTTCTCTCAAACCAGTTGGGGCTGGATTTGGGGTGCTGACCTGCCATGTTTGAAGACTCGTTCAGGATTTCGGCTTTGCAGCCAGGGAGGGCGCGTTTATTGAGGACATGGTCTCAAGGCTTTAATTTAAGTATTATACAAAATTATGGTAGACATCGAAGCAGAATTTTCCCGGCCGCCGCGCCCCCAGGCGCGCCAGGCGTCAGCCACGTCCGCTTAAGCTTACGTGCCTTGCCCCTGGGATGGCGTCGGCCGTAACGCCGGAAAATTGACTTGACAATCTGGCCCAAAAATCCAAAAATTTTTAGGGTTGAGACCAACGAGATGATCGAGACTCAAAGGATAGGAGATGCGCATGGATTGGGGAATGGAAAATCGCTTGAGCCGCCTGCTGCCCGATGGCAGATGTTTTTTTATGCCCATTGACCACGGCTATTTTCAAGGGCCCACCCGGCGCCTGGAGAAGCCGGGAGAAACCATCAAACCGCTGCTGCCGTATGTCGACGCCATCTTTTGCACCCGGGGGGTGCTGCGTTCCGCCCTCGATCCGGTGGGCAGCAAACCCATTGTGTTGCGGGTTTCCGGCGGCACCAGCATGGTGGGCAAGGATTTGGCCAACGAAGAGCTCACCACCTCCATCGACGAAATTATCCGCCTGAACGCCTCAGCCGTGGGCCTCTCCATCTTTATCGGCAGCGATTACGAAAAAGAAACCCTCAATAACCTGGCCACCCTGGTCAATCAGTGCGAGCCCTACGGCATCCCGGTGATGGCGGTTACCGCGGTGGGGCGGGAAATGGATAAACGGGAATACCGTTATCTGGCTTTGAGCTGCCGCATCGCCGCGGAACTGGGCGCCAAAGTGGTGAAGACCTACTGGTGCGAGGAACATTTTGATAAGGTGGTGGAAGGCTGTCCGGTGCCGGTGATCATGGCCGGCGGGCCCAAGTGCGAAACCGACCTGGAGGTGCTGGAATTCGTGGCTGACGGTATCCAGAAGGGCGCGGTGGGAATCAACCTGGGAAGGAATGTGTGGCAGAGCGCCCACCCTGCGGCTATGGCCAAAGCCTTACGGGCGATTGTGCATGATAACGCCTCGCCCCAGCAGGCTCACGAGATTTTTAAGAAGGCCAAGGAAAAATAAAATAGTTCAAGGTTCAAGGTTAATGGAGGCCCTGGCAAAATTAGGGGTGGATTTTGAGCCTCAGAATCTCAAAGCAAAATTTTGCCAGAAGCTTTGCGGCCTGCGAACCTTGAACTCCTCGTAAATTTTATGCTGGTAGCTAAGTATTATCACAACAAGGATATTCGGCTGGAGGAAATCCCGGTTCCGCAAATCGGGCCGGGGGAAATCCTGGTCAAGGTCCGGGCCAGCGGCATCTGCGGCACCGATGTCATGGAATGGTACCGCATTAAGAAGGCGCCCCGGATTCTGGGCCATGAGATCGCCGGCGACATCGTGGAATCTCAGTCGGACAGGTACCATGCCGGGCAAAGGGTGTTCGTCAGCCATCACGTGCCTTGCCAGGATTGCAAGTATTGCCGGGAAGATAATCAGACCGCCTGCGACACCTTGCACCAAGGCAATTACGATCCCGGCGGCTACAGCGAATTTGTCCGGGTGCCGCAAATTAATGTGGATTATGGGGTGTATGTCCTGCCGGATCAGGTGTCCTATCTCGAAGGCACCATGATCGAGCCCCTGGCCTGCGGGGTCAGGGGGCTGGGGCTCATTGACATCCGGAACCATCATACCGTGTTGATTCTGGGCTGCGGCATCTCCGGCATCCTGAATATTCAGTTGGCCAAGCTAACCGGCGCCCGGGTGATTGCCACCGATATCAATGAGTATCGCCGGGAAAAGGCCCAGGAGTTCGGCGCCGATGTGGTGCTGGACGGGTCTCAGGATATCAACCTGAAGGCGGAGCGGGTCATCGTCTGCACCGGGGCTTACCCCGCGGTGGAGCAGGCCTTCCGCTGCGTCGATAAAAAAGGCATCATCCTCTTTTTCGCCATCCCCAACCGGGACATTGCCATCCCCATCCCCGATTTCTGGCGCAATGAACTCACCGTAACCACGTCTTACGGGGCCGCCCCGGCTGACCTGGAGGCCGCACTGGAGCTCATCGCCACCCAAAAAATCAACGTCAGAGACACCATCACCCAGGTTTTGCCGCTGGCGCAGATCCAGGCCGGGTTCAAGATTGTGGCCGAGGCCGGGGAATCATTGAAGGTGGTGTTGGAGCCGTAGAAAAGCAAATGGGGAAAGGCTATGACCCGACCAAGAGAGAGTACAAAAAAACTCAAAGGGGCCGATCCTGAACTTTCAATGTATATTGTAGAACTGGAAAGAGAGAATCTTAGGCTTCATAGGAAAATTGCAAAATTGCAAGTGGAAAATATAACAAAAGATAATGAGATAATTGCACTCAAGCAAGCGCAACCAAAAATAATCGTCAATCTTCCCCCACCAGAAAAAAACAAAGAATGATTGAAAAAACGTGAGCAGCCAAAAATGAGCCCCGCGCACCATTCAACCGATTCATTCATATTTCGACATCGCCTACATTTCCAGAAGATCAAAGAAAAACCTTATAATCCGTCTTCAAGACCTGGGCTAAGCGTTTGGCCATGTTTTTGCCGATGGGGCGTTTACCGTTCTCCATTTCGGAGAGATTGGTGCGCTTGACCCCTAGAAGGCGGGCGAGTTGCTCCTGGGTTAAGCCTTCCCGCAAGCGCAAGCCCCGAATGGCGCTTCCGGGATGCAGGTCAGGAAAGACTTCCTCCAGGGAAAGGGTCTCAGCCTCGGCCCCCAGGATGATCGATACGGCCTCCTGAATCCGGCTGATTTTGTCAGCCGGCAGTTGATAACGCCGGCAAACTTCAGCAAAGTCTTTGGTAATCTGCTCCTTCGTGGGTTCCGACATAGGTTACCTCCAGGCAGTGCGGGCCGTTGACTTTCCAAACCGCCACCTAGGTGGGTCGGCCAAGCTTAATATGGCGCTATTTTTATATTCCCGCCAGCAACCTACTTCAAAATTTTTTAACGAACCAATGCCAAAAAACCTTGCGCGCCGTTAAGATAAATGCTATACACTCACCCTGAACTTCCATACTAGCTGCTTTATTGTCAGCCACCCAACGGGCAGACCTGCCGAACCTCCCTTAAGCAACACAATTTTTGTTCCCCAGTTCTCGCCCGGCCCTTTTATGCCAGAAATTCCCCAGGAGGAAACCCATGGTGAAAATTGCCCCTATATTTATGCTGTTAATGGTCTTGACCGTCCCGGCCTGGGCCCAACCCTGGC
>JARRQO010000067.1:0-9052 GCA_037381685.1 Deltaproteobacteria bacterium | reverse complement strand
GCCGTGGAACCCAAGGTGGAGCGGGAAAAGGTCATCAACCTCATGGAGGCCCTCAAAAAAAGCGTAGCGGCCACCAAAACCGGCACCGCGCCCAAAAAAGACATGGCTCGAGCCGGCCAGCGGGCCGCGGGCAAAGAGAAAAAGCGGCAGCGGGCCTAGTGAAAATGAACAGTAAGCAGTGAGCACGAAGCAGTTGTTCAAAACCTATGGGTGGCACAGGCTTTCCGGCTTTGATCTTGAATTAAAATTATGATGGTCTCTGCCCCGGATTTACGGTTCACGGCTCGTGGCTCCCAGCTCCCGGAAAGGATCGCGCCGATGCTGGCCTACAGCTCGCCGCCCTTTGACTCGCCCCGGCACCTGTTTGAAATCAAGTGGGACGGCACCCGGGCTATACTGTTCGTTGCCGATGGCGCCATCCGTCTGCAAAACCGGCGGCTCCAGGATATCACCCATCGGTACCCGGACCTGGCCGGGCTGCATCGGCAGATTAAGGCAAAAAACGCCATTTTTGACGGGGAACTGGTGGTTTTGGCCCAGGGGAGGCCCGATTTTCGCAAGCTGCAACAGCGGGAGCAGGTGGCCGACCCCCTGAAAATCGGCTTGGTGGCCCAAAAGCTGCCGGCCACCTACATCGTTTTTGACGTGCTCTACCGGGATGATGAAAAGTGCCTGCACCTTCCCTTAAGCTGGCGCAAGGAAATCCTGGCGGACCTCCTTGAAGAATCGGCGCACCTGATGGAATCCGGCTATATCGAGGCCCAGGGCCGCTCTTTTTACCGGGAAGTGGTGGATCAGGGTCTGGAAGGGGTCATGGCCAAGGCCCTTAACAGCCCTTACCTGGAGGGCAAGCGCTCACGCTACTGGCTTAAAATCAAGCCCCGGAGCCGGACTGTCTGCTTCATCGTGGGATACTCCCAAGGGCAGGGGGCGCGCCGGGAGACTTTCGGCTCCCTGGCCCTGGCCACCCAGGAGCAGGGGCGCTGGCGATTCCGAGGCATGGTGGGCAGCGGTTTCAACGCCACGGAGTTGCGGGAGCTCAAGGCGCGCCTGAAGGCGCTCGAACAAACATCCCCGGCCGTAACCCTGGATGAGACGCCCCGGGAAATTTTCTGGGTTAAGCCCGAGTTGCGCTGCGAGGTGACCTTTCAGGAAGAGACTCCCCGGGGACATTTTCGGGCCCCGGCCTTCATAAGGCTCATCGAGTGAAAGAGCTCTATGACCAGCAGGAGGTGTCGAAGCTCACCGGCATCTCTGAAAGCCAGATCCGCAACTGGGACCGGCAGGGTCTCATTAGTCATGCGGAAAAAGACCGGGGCCGTCTTTGGTTCGACTTCCAGAGCCTGGTGGCCTTCCGCACGGTCCGGGACCTGCGCCGGCAAGGCGTGTCCCTGCGCAGGATCAGCAAGTGCGTGGAAAAACTGCGCCAGATCATGCCCGGTCTCAAGCAGCCCCTCTCCGAAGTGCGGATTTCCCTGGTCCGGAACCAGCTCATTTTGGGCAAGAACCGCCGCCGCTACACCCCCGAGGGTCAGCTCTGCCTGAATTTTTCTGGGGAAGAGAGCGCCCGGGTAACCCTGGCTACGGAAACTTGTGAAGAATTATTCTTCCAGGCCCTGGAAGATGAGGACGCCGGCCATTTGTCCGATGCCCGGGAGAAATACGAAAAGATTTTGGCAATGGTCCCGGATCACGTGGATGCCCTGGTGAACCTGGGCAACATCCTCTACCTGTCGGGCTCCGAAACCGCCGCGGCCACCCGCTACCTCCAGACCCTGGCCATCAACCCGGATCACGCGGAAGGCAATTACAACCTCGCCAACCTCCTGGAAGGTCAGGGAGAGATCGACGCCGCGGTGCTTTTTTATAAAATGGCCATTCAAGCGAAGCCGGATTTTGCCGACGCCCACTTCAATCTGGCCATGGTCCTGGAAGCCCTGGGAAGTAACGACCGGGCCCGGGAGCACTGGCGCCGCTACCTGGAGCTGGACCCCGAAACCAAGTGGGTGGATTTTATCAAGGCGCGCCTGGACGATTCCTGATTCCCGCGCCCAATTAAATTTTTTTAAAGGCTGGCCCTTTCGGGCTGCGGCCCAATAGCCCTTTTCCTTTTCCCACAAATTTTTTCTGAATTTTTCCCTTGAGACCCCGGCAAAAATGATGATCTTTTAAAATATTAGGGTGTGCTCAAAATTGTCTTGTAGGGGCGCGCCAAAGTTTGGCGCCCAGCCGGGGACGCAATGACAGCCAAATCCCCAGAAGAACGGGTCCTTTCCCTGAAGCGGGCTTATGAACCGCCCTCCGAGCATGACGGCTTCCGGGTCCTGGTGGAGCGCCTCTGGCCCCGGGGGGTGAAAAAAGCCGACGCGGCCGTGGACCTGTGGCTCCCAGACATCGCCCCCAGCCCCGAGTTGCGCAAGTGGTTCAGCCACGACCCGGCCAAATGGGAAGAATTTTGCCGGCGCTATTGGGATGAGCTGGCGGGCCGGGCGGAGGCGGTCAACCTTCTCAAAGATAAGCTGCGCCAGGGCAGGATCACCCTGGTGTACGGCTCCAAAGATGAGGAACACAACGCCGCAGTGGCCCTGAAAAAATTTCTGGAAGGCCGGGCCTCCAAAAATATCGGGTAGCACAGGCTTTCCAGCCTGGGCGGCGCAGATTAAAGCCTGCGGCTGCACTAGTTTGTAAAACCCAAAACCGATAAGGAGGTATTCCCATGCATCGCCTCCTAACCTCAGTGTGTTTCCTCGCCCTAATTCTTACCTTAACCGCCGCATACGGCTCAGGAGGACCAGCCATGCAGATTACATCCAGCGCCTTTCAAGATGGCGGTAAAATTCCCGTGCAATATGTCATGCCCGGCGCGGGCGGCCAAAACGTCTCCGTCCCCTTGACCTGGTCCGGCGCGCCCGACGGCACCCAGTCCTTCGCTTTGTCTGCGGTGGACCCCCATCCCGTGGCCCACAACTGGGTGCACTGGCTGGTGATCGACATCCCCAAGGACGCCACTTCCCTGCCTGAAGGCGCGTCCGGCAAGAACATGCCCGCGGGTGCGGTGGAATTGCAGAATTCTTTTGGTAAAATCGGCTACGGCGGCCCCCAACCCCCGCCGGGCAGCGGCGACCACCCCTACGTCTTCACCCTCTATGCCCTGAGCGCGCCCAAGGTCGAGCTCGGCAAAAACACCAGCCTGGCCGCGTTCAAACAGGCCCTGGAGGGCAAGACCCTGGCCACCGCCACCATTACCGGTTACTTCGGCAGATAGCGCAAAGTTCGAGGTTTAAATTTTTTCCAGAACCAGAACCCCGAAATCTGACACCTGCATCCGAGGTTTGCCCCTCCCTCATCTGAGCCTGACTCCTGGGGCCCAACCGGAGATCCCGGCGCCAAAACCGCGCAAATCAGGGCCGAGGCCGCTGCCATTTTATTGACGCCCTGGTCCCGGAGCAGCGTTAGCGGGCCATCTTCCCGGTGGATAGCCCCGCGCCCTTCACTGAGGGGATCTTGCTGATGCTGTTGGGATTGGCAGACTTATCCTGCCCCTCCTGCCCGGAGGGATTTTTCTGGCCCTGGGCGCCTTGCTCCTGTCCATCGATTTCCCGCCAGGCAAGCGACTGAGGTGCCCCGGGTTGAGAATCGCATTCCCCGGTTTTAAAAGGCCCTGAAACGGGCCCGGACTTTTCGAAAGGAGAGGGGAAGGGTTAATTCAGGGCCTGCGACCACGTGGGTAAAAATAGCCAGGGATTGATGGGTCAAGCATCAAATTGCCGCATTTAACCAATCAAGCACCCCTGCGGTAGACAAACACATACGCTTCATCGTTGATATCAATCACCAAGTCACCTCCCCGGGACTCGGCGTAAATGAGCCAGGTGGGTTTATCTTCCCCACAGCAGGTCACTTTGGGGGAGAACTCGCCGGTGCGCCCATTGTACCAGGCCAACAGCATCGGTTCGGAGCCGATCTCCGCCGCCCGCCGGTCCGCCAAAGCCCGGGCCTGGGCAAAATCCACTTCTTCCGCCACCTGCAAGTGGATGGGATCTTTTAACATCTCCCTCCTCAGGGCGATACACTCGTCCATATAACCTCTCGCGACAGGTCCTGCCGGTCATTGTTTTTTGTTACTTCATAATAAGATAAGAGCCCTGCGAATGTAAAGCCAGGCGGAAAGCATCATTTCCATTGCTATTTAAACCTGGAATCATTTACTATCAAATTAGATCAGTGCCATGCTAATCACCGCGCCGGGCCGAGCAATAACCGGCCCGGAGGGATTGAACAGGGGAAATGCTACCGGATTTGGAAAAAATCCTGGCCGCCGATCGCCAGGGGCAGGAAAAAGTGGCCCAGGCTCAACAGGAGGCCCTGACCCTCAGGCGCCAGACCGACGCCCGGGTGCAGGAGGTCCAGGTCCGACTCCAGGAGGAGCTGGCCCGGCTGCGCCAGGGCGTTCAGACCGAAATCCTCCAGGAAGCCGAGACCCGGGCTGAAGAAATTGTTGCGGCCACCGAGCGCCAGGTCCAGGAACTGACCAGTAAGGCCCGCGACCGCCAAGCCGAAGCGGTGGCCGCGCTGGTCTCCCGGGTGTTGGAGACATGATTTTCAAGATTTGGCGATATGCTTACGGCAGCGCCAAGGTGATGGCCCTCAAGAGTTTTTTGCTCTCTGCCGCTGACTACCATTATCTCCTCCGAGCCCGGAACCTGGAAGATTTGGTGGGCTACCTCCACACTACGGCTTACGGCGCCACCCTTTCCGGCTGGAACTGGCGCCGGGCCGACGCCGAGGCCGAATTGAGCCGCCGCCTTTACGGCAGCCTGGCCCAGGCCTTCCTCAAGGTGCGCCGGGGCCTGAAAAAGCGGGAGTCCCTTTTTCTCGGGCACCTGGGCCACCGCCTGGAGGCGGAAAATCTTAAGGTGGTCCTGCGCGTCCTGCACCTGGGCCTGGACCCCCTTCAGGCCGAGCCGCGGCTCTTGCCTCTGGGGACCTTGTCGCCTTTGAATTTCTCCGACCTGCTGCGCGCCGGGACCATCCCCCGGCTGGTGGATGCCCTGGCCCCCAGCATCTGGGCGTCGCCCTTAAACCGCGGCCTGCCCCGGTTCGTCGAGGAAAACAACCTTTTTCCTTTGGAAATGTCCCTGGATCTCTTTGTCTATGACTCTCTCTGGGAGGGGCTAAAGAAGCTCTCCCGGGCCGACCGACGCATTGCCGCCGGCCTTTTGGGCACCCTGGCTGACATTACCAACATCAATTGGGCCGGCCGTTTCCGCGACCTGTATGGCTTCCCTGCCGAAGAGACCTACCAGTATCTCATTGAGGCCGGCAGCTTCAAAAACGCTGCGGCCCGCCGGGACCTGGCCTTTGCCCCCAATACCGGCGAAATGATCCTCCGCCTGCCCCGGCAGGCCTATATCGATTTGCTTCAGGGAGCTCAAGACCGGGTCGAAGTGGAGACCCGTCTGCGGCAATTCTGGATGACGACCCTGGAAAACCACCTGGTCCGGCCGCCGTTCCAGATCGGCCTGTCCCTGACCTATCTATTTTTCAAAGAATTGGAAATAGACAACCTCATCACCCTGTTTGCCGGGATGGCGCTTAATCTGCCTCCTGAGCGGGTGGCGCCCTGGCTCTGGCGCGGGGCGGCCGGAGAGGTCTATGTTTAAGGCCGTGCCCCTGGTCCTGGTCAATATCCAGGTCGCCCAGGAAGAAATTTCCCGGGCCACTGCGGTCTTAACCCGCCTGCGGATCATGCACCTCATCAATCTGGTGGAAACCCCCCTGGGCAAACTGGGCTACATGGGGGAGCTGGAACGGGACCTCTTAAGTCGCTATCAACAAGCCTCCGAAGAAGTGGACCGCTGGGCTCAGGCCCTGGAAATCCGCCCCCAGGTGGTGGATATTCCCCCGGATCTGGATCCCGCCAAGGATATCTATCCTCTGGAAGAAATGCTGGACCACCTCAGGGGCCAGGTGAGTCCCGTGCTCCAGCAGACCCAGGAAATTTCCGAGAAATTGACCAGGCTCCAGGAATATCAACAGAACCTGGAATTGGTGGAGCCCGCCGGGGTGGAACCCCAAACCCTGGCCGGCCTCCGCTTTGCCTATCTGGCCCCCGGCTGGCTCCCCAGCGAAAATCTCCTCCGGCTGGAACAGGCCCTGGAGCATCTCCACCATGTCCTGCTCCCCCTGGTCCAGGAGGAGGCCCGGGTGCTGGTCCTGGCCGCGGGACTGGCCACCGACCAGGAGACCCTGGACCGGGCCCTGAAGGGCGCCTTTTTTGAGCCCTTGTCACTGCCGCCCACAGCCGCAGGCTCCCTGGAGAAGGTGCTGGCGGACCTGAAAAGCCAGATTCAGACCCTGAAAACCTCCCAGCAACAGGTGGACAACCAGCGCGTTCTCCTGCGGGATCGCATCGGCCCGGAACTGGTGCGCCTGCGCAACCGCATCGACCTGATCCGCACCCTGCTTAAGGCCCGGGTGCTGTTCGGCAAGGTGGACCGGGCCTATCTCGTCAGCGGCTGGATTCCCGCCAACCTGGTGGATCAGCTTAAAGAGGCCCTGGCCCAGGAATTGGGAGACCAGGCCGAAGTCGAGGTCCTCTCCCCCGAAGCCATCCCCGGAGCCCGGGAAGGCGTCCTGAAAATCCCCATCCTGTTCAACAACCCTTACCTGCTGCGCCCCTTCGAGCGCCTGACCACCGCCTATGGCACCCCCGCCTACGGCGAAGTGGAGCCCACCGCGTTTTTGGCCGTGAGCTTCCTGCTCATGTTCGGCCTGATGTTCGGCGACGTCGGCCAGGGCGCGGTGCTCTTTCTCCTGGGCTACGCCATTTTCCACCGGTTTTTCCGCTACACCGATTACGGCGTCATCCTGATGGAGTGCGGGGTGGCCTCGGTTATCTTCGGATTCCTTTACGGCAGCGTCTTCGGGGTGGAAAATCTTTTGCCGGCGCTATGGTTTTCGCCCATGCACAATATCACCTATTTCATCAAGATCGCCATCCTCTTCGGGGTTGGGGCCATCAGCCTGGGGCTAATCTTAGGCTTCATCAACGCCCTGCGTCTCAAGTCCCCGCGCCTGCCCGCCGCCGGCCTTTTGGCGGCCCTGGTTTACTGGATCATTGCGGGCCTGGGAGTGCGCTACCTGCTCACCGGGGCGCTCACCTGGGATTTCTGGGTAGCCGTGGGGGTAACCGGCGTCACCCTGCTCATGGTGATTATCTATATTTTGCAGCGCCTCTGGCTGGCGCCGCCCCCCGCGGAGGCCGCCGCCGAAGGCCGGGGCATCAGATTGCTGGAGGGGATCATCGAAGTAGTGGACGGCATCATTCGCTTTGTGGCCAACACCATTTCCTTTATCCGCATCGCGGCCTTCGCCCTGGCCCACGCCGGTCTGTTCATTGCGGTTTTTTCCCTGGCGGACACCTTGAGCCGCATGGGGGGCGGGGGGCTGGTGTACTGGCTCACCATCGTGTTCGGCAACGTGGTCATTATCCTGTTGGAGGGCCTGGTGGTCTCCATCCAGATCGTGCGGCTGGAATACTATGAATTTATGAGCAAGTTTTTCCACGGAGGCGGAGAGGCCTTCAAACCCCTACAGCGGGGCGCAGCGCCGTAATAGAGTTCAGGCCTGAGAGGGGAAGGTGGGCCCTGCCCGCCATAATTCAGGCCCGGCAAGATTCGATTCATTTCGGCCCGTTAGGGCGAGAAAGGGAGGCTGATGATCAACCTGAAGCGTGGCGTGGGGGTGGGGCTAACCATTTTGTTGATCACGGGCTGCTGGGTGCTGGCGGCCTGGGCTCAAACCGGGGCGGCGCCTTCCCCGGAGGTGGTAAAATGGGCCTACATGGCCGCGGCCGTGGCTGCGGGACTGGGGGTCCTGGGGGCCGGAGTGGCGGTCATGGGAGTGGGGGCCGCGGCCATGGGCGCCATGAGCGAAAAACCAGAACTTTTCGCCCGGGCTCTGATCTTCGTGGGCCTGGCCGAAGGCCTGGCCATCTACGGCCTCATCGTGGCCATCATGATTCTGGGACGGGTTTAGGGGTCAGGGACCAGGGATTAGGGGATAGAAATCGGCGAAGTAAGGCCAAAGGAAAATTAGGTTAGGCCAAAGTCTTTTCTGACCCCTGGCCCCTAACCCTGAGCCCTGCTTCAAGGAGGTGCGCCATCAAAGACCGGGGCTTTTTCGTCATTGCCGATGCCCGCACCCTGCTGGCCTTCGCGCTGGCCGGGATTCCCGGCGGCGCCCCGGACGCTGCCGCGGAAGCCCGGCAATTGCTGGCCCAAAGCCGGGCTGACCCCGAAGTGGGACTGGTGCTGATCACCGAACGCGTGGCCCGGGAGATGCGAAACGAGGTGGACGCCATCCGGCGGGAGGGCCGTCCTCCCCTGATCCTGGAAATTCCTGACCTGAAAGGCCCACTGCCCGGCGGCCCGCCGCTTCTGGACCGTCTCCGGGCCGTCATGGGGATTCCCAAATGAGCCTTTCCGGCTTCTGTAGGGGCGCATTTGCGGGGGCGCCCGCTTCCGGGGCGGGGTTTAACGGCCCACCCCCAGGAAGGTGTTTAACTTATGCCCCTTTATGACCAGGTGGAGCTCCTCTGCCAGGCCATCACCACCCAGGCCGGGGAGGAGGCTGACAAAATCCGGGCCGGGGCCCGGCAGGAAGCGGACCGCCGCGTAAGCGAAGCCGAGGCCCGCCGCCAGGAGGTCCTCGCCCGGACCCGGGCCGAAATCGAAGGCCAGGCCACTCTTGATGCCACCAGTCGCATTGATCGGGCCGAACTGGAAAGCAAGCGCCGTACCTCCCACCTCAAGGAAACGGCTTTAAACGAAATATTCGCCCTGGCCCATGACCGCCTCCTGGCCTTCCGCCACACCCCCGACTACCGGGACTGGCTGCGCCGGGCGCTTACCGGCGCGCTGCAGCAACTGGAAGGGGACCAGTTCCGGGTGGAGGCCAACCCCGAAGAAGAACGGTGGCTCCCCCCGGATTTGCTTCAGGAGGCAAGCGCGGCGCGCCCCTGCCGGCTGGCCTTTAGCGCTGAGGCGGA
>JARRQO010000066.1:0-9095 GCA_037381685.1 Deltaproteobacteria bacterium | reverse complement strand
GAGAATGGCCCATGCAAAGCCTTTCCTTACCAAAGCTTTCCTCATCATCTATCCCCCCTTCTCAAAGAGATGGTTTAAGGTAAGTAAGATGCCCACATTTAATAACAATGGGGCGTAAATATCAAGAAAAAATGTACCCTCCTTGATATTTTTTCCTCAGACTCGTTCACCGCAATTCTAAAACCCTGTTTTGATTAACTATAGGTATGAACTGAAAAATATCAAGAAAAAACTTTCCAATTAAGAACTTTTTTTCTAAGTTGCTTTGATATCAATATTTATCATATTGATTTTATTGATTAAGATAGGCTTCCGGTGGCACCCTTGTCTGAATAAAAATCCATCTCTCCCCAATTTTTTCCCACCCTAAGATCCACCGTTAGGGGAACTTTTAGGGTAACCACCCCCTCCATGACCTGCCTTACCAGTCGCGCCGTTTCCCTTAATTCCTTGTGGGGCACTTCCAATAAGAGTTCATCATGGAGTTGCAGGAGCATCTGTCCGGAAAGGCTCTCCTTTTGCAAGGCCGCCTCTACTTCCAACATGGCTTTTTTGATGATATCCGCGGCAGTCCCTTGGAGCGGCGTGTTTATGGCGCTGCGTTCCGCCTCCTGGCGAACAATGCGGTTACTGCTCTTAACCTGCGGAGTCTGGCGCCGGCGTCCCAGTAGCGTGGTCACCCAGCCCTGGTCCCGAGCCTGTTGCAAGGTCTCCTCCAGGTAGGCCTTGACCCCGGAGTATTTGGCGAAATAGCGCTGGATGAACTCGTTGGCCAGGCGATTGCCCACCCCCAGTTGCTTGGCCAGGCCAAAGGCACTCATGCCGTAAATAATGCCAAAGTTGACCACCTTGGCCTGCCGCCTCATATCCGGGGTCACCAGTTCCGGGTGGATGCCGAATACCACCGCCGCAGTCTGGCGATGGATATCGATCTGGTCCCTGAAGGCCTTGAGGAGACCGGGGTCCTCCGAAAAATGCGCCAGAATCCGCAGTTCCATCTGGGAATAATCCGCGCTGAGAAACAGCCCGCCGGGTTCCGGCACAAAGGCTTGGCGAATCTGTCCCCCCAATTCCCCTCGGACCGGGATGTTCTGTAAATTGGGGTCCCTGCTGCTCAAGCGCCCCGTGGCCGCCACCGACTGCAAAAACGTGGTGTGGACCCTGCCGGTGGCCGGGTCCGCCAGCTTCAGAAGGGCATCTATATAAGTTGATTTGAGCTTGCCCATACTGCGGTACTCCAGGACTTTGGCGGCAATGGGGCTTTCTGACGCCAGGGCCTGAAGTACTTCCACATCGGTGGAGTAGGCGGTTTTGCCCCGAGTCCGTTTTTGGGGGGTGAGCTTCATTTTCTTAAACAAGATACGGCCCAACTGCTGAGGGGACTGGATGAGAAATTCCTCACCCGCCAAGGCATAAATCTCTTGTTCCAGCACCTGCATGGCCGCTTCCAGGTCTTGGCCAAAGCCCCGGAGAAAATCCTGATCCAGAAGAATGCCCCGGGCCTCCATCCCCGCCAAGGTCCTCACCAGCGGCAATTCTAGCCCCTCATAGAGATCCCAAAGCCCTTCTTGTTGCAGTTCGTCTTTAAGCAAAGGCCAGAGGCTGAGGGCCACCTCGGCCCGGTTCGCGGCATATTGACAGGCCAAATCCCGGTCCAGCCTTGCCGCGGTGGTAGGTCGTCCCGCTAATTCCCGGGGGCTCGGCAGGTTAAGCCCCAGGTAGTGGAGGGCTACATTTTCCAAGGTCTGCTCGTACCGGGCCGGGTTAAGGAGGTATGACGCCAACAGAATATCGCCGCTGACCCCTCGCAAATCGATACGCAAGCGCTGGGCCGAGAGCAAGGCGCTTTTGAGATCCGGTCCCACTTTGGCAATTTTAGCCGACCCCCAGAGCAGGCCCAGTTTCTCCCAAACAGCATCCCCGGTCTTTCCCGCAGTCAACGGAATGTAGGCGGCCTCCCCCCTCTTCCAGGCCACCCCCACTCCGGCGATCTCAGCCAGTACCGGATGCTGTTCGCCGGTGACGAAACATTGACCCAACACCCCTGTGCTCTGCACGGCCCGTGCCAACCGGTCCAAATCCTCACGACCTTGCACCATCCAACAGGCAGACCGGGGTTGGGAATCGAATGCCCAGTCCTTGATCAACTTGGTGAATTCCAATTCTACAAACAATTGGCGGAGAGCTTCCCGGTCCGGCGGACCCGGAGTAAGCGCCTCTAAATCCACTTCCAAAGGCACCTGCGCCTCGAGTTCGGTCAATCGCCGGCTGAGCCGCGCCAACTCAGCATGTTCCTGTAATCGCGCTTTTACCGCCTTTTCTTTAAGTTCATTTACCCGGGCCAGCAGATTTTCCAGATTGTGAAATCTGCCGATCAATTTGAGCGCCGTTTTTTCCCCGATGCCCGGCACCCCGGGAATATTATCGCTGGCGTCTCCCGCCAAGGCCCGCACTTCCACCAATTCCTCGGGGGCAAGCCCATATTTCTCCCGAATGGCGGCCGGATCATACCGCACTCCCTTCATGGGATCCCACATGTCCACCCCTTCGGCCACCAGCGGCAAAAGATCCTTATCCCCGGAAATGATTTCCACCTCATAGCCCTGCTCCCGGGCCCGCCGCACCAGAGTGCTGATAAGATCATCGGCTTCATAGCCTTCATATATCAGGGAGGGCAAGTGCAAGGCATTAATAATTTTCTGAATATAGGGCAGCTGGGTCGCCAAAGCCTCCGGCATGGGGGGGCGGTGGGCCTTATATTCCTTATATATCTTATGCCGAAAGGTGGGACCCTTGGCGTCGAACACTAAGGCCAGATGCCGAGGTTGCCGCTCACGGATAACCTTGAGGAGCATGTTGGTCACCCCATAGGTGGCGTTAGTAGGTAGCCCCCGGGAGTTGGACAAAGCCGGCAAGGCATGAAAGGCCCGATAAAAATAAGAGCTGATGTCAATGAGATAAAGGACGCGGGATTCTTGGGCCATGGGGAAAATCCTTTCCCACCTTATAGCCACTACCTGCTCCCCTGTCAACTTGAGAAGAATACTTGATACCCGCAAGTCTATACTTAACCTCCCCGGAATCTTTCTAAGTAAATACTCTTGCAAACCGCTGTTCCCGGATACCGGTCCAACTCCATCAGTCTAAATTTTTTGCGATACCGATAAACTTGCCGCAAATACTGGCCCTGCTTGACTCCCAGGGCTCAATTCTTGAAAAAATTCCCTACACTGAACCCTTCGGTCCGCGCTTTGCATATCTCTTGGATAAAAGGAGGAAAGAGACATGGCAGGATGGTTTTTAAGTGGCGCAGCGGTCCTGACGGTGGCGGGGGCATTGTTTTATTGGGGAGCTAAGGTTTTCGAGGTGGAAAGTTTTTATGTCGACAGCAGCGCCGTATTGGGGCTGGCCCTGATGCTGGTGACCTTGTCCCAGATCTGACGGGTCTGGCTCACCTTGTCCGATAGGCATTTAGGAGGTTCTCATGAATAGATAGAGTGATGTTAATCGGTAGATTGGGTAAGGACCCTGAATTCAACTATACGCCTTCAGGGACGCCGCTGGCTAAATTTACTCTGGCCACCCACTGGAAGTTCATCGACAAAGAGGGACAGAAGCAGGAAAAGACCGAGTGCCATCGCATAGTGGTATGGCGCAAACTGGCGGAAATTTGCGGCCAATATCTCGCCAAGGGAAAGCAAGTAATGATCGAGGGCCGCATTGAGTACGGGTGCTACGAGAAAGATGGGGTGAAGCATTACACCACCGACATCATCGCCAAGAATCTGGAGATGTTGGGGGGCTGGCTTGATGGTGAACCCAGACAATATATGGAACCGCCCAGGCCTGAAAGGATTAATGAGGGGAATATTCCTTTTTGATCATCAGGCCTGCAAGGCTGGATAAGGGGAGATAGAAATGGCAGAACCGATGGAGAGAAGGCTCTGCCACCATAAATTTTCCTAAAGTTCGGAGACTTTTTGAAGCCGCGCAGCAATACCTGACGATGTCAGATCAAAGGTGGGGCCGCTTGTACCAGGTAATCAGGCCCTTTTCGGTTTAAACCCGGGGCTTGCCCCAGATCTCCAGGACGGAAAGCTGCATGAACCGCTTGGACGCGGCGCTCTTGAGAATTGCCACAGTATCCCAGCCTCGGGCGGTGCCGCCGATGGCCACTACTTCTTCCCCCTCGGGGATGAGGCCCGCATCTACGGCCTCCATGACGATTTCACAACACACCTTGGTACCCTGCCCTAAGCGTCGCAAGGTGTTGGCGATGAGTAAGGTGGGCTCGCTGCCCTTAAATTGGTTTGCCAGGCTCGTTTCTAGAGAGTGGGTGAGAATGGTGGCTTTGAGCACCTTTCCGCCCAGTCGGGTGATTTCCTGGTAATGCTCTTCTTGGAATTCGTCGAGGTTGGGGCCTTTAAAGCCGACGGAGTGTCCTACCACCACCAGGTTAACGTCTTTGCCTTGCAGACGCCGGGCGGCCTGGGCTCCCGAATCACCGGTGGTGGAAGCCACCACAAAATGGCGAAACTTTTCAACCACGGCTTTTTCCATCAGGTCCAGGCAGGCCGGAGTGTTTTGTGGGCCCACACCCAAAAAGTACCATACCTCTCTTTTAATCATAGGGTCACCTCATCAGGATAGTTTGGAATGCAAACTTTGGTTCGCTTAAATTTTATGGGTCTGAGGGCTAAGTACAGCTTGTTTCCGGTTGCGGCCGGAACCTCCACCTGCAGGTGCAGCTCATCTTCCTACTAGAGCTTTCTCACCTGTACAGTTAAGAATTACCGGGCCGTTGTCAAGCGTGGCTGAAGGCTCTGAATTTAGAGATTCATCATTAAGGATTCATGTTCCCCGAGAATCTACCGATAAGCCTGTTAAGTTAAAGGGCAAGGGTTTTCAAAGATAAGACCGGGCCGGGAATAAGGATAGGCTATGCTATGAAAAATAATTCGATGGACAGATTGAGGACATCCAAGTTCCGGAAAGACCCGAGTGGAGCCGGGCCCGAGGTATCCTCGAAGCCCTGGCACTCCCTCGCACTGTCCAAATCGCCATCAGATTACTTAGGAAATCCTGAGCCCCTGGAACGGAGCTTCAGGGAGTTAGTCAAATTCTATCGTCATTCCAGTGTGGGCCGCTACTGTCTGGGTGTCGTCCACCAGATGAATACCCCTTTGCAGGTCCTCTCTTTCCAACTGGATCTCTTGGAGCAAAAAGCCCAAAAGGAACTGGAACTTCTCACCCAGGCGCCCCTTGCCAGCGCCGAAAAGTTGGTTACCTTAAGTCGCTACCGTCAGGAAAAATTTCGTCAGCTCCGGAGCGAACTCCAAAAGCTGCAAAACTTTACCCAAACCCTGACCATGCGAGGGCTACATGAGGACACCCAGGAAAAGACACAACTAAATCTCAATCGGCTCTGTCAGCAGGAGTTGGAACTCTATCTTACCAACCCGGTTTTCAAACACCGGATCATCAGAGAATTTCATGTCGGAGAAGACCTGCCCATAATCCATGGCCACTATATCGATTTCAGCCAGAGTTTCCGTAATCTTATCGATAATGCCTTAGAGGCCATGGAAGGCATGGAGCGCCGCCATTTGACCGTAACCGCCGCCTGCCGGGAAAGGCGATTTATGTTGCGCATCGGCGACACCGGTGCGGGCATCCCGCCCGAACATTTACCCCGGATTTTTGAACCTTTCTTTACCACCAAGCGGACCCCGGCCGGGCCCCGGGCCGGCCTGGGGCTATTCATGGTCCGTCGGCTTCTGTCCCCCTATGAAGCCGAGTTCCGAATAGACAGCCTCCCCGGTGAGACCTGGGTGACCGTCTCGATTCCTGTGGATTGAGCCTACCGCCTCTGAACCTTCCATCTGGGGAGGTCTTGAGGGCGGTGGTGGCGGAACCGGGACCTCACTATTTATGGGGTCGGAAACCTGAGGCGGCGGCCGTCGGTTTAAATCCGCAGTTTGCAGAAACACCTCCGCAGCCCGGCCGGCCTCGAAGTATTGGGCAATGAGCTTCAGGCGCACAAACCGCTCCAGAGACGACGGGTGGTCATTAAGAAAGTAGTTGGCTTCAAAGGGATCATGTGCAACCACCGCGGCCATTCTTTCCCAAATGGCTGCCCCCTTTTCAATATTGTAACCGGCCTGAAAAGCATACCAGGCGCCATAAATATCTGCTTCCCGTTCATTATCCTGGGAAAAGACGCTCACCACCGCACTCTGGGATACCCGTCGCACATCCGGCGACACCATGGCATGCCTCCAGTTCAGGAGGCGATTGAGGGATAAGGTGGTGAAGGCAGTGAAGGTCTCCCCTATAAATTGTCCCAGTTTCCGGTGCAACGTCCCCCTGGTAATGTGCCCCAATACTTGGTGGGCCATCTCGTGTCCGATAACCAAGGCCAGCTCATCGTCGTTAAGACAGAAGTTTACCAGTCGCTGGTTCAGGATGATCTGTCCAGGCGCGGCGCAGGCATTTATAGACCTGTCTTTGGTATTTACCAAGATCGCGTATTCCGCTGGCAAAATCTGGGGATAAAGAACCGTGGTATATTTTTGATCATCACGTTGAATCAAAAGTTCCACCGGTCCGGTAAAATAGCGACCCCGAACCTCCAGGTCGATATTCTTCAGGTCGGTCATAATAGCGGGCAGAAGCTCTCCAGGCAAAAACATGGAAGCCAGACGGGTGACGCCTCTGGACCCAGAATTTCGCTGATAACTATAATGAGGGAAGACAAAAAAGACATCTTTGAAAACATCTCGCATCGTTCTTATGGCCTCATCCCACGAAGCTGCTTCTGTGGGAATGGGCCAATTATTCACTGCTAAAATAATATCTCCTTGCTTCAAACCGCGTTCTTTCAAAACCTTATTCCCTTGTTTCAGTTCGGCCTCGTCCGCTGGAGAAGGAAACCAGACCTGGTCTACCGCCACTTTACCGGTAGCGGTGACCCACCAGTTAAAACCCAGGAAGGGATAAGTGCGGCCCTGAGTCTGGGGCACATAAGGCAGCAGACGGAGAAAGACCCGGGCGCAACGCTGCCTCGACCAGGAAAGATATGGATGGCGCTTGGCTGCGGCCAACTGGGCCGCTTCTATCTGGGGGACGGTGGGGGTGGGTTGCGTGACCTCGGCGCAACCGCTCAGGCTCAGAAGACCGAGGGCCAGCAGGAAGAGGAATCCCCGGTGAGCGAAATTTGGACGCCGTTTAGAAAGACCGAACATTTTCTGATCGCCTGTAGTGAAGCGGTTTGGGAATCGTCGCAATAATCTCATGTTTCACAATCTTCCGCCCTCGCCGATCTTTTAAAAGCGCCAGCGGAAGGAAACCCCGGCGGTAAAGAGCCGATAATCGTCCACCCATTGCCGGAAATAGAAAGCATGCACGTCCATATAAAAGTTCTGGACAAATTCCCATTCCAGGGCAGCCAGGCCCTGGAGGGACGGGCCCCAATCCCCATGCTCCCCTACCCCTTGCACCGTTCCCTGGAGGATCAGGGTGGGAAGACGGAAGATCTGCCGGTCGAAATCCACCGTCAATCCGATGGCATTATAGGTCTTGGGGCTGAAATAGGCCTGGTGGCGATGGGCATATGATGCCAGGAAATAATGCGGAGTTAGGGCCAGATGCATACGGGGTTGGCGCACGGCCTGCCAGTTCAACCCCTGGTACAGGGTCAGCCGTCGGTTTTGATCAGAATAGAAAGCGCCCCCCACAAAGCCCTGCCAATTCAACCCAGGGCGAAACTGATGGTTATAAGACAGGTCAACCTGATGATAGGTGGTGATTTGCGCCTCGGTAAGATTGAGCACTGACTGATAGAGACGGGGAAACAGATAAGAATCCTGATCATAGATATCCCGGCGGCTGTACCTTAAACTGGCATCAGTACGGGGGCCGAGGGGAAAGCCCAACTTCAGGGAACCCAAAAGACGGTTCCAATTATCCTTCTGGGCAATTCTCATGCTTCGGTTAACGTTAGTAATGGTCTGGGGCAGAATGAAGACCGTGTGAGTCTTGTTCCAGTACCCGGGTATGGTGTACTGGCCCTGCTGGCCGACGGTAAGGTCATCCCGTTTCCAGTATCGCCGCAAGATAATTTCGCCGCTAAGCTTCAGGCGGTCAGATACCGCCAGGGGCCCCAGGCCCAGACTGACCTCAGCCCGGCGCAGGCGGCTGGACGCTTTGGTCTCCTGACCGTAAACCTCATCTAGGCCTAGGTCGAGAGTTCCCTCCTTGACCCCCCGGGTATTCTGAGAATATTGCCGAAATTCCGCACCGAATTGGGCCGGAAACACCTTGGTGATCCAAAAACTGCCGCCGATCCGCACAAGGCCGCCGTGGAGTCCGTTGGTGTCGGTGAAATAGAGTGACTCAGGTTGGACAATGGGCAACACATCAGAGACAAAAGCCGGCAAATAATTGCTGAAACCCAAGCTTCCTGGCCCGCGCCCGAATTCGGAGAATTGCAAGGGGCGCTGGGCCTCTTCGGGATGGCGTTCTCCATGGGTGCCGGGAAACCCCCGGGAGGCCAGCTCGGGCCGCAAGTGTTGACGAACATCTTCCAATTCATTGAGTAATTCGATATCCTGGGGCGCGTCTTTCAGGGCCTGGGCAAAAGCCTTATAGGACGCGCCCCAGTTACCCCGGGCGCGCGCTTCCCGGGCCAGGGCTATCTTGGCGGCCTGGGAACCGGGTTTCAGCGCAATAATCTCCTGGTAGACCGTAATCGCCCCTTTATCCCCCATGCCCTCCATGGTCCTGGCCTTTTCCATAAGGTAGTCTATCCGGGGAATCCTGCCAGCCAATCGGGCCAGGGCGGCCATGGCCTCCTTATAGTTATGTTCTCCCCGGCAGGCCCGGACCAGCAGGAGAAGCCCCTGGGCATAGTCCGGAGTATCCGTAGGAATCTTAGCCACCGTGGCCTTGACTCCCTCAAATTGATGGCGCAGGAGATAAATCTTGGCCATCTTTAAGGGCGCGCCGGGCTTATCCCGATCTTTTTCCATGATTTTCAAGGCCTGGCTCCAATCCTTCCGGGCCATCTGGCATTGCAGGAGGCGATTGGCGATAGC
>JARRQO010000065.1:0-9110 GCA_037381685.1 Deltaproteobacteria bacterium | reverse complement strand
ACCGGCGGCCACCTGCATTGACCAGGCGCAGGAGCATCAAACGATTAGGGTGAGCGTACTGGGACATTGCGATGGCCACCATCCTTAGTCTATGGTGCTTTTGTAAACAATTTTCAAAGACGCTTTTTCAATATTGTATACATCTTAGGACTATTGCACAAGAAAATTGCCGGGAAATCTGCTGCATTACCCCATCTCGGTAATTCCCTGACCCTGAGCATCCTGCAAATATCAAATTTCATACCAGTCGAAGTCAAACGACAATTTTCTGTAGGGGCGGACCCATGTGTCCGCCCTTGATCGTTGGCGCAAACGCAAATGCTGCTTTTACGATTCAGCGTTTATCGACTGCGACTTGGTCTCATCCAGCCGCAGGCTGTCCCCGGTGCTGCCCCAGGCTTGCCAGTGAACATTATGGCTGCAACTTGTTAAGATTTTGGCCGAAAAAGAATTTTGCCAGAGGCCCTTCCAAAACCGTACTACGGACTTAAAGCCGGGTAGCCGAAGAGCCGGTTGACTTCCTCAGTCAGCTCGGCCGAGGGCGCCAGGGTCAGTTCCCGGGGGAGGGCCAGGGTGGCCTCGTTTTGCGAATGCAAAAAGTGGAGGAAGGCCGGAACCGGCCCCGGATGTCGGCTGAGGATCTCTTTTAATTTCACCAGTTGCTCCCGGGTCAGGCCATTGGTCTGGAGGTGCAGGTCCAGCCTCTCGGGCCCGCGCTCCAGCACGGTCTGGAGGGGGGCGATCTCCTGGGCCACCAGTTTGGGGCCCTTTTCTTCCTGCACCACGTGCCCTTTGAACCATAGGGGCAGGCTGGGTTGGGTGAACAGCGGGGCGTTGCGCTCAAAGATTTCCGAAAACGCCAGCGCCTCCACACTGCCCGCCAGGTCTTCCAACGTCAGGATGGCCAGCCGCCCCCCCTTTTTGGTGGATTTTTCCTTGAGAGAGGTCACCACCACCCCCAGGGTTACCTCCTGGGAATCTGGGACGTCGGCCAGATCAGCCGTGGTGATCTTGATCTGGGCTTTCAGTCGACTCCGGTAAGCATCCAGGGGATGCCCGGTGACATAAACTCCCAGGGCCTGCTTTTCCCGGGCCAGTTTCATGGACTTGTCCCAGGGCTGGGCTTCCGGCAGCCAGTCGTCTTCCTGGGCTTCCGGGAGGCCGCCGAACATGGACATCTGTTTGGTAGCCAGCAGGCGCTTCTGGTTACTGACCTTTTCTAGGGCTCCTTCCAGGCCCGCCATGAGCCGGGATCGCCGGGGCTGGAGGTTGTCAAAGGCCCCGGCCTGGATCAGGGCTTCCAGGACCTTGCGGTTCACTTTGCCCAGATTGATGCGCTCCAGCACGTCCCGAAAACTCTGGAAGGGGCCGGCCCGCCGGGCCTCCAGGATATCGTGGATGGCCCCCACCCCCACGTTCTTCACCCCGGCCAGGCCGAACCTGACCTTGCCGTTTTCCACGGTGAAATCCCGGTCGCTGCGGTTGATATCCGGCGGCAACAGCGCAATGCCCTCTTCCCGGGCTTCCATGATGTGCTTGGCCATGGCCGTGGTATTGTGGATTTCGCTGTTGAGCACCGCGGCCAGAAACTCCAGAGGATAATGGGCCTTGAGATACGCCGTCTGGTAGGCCACCAGGGCGTAGGCGGCGCTGTGGGACTTGTTGAAGCCGTAGCCCGCAAATTTTTCGATCAGGGTAAACAGTTCATTGGCTTTACCCTTGGGCACCCCGTTGGCGGCAGCCCCGGAAACAAACCGGTCCCGCTGGGCCGCCATCACCGCGGGGTCCTTTTTGCCCATGGCCCGGCGCAGCAGGTCGGCCTCCGCTAGGGAAAAGCCGGACACCGCCGCGGCGATCTGCATCACCTGCTCCTGGTAGAGAATGACCCCGTAGGTCTCCTTCAGGATGGGTTCCATTTGGGGCAAAAAATATTCCACCCGGGACTCGCCATGCTTGCGGCGCACGAAATCGTCGTGCATGCCGCTCTCCATGGGCCCCGGGCGATAAAGGGCCACCAGGGCAATGATGTCTTCGAACCCGGTGGGCTTAAGGCGGGCCATGAGCAAGCGCATGCCCGTGCTTTCCAGTTGGAACACCCCGGCGGTGTTGGCCTCCTGCAGGAGAGCAAAAGTGGCCGGGTCATCCAGGGGAATGGTGCGGATATCGAAATCGGGATCGTGGCTGCGCCGGATCAGGCGCACCGCCTGGTTGATCACCGTCAGGGTGCGCAGGCCCAGGAAATCGAACTTCACCAGGCCCACCTTCTCCACGCCTTTCATGTCGAACTGGGTGACCTGCTCCCCCTTGCTGCCCTTGTAAAGCGGCAGGTACTCGATCAGGGGCCGGTCCGCGATGACCACCGCGGAGGCATGGGTGGAGGCGTGGCGGGGCAGGCCCTCCAGGACCCTGGCCACCGCCAAAATGTCGGCCACCACCGGGTTGTTGTCCTGGAGCTCCCGCAGCCGCGGCTCCGCGGCCAGGGACTGCTCCAGGGTGATGTTGAGCTTCTCCGGCACCAGCTTGGCGATCTTGTCCACTTCCGGGTACGGCACTTCCAGGGCCCGGCCCACGTCCCGGATTACCTGGCGGGTCTTCATGCTCCCGAAGGTGGTGATGTGGGCCACGTTGGGCCAGCCGTAGGTCTTGGAGACGTATTCGATGATCTCCCCCCGGCGTTCGTAGCAGAAGTCCACATCGATGTCCGGGGGGCTTAAGCGCTCGGGATTTAGGAAGCGTTCAAAAAAGAGGCCGTAGGCCAGGGGGTCCAGGTCGGTGATGCCCAGGGCGTAGGCCACCAGGCTGCCCGCGGCCGAGCCCCGCCCCGGACCCAAGGGAATCTGGCGCTTACGGGCGTAATTGATGATATCCGCCACCACCAGAAAGTAGCCGGCATAGCCCATCTTCACCAGGATATCGGTTTCGTATTCCAGGCGCTGCCAGTAGTCCGCCTCGGCCAGGCGCGGGTGGGTGGAGGGAGCCGCCAGGCGCTCCTGCAGGCCGGCTTTGGCCCCCCGGATCATCAGGGCATCCATGCTCTCGCCTTCAGGCACGGGAAAGACCGGGAAATTATAGGTGCCCAGCTCCAGCGTCACCTGGCAGCGGGCGGCAATCTCCCCCGAGGCCGCCAGCACCTCGGGGTAGGGGAAGGCTTGGGCCATCTCCTCGGGGCTCTTGAAATAGAGCTGGTCCGTCTGAAATTTCATGCGGCCCGAAGTATTGACCGTCTTGCCGGTCTGGATGCACAAGAGCACGTCATGGGCCCGGGCGTCTTCGGGCCTCAGGTAGTGCACGTCATTGGTGGCCACCACCGGCAGCCCCCATTTGGGCCCCAGGTTCAGCAACGCTTCATTGACCTTAAGCTGCTCCGGCAGGTTGTTGGCCTGGACCTCCAGGTAGAATCTATCTTTAAAGATTTCAGCGTATTTTCGGGCGCTGGTTTCCGCCGCCTCCACGTTTTCGTTCAACAGGTGCCGGGAGACTTCGCCATGCAGGCAGGAGGATAGGGCAATGAGGCCGCGGTTCAACTCCTGCAGCAACTCCTTGTCCACCCGGGGGCGGTAATAAAAACCTTCCTGGTGGGCCCGGGTGACCAGCCGGATAAGATTGTGGTAGCCTTCGTTGTTTTCCGCCAGGACCACCAGGTGATAGTTGTCCCCTTTGCCGGTTTTTTCCTGGCGGGAGCCGGGGGCCACATAAAGCTCGCACCCCAGCAAGGGCTTGATCCCCGCGGCCGTGGCCTTCTGGTAGAAATCCAGGACCCCGAACAGGGAGCCGTGGTCGGTGATGGCCACTGCATTCATGCCGAAAGCCTGGGCCTGGGCCAGCAGGTCTTTTACCCGGATGGCGCCGTCCAGCAGGCTGTAGGCGGTATGGACGTGGAGATGGACGAATTCTGAATTTTTCATAAGGGTTCTATGGCGCGCCGGGCTGCACCTCTCGTTGAAATAATCTCAAACCCATCTTACCCCGAAACCCCGGCGGGGGGCAAGGTGGAAGAAAGCGCGGATAATAGATCGGTATTTCAATGAGTTAATTTACAAGGCGCAGGGCTCTGCTTCTCTGGACGTCGGTCGCTTAACCCAGATAATTCGTAGGGTTTTAAAAACTTGGTGGCACAGGCTTTCCAGCCTGTGCAAAAAACACCCTACTTTTTAGGGCTATTTATTTTATCTTTATATTTCGCAACGTTGTCGTATAGTTGCAAAGGTTCATGAATAAAACGGGTTAAAGCTGCGCCGGCGGCACCCGAGGCCGCCACGCCCTGGTCAAACTTAGGGGCTGGCTTCCCGCTCCGCGTCATCTTCCTGGCAGCGCTTTTTGGCCTCTTTGCGGCAGAGCTCCCAAATGACGCAGCCGGAGCGGAACTTGCAGTAAATGCACGGGTCGGTGCAGGCTTTACAGAGGTCCAGGCACTCCTGGCAGTAGCCAAATTCATGCTTCTGACAACGGACCGCGGCCTCCCGGTCCGGGTGAAAACGGCATTTATCCATAAATTAATTATAGCAAATCGCCTCACTGTCCCCAAGGCTACAGGGTGTCGTTCACTTCCGACCCACCCGGCTCTTGCCTTCCGCGGCAGTTTAACGGCGACCCGTTGCCGCCCGGTCAACCCCATAATTTTACTGCTTTAAAAGGTCCTCGGCTCACCGGCGGGGTCTCGCCCCGGGCCACCCACATAAGCCGGGCCGCGGGATCATAGATGGCGCAGACCGCGGTGCCGGCATTGGCGATTTGGTCATCCGCCAGGATGTTTTGCAGGTCCTCCGGCCCCAATTGCCGCTCTACTGCCAGTTGCTGGAGCCGCTGGTTGCGGGCCTGGCTGTAGTCCTCGGAGAAATAAACCTGAGAAAGCACCGAGTAAGGCGGGCAGGCCGGAAAGCGCCCCTTCAGGCCCGCCATGGCCGGACTTTGATAGTGGTTGGTGGCGGTAATCAGGCCGCGGCGGGGCCCGCGCCTGGCCGCGTGCCGGGCCGACAGCTCCAGCACCAGAGCTTCTTCCGGCCCGCAGAGCAACAGGTTGTTGCCTATGGTGCCGGAGAACTTGAGGACGCCGGCGGCCACCGCCTCCACCGTTTCCTCCTCTTGCAGAGCCTGCCGGTAGCGCAGCGCTGCCGGGGTGCCTTTAAGGGAGCGCTCCCGGCTCATGGCCGAAAGCTGCGCCAGGGCCACCCCGGCATAGTTCATACCGGTGCACACCCCCACGTATCCCGGCCAGGCCAAAGAGGCCAGGGGCTGGCCGCGGTGGGGCTCCAGGAGAAACAGGGTCTGGAGCCGGGCCAGTTCCTCGGTAAACAGCGGGTAATCCAGGTTGCGCCCCATCAAATAGGTCCCCGCCGCGGTGCGGCCTTCTCCCGCGGCCAGGGCCGAACACCGAGGGCTGTTATTGGCCAGGTCGTCCACCACATTGATGAGCAGGAGGTTCCCCAGCCCCAGGTCCGCCCCGGCCGCCAGCCCGGCCAACTCCTGTCGCAGGGGGGGCGAGATGTGTGGCAAAAAACCCCGGGCCAGCCATTTCAGGAGGCCCAGCAAGGGCAGGGCCCCGGCATACAGGCTGATCCGGGCCAGATAGCTCAAGAGGACCCGGCGCAGCACCCGGATGTCGGCCCCCAGGGCCTGCCCGTGGCGGCGGCCCTGCTCCCGCGGGGAGCCCCACAGTTCCAGCGTACGCAGCATGTCGACTTCCTGGACCAGAACTTTGCCTCCGGTCCTCGCCGGCCGGAGGGTTGCGCCACTAAGATTTTTTCCGGGCCTTATTTGGCCAGGGCCGCCAGCTTTTTCAACTCCAGCTTTTGGGCCACGTCTTGCAAGACCTTGAGATTGTCGATCCCCTTGCCGTCGATTTTCACCCAGAAGCGGTTGGCCACCCTGATATTCAACTCACCTTCCTTGTCCTTAAGGTGATACTGTTCCAGACCCTTGAAACCCTGCACCTCGGTGGTCCGCACGATTTCTTCGCTGGTCTCCATTTCCATGTGCTGGCCCATCATGAAGGGGAAGGGCTTGCCGAGGAAATCCATGACGATGATCTCCAGTTTCTTGCCGTCGGCGGTAAACGAGGCCCTCACTTGGCTCATCTTCATGGGTCCCTGTTTAAGGGTGGAGCCGCTGGGTTTGCCTTTCATGGTCCAGCCGGGGATTTTGACATCTACAAAAGGCAATAATTTTTTGAAGTGAACCACTTCCGCCAGGGCCGCGGTGGTCACCCCGGAAAGCAGCATTGACAGGGCGATGCCGATAATCAGGTTAAATTTCAACAGCTTGGGTCGACAAACGGGCATTTTGGTCTCCTTTAAAGTAATCTTAACTCGGCCTTATTCTATGAGGCTGGGCGGGAAAATCAACCAAAAACCCGGCGGCGGCCGCCCCGGAACCCCGCTATTGCCCTGTCCGGGTCATTTAAGGCTTCTGATAAATTTTCTCCGCTCCCGCCCCCGCCGGCCGTAGGCGTAAAGCAAATGCTGGACCCGGGGCCGGTCGCCGCCGGTATGAAAAACAAAAGCCCGGTCTTCAATGCTCCGGTCGGCCTTGGTCATGCGTTCGTGCTGCCGCCGGTGCTCCAGCCAGGTTTCCACGATGAAGGTCTCCAGGAAGCGCCCCGGGTTGGAGGCATCCTGAAACAACCCCCACCTAATGGCGCCGTCGCGCCGCCGAATAACCCCCAAGGCGCGCATGGCCCGGGCAAATTCCCGGTAATTCCGGGGATTAATCAGGTATTCCACGGTCACCAGAACCGGGCCTTGTTCCGGTTTGGGTTCGAGAATCAGGTGGGGTTCGGGCCAGTGGAGCGAGGGGGTCAGGTCTAAATCCTCTTCCAGGGTAATCCGATAACGCAGGGCGGCCAAAAGGCCCAAGGCCAGCCCCCCGGCGGAGTAGAGCAGGGCCGCCTGCAATCCCTGGCGGGTGGCCGCCGCCCCCCAGACGGCGCTGCCGGCGCTCAGCCCCGCGGCAAAAATCAGCATATACACGGCCAGTACCCGGGCCCGGACCCAGCCCGGAACCGCGATCTGGATGGCCACATTGAACAGGGAAAGCATCACCAGCCAGGCGGCCCCGCTAAAGATCATGGCCGCCACCAGGGCCCCCAGGTTGGGCACCAGGGCCGTAACCGCGATGGCGCCCGCGGCGATAACGGTCGTGCCCGACAAAATGACTTCCACGGGAAGATGACGTTGCATCTTGGGCATGAAGCCCGCGCCTGCCACCGCGCCGGCGCCGAAGCAGCCCAGGAGAATGCCGTAATCCGCCGAGCCGCCGCCCAATTCATAACGGACCACCAAGGGCAGCAGGGCCCACAGCGAGCTGGTGAAGAACATGAAAATCCCGGTGCGCCAGAACACCGCTCGCAGCCCCGGGGAATGGCGTACATAGCGCAGACCGGTGTGCATGGCGGCGATCATGCGTTCCGCGGGCAAGGCGGTGTCGTTGGTTGGCCGCTGCCACCAGAACAGGACGCCGATCACCGTCAGAAAGGAAACCGCGTTCAAGGCAAAAGTGGCCCCGGCTCCGGCCGCGGCCACGATGGCGCCCCCCAACGCCGGCCCCAGGGCCCGGGAGACGTTAAATCCGGCGCTGTTCAGGGAAATGGCCTGGGGCAGTTCGGCCCGGGGCACCAGTTCGGGGACAATGGCCTGCCAGGCCGGGGCATTTATGGCCGCGCCCAGGCCCAAAAGAAAAGTGAAGCCCAGCAGCGCCCAGGGCGTGGTGGCTCCCAGGAGGGTCAGGGCGGCCAGGAGCCCCGCAACCACCATCATCCAGGTCTGGGTCACCAACAGCAGCCCGCGCCGGTCGATGATGTCCGCCAGGGCCCCCGCGGGCAGCGCCAGCAGAAACATGGGAAAAATAGCCGCAGCCTGGACCAGCGCCACCATCACCGCCGAGGTGGACAGCGAGGTCATGAGCCAGGCCGCGCCCACGCTCTGCATAAAGGTGCCGATATTGGAAACCAGGGTGGCGATCCATAAGGCCCGGAAAACTGGACGGCTGAAGGGAACCCAGGGCGAAGTGGCAACCGGGACGGTTTTCATGACGGCAGCAGAATAAGACCAGAACCTCTGGGCAACAGTTCCTCAGGGGCCCTGGGCCCACCGATAAATTATGGAAAATCTGTTAGCCCGAATAATTCGCCGGGCTGCAAAAAACTTGGTGGCACAGGCTTTCCAGCCTGTGCAATAAAAACACCCCGCTTTTTGGGACTATCATCGCATAATTCCAAGAGTTCATAAATAAAGAAGACCAATTTTGCACCTTGAACATTGAAGACGCTGCTCTAATTATAAGCATCCAACCGCGCCTGTCATTCCCGCAATGGTGTAATGCCGCGGCCCCTGTAAATAGCGGCGCGGTGGCATCAGCCTATGGCTTTGCGGCCAGGTGGGCCGGGGGGGACCTCCATCTCCCCTTGGGAAGAAAAGGACAAAATTTATCTTTGATAAAAATTTTAAGTTGATGGGCTTTATTTTTCAAACGCTAAAAGTTACGGATTTCCCTATTAAATGCTAATTTGCTCGGTTGCCATAAAACCTCCAAAGAAACTTGTCTAGGCAGCTTGACTCGCCTGAATATCATATAATAAAAACCTTAGAGAGCTTTTTTACTCAGGACCTCAAGTCCAGCGTTAAGAAGAGTCCCGGTTCGCCTAACGGTGGCGCCAGGCCAGGCTGGAAATCCCTTCGCCAGACGGAACTTTTCCTGGGCGGCGATCAGGCAGCACAAAAGACTCCCGAGGTTTAAATAAAGGACGATCAGGTGCAGTTGCGGAGTTTCACCGATACCCCGCTGGGGAAAATGCTTGGCCTGGAGCGCAACAAGGCGTCTTTATTCGGCCGGACAATCACCCTTTGCCTACAAAAGCCCTGGATCCTGAGGACTTTTTTATATGAGGGCTATCGCAATCTCCTCGGGGTCGCCCTGGATCGCAGTCTCCATCCCGGACGCAGCGGCCTCCCCGTCGAGATTATTCTGGACCTTACCCGCCGCTGCAATCTCAACTGTTTGATGTGTACCCAGATTCGCCATTCCGACGAGATTCCCGGCCTCCTCAGTTGGTATGACCCTAAACGGGAACTTCCGTTGCCTGCCTGGATAAATCTTTTGGATCAATTGCAATCCTA
>JARRQO010000064.1:0-9139 GCA_037381685.1 Deltaproteobacteria bacterium | reverse complement strand
AACAATTGCAACTTAGTTGCATTTTGCCTTAAAATCCTTTCTGCCTCTTTTTATCACTGCGGAACAAAGGAATTATCCGGCGATCATGATTCAAGGCGGCCTGACCACCCCGCAGCGGCAAGGTTTTGTTTGCCTGCTGACTTTTCTGGCCTATCTCCTCCTGCCCCTGGCCCATCAGTGGGAGTTGGCCGCCCAGGCCCGGGGGTGGGCCTGCCCCTCCCACCTGGCCGGCGAGACCGTCGGACTAGACCTCCTTTCCCTGCCCCCGGCCCCGGGGCAATCCCGCCACCCTCATCACGATCGCTCCACCTGCCCCCTGTGCCAGGCCGCCCTGGGCCTGGTCAAACTGGCGATCACCGCCGGCGCCGCCGTCTGCCCGGCGGCTCAGTTTTGGCCGCAGGTCCGAATTCCGGCACCCCTAATTTTTCTTCCATGCGAGACCTGTTCCCTGTTTGGGCGCCGCGCCCCCCCGCGCCCCTCCTGACCCAGACCGTAGTTTCATCAAAAAACCGCCAGAGGAAATTCATCTGATCTGAGGGTTTCCCTGGCTTGGGCTCACAAGGAGGAGTTATGTCTGGCGCGGTGTTTATCAGCTTATTGACCCTGTGCCTGCTCACCGCCGGGGGACGCGCCGGCTGGGCCGCCGAGGAGCAAGCGGCCGCAGCCGCCGATCCCGAACCAGCCCGGCAGGAACTTAATGATCCCGGGCCGGAACCGGAAGCGGACGGTACGGTTCAACTTGACGCGATGGTGGTCACCGCCACCCGCACCGAAACCCCGGCGTTTGACACCCCGCTGCAGGTGAACGTTATCCGGCGCCGGCAGATTGAACGGGAGATGCCGATCTCCATGGCGGAAATCTATAAACGGGAGGCCGGCCTGGACGCCTCCACCACCGGCCCCAACATTGTGCGTCCCATGATTCGGGGACTGGCTGATGACCGGGTGCTGGTGCTGGTGGACGGCATCCGGCTGTCGGAACAGCGGGGCGGCGGCAATCATCGCTTATCCATTGATCCCGATCAGATTCAAAGGATTGAAGTAGTGCGAGGGCCGGGCTCGGTGCTGTACGGCTCGGATGCTTTGGGCGGGGTGATCAATATCATCACCCGCCGGGCGCAGGTGGAGAGGCGCCCGGGTTGGCGCACTCAGTTCTCCCTGGGAGGCGGGGTCAACAATGCCAACGACGGCCTGGACCATACCACTGCCCTCCAGGCCGGCTATGACCGGGTCAATCTCTTTTTTAACAGCGTTTATCGTAACACCGGCAATATCAATACTCCCAGCGGGCCCCTGTTCCATAGTTTTTACCGGGGCTTCACCCTCAACGGCAGCGGTAACATCACCTGGCCCCAGAGTGAACTGAGCCTGTCCGCCTGGGGGACCCAGGCCGATATCGGGGTGCCCAACCGCACTGCCCAAGAGAGTTATTTTGATGGCGAAGTCCACCTCATGGCCCAGGGGACTTATCGCCATTATGATATCTCCGAATACTGCCCGGAAGTGAAGATTGACGCGGCGTTTCAGCGTCATCAACGCCATATGCATATTCTCAATCCCACCCCGCCCAATGTTGACCAGGAAATTTTTCTCGATCTCAATACCTGGAACTTGCAACCCCAGGCCGTCCTAACCTGGGGAGACCGGCAGCGCTTCACCACCGGCCTGCAATTTTTCCGGGAAGATGCGGTGTCCACCCGGGATCTCTGGAAGATAACCCCGGTGGCCTGGGTAAGCTCGCCGCTGCCGGGAGTGATTCCTGATGCCAGCCGCACCGGGTTGGGACTCTACCTCCAGGACGAAATTAACCTGACGACGCGTCTTTCTCTGACTTCGGGGGTGCGGTTTGACTGGATCCGGTCGGTGGCCGGGGAAGCGCCCTTACATCCGGTACAGGCTGCCAGCGCAGATGATTCCGCCGTCAGCGGCAGTTTGGGGGTCTTATACCGCCTGACCCCCCAACTCCACCTGGTGGCCAACGTGGGCCGGGCTTTCCGAGCTCCCACCTTGTTGGAACGCTATTTCTTCGGACCTCATCAAGACACGGTGGATATCGGCAATCCCGACCTGAGCCCGGAATTCAGCTTCAACCTGGATCTGGGGTTGAAGGCCAGATATGCCAATTTTCAGGGAACCGTGAGCCTGTTCCGCAATGAGATCTCCAACTATATCGTCAAACGCCGGACCGGCCGAATTGACCCGGACAGCGGGTTGGAAGTCGACCAATGGGAGAATGTGGGGCGGGCCTTGCTGTATGGGATGGAGGCCCAAGGGGAGTACGACCTGGGGGCCGGTTTCACCTTATTTGCAAATCTTAGCTATGTGCGCGGCAAGGACGAGACCGCTTCCACCGACCTGCCGGAAATTCCCCCGCTCCGGACTAATTATGGCTGCCGCTATCGCAAGGCGGTGCAGCCGGACTGGGAATTGTGGACCGAATTCGCCGGCCTGACCGCGGCCCGGCAAGGGAAAGTCGCCCCCTATGAGCGCCCCACCGGCGGCTATACCGTCTTCACCTGGTCGGCGGGGGCCACCTTCCGGAAAAACCTGCGTCTGACCCTGATGGTGGCTAATCTGGCTAACAAAAGCTACCATGACCACCTATCGCGGGTAACCTGGATCAACGAAGAGCCGGGCCGGAATGTCCGGTTCCAAATGAACTATACCTTTTAACCGTAATACCAGGTTGCGGTCATACAGGTAATTTTAATTTTTGTAGGGGCGGACCTAGGTGTCCGCCCTCAGGATGTAAGCATTTACAGGTGGCCCTATAAACCCGAAGCTATTTTTACTTCTCTTAATTGGTTCCCATTGAAAAACGGCAAACTGTAAAAGCCCGGAGCGCGGGAAGGCGCCGCGCCTCCCGCCGCTGCCGCTTAATCCTGCCCGTAAATACTTTCCGCTTCAGCTCTGCTGGGGCTCCCCATTGCAAGCCCGGACTCATTTGTTTATACTTTGCCAAACTCATCCCTTCTTCTTTGCCTGTTTAGGGCCTTGTCCTCCACTTCCACTGATAAAAATTGGAATAATTATAAAATAGTTTGCAAGATAAATTAATTAATTGACATGCCTGGTTAAGATAATTACTGTATTTTTACTCAATGGAAGGGGGTAATCGTTGGGGTTTTAGCTTTCAGGGTTTACGTTAAAAACCAGAGACAACCGGATTAACCACCACAAGAAGGAGGAAGTAATGCGTAAAACCATGACGGTATTGGTTGTTGCCTTGACGGTTGTGGCTTTTATGGCGAGTTTGACCTTTGCCGCGGCCACGCCGGAACAAGCTAAAGCCTGGGTCCAAAAAGCGGTGAAATACTACAAAGACAACGGCAAAGCAAAAGCCCTGGCGGAATTCAGCAAGCCCAAAAGCGAATTTGTCAAAGGCGATCAGTACATCTATGTCCTGGATATGAACGGCAAAATGTTGGCCCACCCCAAGGCCGCCCTGGTAGGCAAAGATTTCCTGAAGGTGAAGGACGTCAACGGCAAAATCTTTGCCAAAGATATGGTAAAAATTGCCAAGGAGCAAGGGAAGGGCTGGGTCGATTATGTCTGGGAAAACCCCACCACCAAAAAGCCCGAGTCCAAGACCGTTTACTTCGAGAAAGTCGACGGCGTGATCATCGCCAGCGGCGCCTATAAAAAGAAATAACCTTGAAGAGGCCAGGCCGGCGGCGCCCGGTTTGGCCTCTGCCCCTACCGAGCGCCCCCTTCTTATCATAGCGCCGGAACCCGCTTACCGACCCTGACCCTGGTCCCTTACTTTTCCTCCACCTCCTTGCCTTTGCCCTTGGTCTTGGTGCCGCACATGGGACAGGTAACCTCGATTTCTTTTTCGTCCCCGATGAACTTCTCCCTCAGCTTCTCCGGCCCCAAAAAGGAGATATCTCCACAGGCGCAGGCCGGACACTCCGCGTGCACGATAAATCTTTTTTTCGCCATATGTCCTCCGTTTCCCAAAATTACCGGGCCCTCCCGGTTGCTGGCTGCCGTTGTCACCCTTTTTCTTTATTATAAGCACTGCCGTGCCCCCAGCCAAGCTGCCCGGTCCCAAACCAAGCCTTTCCACAATCCTTAATCCTTTTCTTGATTTTTTCCGGCAATTGGGCCACTATGCCATCATTAGGTCCTACAGCCGCCATGGATTTTTCCCCTTACGAGCCTCGCAAGCGCCTGCGCCGTCTCCCGGCCCCCCGGCTCTGGATCTCCCTTTTTCTGGCCCTTTTGCTCGGGACCGGGGTTGCCGCTAAGACCGCCGCCCCTGCCCGGGCGGCGGAGCCGGGACCCGAAAAACCGGGCCAGAAGGCCTCACTGCACACCACCGGCCCCATCATCACCGACACCGCCATCCCCCAGCCCCTGGGCACCGGCACCATCTTCATGCCCTGGTTTCTGGCTTTTACCGGCGGCAATTTCAGCCCCAACTGGCGCCGGGTCAGCGCCGGCGGGGATTACACTTCCCTGGAAGGTTCTTTCCAGATCTATTATGGGGTGCTTCCTCATACCTCAGTCTATGTGGTGGTCCCTTATATCCACAACTGGGCCGCCCGGTTAAACCAGCCGGCCCCCACCGGCGCTACCAGCGCCAACTTCGGCGGCCTGGGAGACTTGAGCTTCACCGTCAAACACCTGTTTTTCGAGGAAAAACCTCATTTTCCCGCTATATCCGGGGTTTTCACCACCGGCTTCCCCACCGGCCACCACCTCCACCTTAATCCCGGCAATCAGGGCACGGACCAGTTGGGCTCGGGCGCTTTTACCTTCACCCCGGGAATCAATCTGTTTAAATATGCCCCCCCGGTGCTCCTTTATGCCAACTTCTGGTACACCATGTATACCGGGGCCCCCGCGGCCGCAAAGCGCCAATATTATCCCGACCGGATCACTGTGAATCTGGCCCTCGAATGGCCCCTGATCACCGATCGCCTGGTCTTTCTGTGGGAGCTGGTCAGCTATTATGATGCCGGCCGGCTCATCGGCCCCCGGGCCAACCAGGCCCCGGAAGCCCTGATCAGCACCCTGCCGGCCCTGGAATTCCTCCCCACCAAGGATTGGGCTTTCGACGTCGGCGTCCTTATCGACCTGCTGGGCAAGAATACCAGCTACAACTTCACCCCCACGGTTTCACTATTTTATAATTTTTAACGGCAAAAATGGGCCGCATCCCCAAAGGCAGCAAGACTCTAAAATTACTGTGTTTATGCTGAATTATGTTTAGACGAAGAAAACGGTGAAAAAAGCTTGACTTAAGCCCAAAAGGGGTCTAAAGTCAGAACACCCGAGAGGATTATGTAAGGAAAGTTTTAGGGATTTATACGGCATCTGGAGATTCTGGAGAACAAGAATCACCACGCCCCAAACCGCCATAAAAATAATTAATTTCCGCCTCTAGGCAGTGTTTTACTATCTTGGTTTTCCCCCATTCCCTCCTGGGCCGAAACTTCCGGATTTCCCCAACGGAGGGGGTGGTCTCAGAATTAATCCCTACGCCGATACCTGGCCACACAGGTGATCCTATGAGCAAGGCTGGTAAACCCTGTTCGACCCCCAAAGATATTGTCAATGAACGGCTTCCTGAATTTTTGCCGGATATTGAAAATATGATAGTTTTTGCCCATACCAAGGATGGTGATTGCCGGGTATTAGCCTCTGGAAAAACAGATATTGACACATGGATGGGTCATATAAAAGTTTTTGTGGATAAGCACAATAGAGGGAGATACAACGAAGCTTATTTTAATGATATACTTCATAAAATAAAAATCAAAGTTGAACAGGATAGAAGATATGCCTTAAAACTAACCATGTTTTGTGCCTGTAGTGGCATTATGACTGGCATTATCATTTCGGTAATGAAACATCTGGTATTTGGCTAATGGGTTTTCTTCAGTCTGACCAAAAGCCTCTGGCTCAGTCCCCTAGCAAAATTAAACGATGTATTCCGTTTGTCGTTACCTGGCTATTGGGGACTATTATCGGGGCGGTGGGAGCCGCCATGACCATAAGTTGGATTATGGAGTAATTATAAAATCTCTTTCTTGCCGTATCTCGGCCTTTCCCATCTCTTTAGGTTATCAGAAGCAGCGATGCATGACTGATAGTCACCCTTTTAAAAAGTTCAATTTTATAGGGGGTGCCGCTTAACCTTGGGGAGAAGGGATTATTATTATAGACGCTTCGTCACAATCTTGAACTTCTTGTTCAACTTTTTAAATTACCCAACTTGGTGAGTATCTCGGTGGGTAGCTTATCAAGAAAACGGGCGCCGCTTACAACCCTCACCGCAATCGCAGTCTCTCAACCACGGGGTTCCCCAAGGCGTTATTTGCGGTGCCCGTACTTCGCAGGCCGGAGATCAGGGGTCACCCTCTGAAGAAGAGGGCTGATATTTTACTGAACGGTTTTTTTAGTTTTAAAAATATTATTTATAATAATATCAATTAAATAACTGGCTGGGGGAGGAGGATTCGAACCTCCATCGGCGACTCCAAAGGCCGCTGTCCTGCCATTGGACGATCCCCCAGTGCGTGTCCAGCAACGTCTGGACCGCGCCGCGCCCTTGATCCATTAGACTTCCTTAGGATTATAATTTTAATCCCCCAAGGCCCGCAAGCATTTTATGCCCCGCCAGAGCCTACTTTCGCCGAGATGGGAAATGGGCCTGTGCTTTCCGATCTTCACATTTGGTCATTTTCCTAATATAATGACATGTGAATACTTTCACAGTAAGGAGAGCCCTAGTGAGTTTTCTCATCGCCATGGCCGGTAAAGGTGGCACCGGCAAAACCACCTTGGCCGGCATGTTGTTGCGCTATCTCTTAGAACACGGCAAAAAGCCGGTATTGGCGGTAGACGCCGACGCCAACAGCAATCTCAACGAAGTCCTGGGTCTGGAAGTGGAAACCACTGTGGGCGCCGCCCGGGAGGAAATGAAAAAGGGCGGCGGCATGGTGGACATGACCAAAGACCAGCTCATCGAAATGCGCATCAACCAGTGTCTGGTGGAGGCCCAAGACTTTGATCTCATCGCCATGGGCCAGCCCGAAGGCCCCGGCTGTTACTGCGCCGCCAACAATCTGGTCGCCCACTTCATGCAGGTCCTGTCGAAAAACTATCCTTTCATTCTCATGGACAACGAAGCGGGCATGGAGCACATGAGCCGCCTCACCACCAACAAGGTGGATCTTTTGGTGCTGGTCAGTGATCCTTCCTGGCGGGGCATCCAGGCGGCCCGGCGCCTCAAGGACCTGGCTGAAAACCTGAAGGTGGTGGTGGGACGCCCCGTTCTCATCGTCAATCGGGCCACCAATGGCCTTTCCGAGAGAACCATGGAGGAAATTGCCGCCCAAGGTCTGGAACTGGCCGGGGTGATCACCCAGGATTCCCAGCTGGCCGAATTCGACATGCAGGGCCGCCCCACTTTTACCCTGCCAGCCGATTCCCCTGCATTAAAAGGGGCTTATGCCATCTTTGACCAGTTATTTACTTAGGTTCATAATCCAGTAAAACCGCAAGCGTGATTTTTTGCTTGACAGGTTGCCTAGATAATTATTATTTTCACAATGTTCAAAGGTGTGTTTGTTTATGAAAGATAAGATGCCGGCCATACCGAAAAATTAAGGAGGGAACTACCTTGGCGTTTGAAATTCCCAAACAGAAGTATTCTGGCGCAATTAAACCGGTAACCATCGGCACAGGCGATAAAGCCATAACTGTGGGAGGTGAAACCTCATACCCCTTTTATGTCTTTGAAGGCAACATGCCTAACAAGCCCCGGATTGCCATGGAAGTATGGGATAAAGATCCGGGTGAGGACTGGGCCGCCCCGGTTTACGAGACCATCAAGGACGTTGCCAATGACCCCGTGGCCTGGGCGCAGAAGTGTGTCAACGAATTTGGCGCTGAGGCCATAGGTCTCATTCTGGCCAGCACTGACCCCAATGGCGATGATACTTCACCGGAAGCGGCTGCGGCCACGGCCAAGAAGGTATTGGCCGCCATTGACGTGCCTTTGATCGTCTACGGCACTAGCAACATGGAAAAGGACGCGGAAGTGTTGCCCGCGGTGGCCGAGGCTTGTGCTGACAAACCCGTGGTGCTCGGGCCGGTGCAGGACAATAACTACAAAAAGATCGGCGCCTCTGCCCTGGCTTACAACCACAGCGTATCGGCCAACTCTCCCATCGACGTAAACCTCGCCAAACAATTAAACATTCTCCTGGGCCAGCTGGGGGTTAAAGACAGCCATATCCTGGTGGACCCCACCACCGGCGGCCTCGGCTATGGCCTGGAATACAGCTATTCCGTCATGGAACGGGATCGCATGGCCGCCCTCACCCAGGAAGATGAAAAACTGCAACTTCCTATCCTCAACTACATCGGTCACGAAGTCTGGAAGGTGAAAGAGTGCAAGCTCACCAACGATGAAGCGCCGGAACTTGGTGACCAAAGCAAACGGGGCATCCTTATGGAAGCTATCACCGCGGTGGACCTGCTCCTGGCCGGCAGTGATCTGCTTATTATGCGCCATCCCGAAGCGGTGAAGATGGCGAAAACCATTATCCAGGAACTGTCCTAGCTCAGGCAGGCTGTTCACCTGGAATCAGAATTCTTGTTTCCCAGAACCAGCCCCCTTTCTTTCGCTTTACCTGTAATGCTGCCGGGCCGAGGTTCTGTTGCTTAGAGGGCCATGAAGGTCGCTCTTAAAAGGAATAAACCGGAGGAAATATCATGGCTGAGTTAGACGTGACTAAATGTTCCATAGACCCCACAGTTCAGGAAATGCTGAAGAAGGCCCAGGCGGAAGGGGTAGAGACCATCTTTGACCGGGCCCAGAGCATGAAGCCCTGCCCCATCGGGGCCGAAGGCGCCTGCTGCCGTATCTGTTCCCAGGGTCCCTGCCGGGTGCCGCCGCCCAAGAAGGCCAAAGAGGGTGAACCCCAGAAGAAGCAGGCCGTGGGCCTGTGCGGCGCCACCGCCGAGACCATCGTGGCCCGGAACTTCGCCCGCATGGTCTGCTCCGGGGCCGCGGCCCACAACGACCACTCCCGGGGGACCGCCTTGCTGTTCAAGGAAGTGGCCCACGGCAAGGCCCAGGGCTACGAGATCAAAGACGTGGCCAAACTGAAACGGGTGGCCC
>JARRQO010000063.1:9274-12171 GCA_037381685.1 Deltaproteobacteria bacterium | reverse complement strand
CTGCGGCACCTGGCCGCGGGGGTGGACCTGGACGGCCGCATGGTTTACCCTGAAGTAGGGGTAATCAAGCGGGAGCCGGAGAAAACCGTGCTGGAAATTACCGTGCACGAGGGGCGTTATCATCTGGTCAAGCGCCTGCTGGAGCAGGTGGGGCACCCGGTGAAGAAACTGAAACGCATTGCCTTTGGGCCGCTGCGGCTGGAGGGCTTGCCCCGGGGCAGCTTTCGGAAACTTACCGGGCGGGAGTTAAAGGCCTTAAAGGCTGAGGTGGATTTGCGGTGAACTCCGAAGTCAGACCTTGGGAACCGGAGACGAACCCGGAGCCTTACTGGGGACCGGAATTTATGCCTCCTGCCCCGGCTCCCCAGCCGGCCCGGCTCTGGCTGCATGCGGCGTTGTTTCTGGGCACGCTGGTCACCACCATCGTGGCCGGAGCCCTGCAGCAGGGGGTGGACCCCCTGTCGGACCCCGGTTTACTCTATAAAGGCCTGCCGTTTTCACTCACCCTGCTATTGATCCTGGGCACCCACGAGATGGGCCACTATCTGATGTCCCGGCGGCACCGGCTGGACGTATCTTTGCCCTATTTCATCCCCGCGCCCCCGATTCCTTTTATCATCGGCACCTTTGGGGCCTTCATCCGCATCCGCTCCCCCATCCGGGACAAGCGGGCCTTGCTGGACGTGGGTTGTGCCGGGCCCCTGGCCGGAGTCCTGATCTCCATTCCCGTCATTGTGGTGGGGCTGAAACTGTCCACCGTTACGGTCACCAGCGGGGCCGGTGAAGGGTTGGTCCTGGGAGAGCCCCTATTGTTCAAGCTGCTGAGCTGGCTGGCCCTGGGGCACCTGGCCTCCAGCGCCAACGTTATCCTGCACCCGGTGGCCTTTGCCGGCTGGATCGGCCTGTTGGTAACGGCCCTCAACCTGATGCCGGTGGGGCAGTTGGATGGGGGGCACGTGACCTATGCCCTGTTTCCCGGCTACCACCGTTATATCTCCCTGGGTGTTTTGGGAATTTTGGTGATTTGCGGCCTGCTGTTCTGGGAGGGCTGGCTGATCTGGGCCGTGCTGCTGGCTTTTTTGGGCTGGCGCCACCCGCCGCCGTATTTCTACTGGCTGCCCCTGGACCGGCGCCGCCGGATCCTGGGGGTCATCACCATTGTGGTGTTTGTGTTGACATTTGCTCCCACACCCTTCACTTTAGGGTAGGGGGTTGGCAAGGGGACGGGGCCTGCCGCCGGTTGAGCAGAGGAGGCCCGGCGAGCTTCAGGAATTTTTCGAGGAGGTGCAGGGATGAAAGGGACCCGGGGTCTGGCCTTTTTGGTAGTGTTATTGATGTTGGGGTCTCCGGCGTCGGCGGCGTTGATCGGTCAAACCGACCAGCAAGTGCAGGCCATCGCCAACCCGATCCTGGATGCGGTCCTCACCGGCTTTAACGACGGCAACTACGCCTTGTACTCCAAATATTTCGGCCCAACCCTGAAGGACGCCATCACGGCAAAGAAATTTTCCCGGGTACGGGCCGACATCTTGAAGAATTTGGGGAAATACCAGTCGCGCACCTATTTGGGGTTTCTCAACAAAGGCAATTTTACCGTGGTTCTCTGGCGGGGACATTTCAGCGCCACCAAAGACGATGTTTTGATCAAACTGGTGTTGTCCAAGCGGGGAGATCAGGTGCAGGTTGCGGGCCTGTGGTTTCAGTAGAGCATCAACCTGGAACTTTGAACATTGAACTTATCGCAACGGCGGTCAGCGCGTGAGCCAATTTTTAGTGGACAACTATAAGTTCTGTCCCCAGTGCGGGGGCCGGCTGGAGAAGAGGCTGCTTAAGCCGACCGAGCCCCAGCGCCTGGTGTGCACCGCGTGTGGCTATATCTTTTATATTGATCCCAAGTTGTCAGTCATCGCGATAATTCCCCTGGACGGGGGCGTGGTCATGGTGCGCCGGGCCATTGAGCCGGGGTACGGCCTCTGGGTGGTGCCCGGAGGGTTTGTGGATCTGGGCGAAGTAGTGGAGGAAGCGGTGGTCCGGGAGACCTGGGAGGAGACCTTATTAACCGTGCGGCCCCTGAGGTTGCTCAATATCTACTCTTATCGCAACCATCGCACCATTATCGCGGCCTATGTGACGGAGTATGTCGAAGGTGTACTCACCGCGGGGGATGAGACCCTGGAGGCCCGGGTGTTTAAGCCCGCGGAGATTCCCTGGCCGCAGATCGCCTTTTCCTCCACCAAAGAGGCCCTGAGGGAGTATCTGGCGCAGGGCCGGGGGTGATGGGACGCTAAAACAGCCTAAAAGAGAGGATTCTGTATGGTGACCTTGCGCCGGCGGCTCTTGGAACTCCTGCGGGTCATCCTTCCGGTACAGTCCGGGTAAGCCCGTTAAGTTGGTGAGCGGCCGGGAAAGTCCGTACTATATTGATTGCCGTCCCACTACCCATAATGCCGAGGGTCTGGCTTTGGTGGGGGAGGTCTTTTTTGACTTGATCCGGGGCCTGGAAGTGAAGGCCATCGGGGGCCTGACTATGGGGGCGGACCCCATTGCGCACGCCACGGCCCTGATCAGCTTTTTAAAGGGGCAGCCGGTGAACGCCTTTTCGGTGCGCCAGCGGCCCAAGGAGCACGGCACCGGGGGGCTGTTGGTGGGGGATGTCTCCCCCGGGGATCGAACGGTGATCGTGGAAGACGTCACTACCACCGGCGGCTCGGCCTTACGGGCCGTGGCCGCGGCCCGGGAGTTCGGCCTGACGGTAGTCAAGGTGCTGATCCTGGTGGACCGGGAAGAAGGCGGCCAGGAGGCCGTAGCCCGGGAGGTTTCCGACGTGGAGGCGGTTTTTCGCATTTCGGAACTGCAATAGTCTCAGTCCAATCTTATCCAAGACTTAGGAAGCTGAA
>JARRQO010000063.1:0-9249 GCA_037381685.1 Deltaproteobacteria bacterium | reverse complement strand
CCTTCGGCTATCAAGGCAAAATCTATCCCATCGGGCCTCGGGGCGGCCAAGTCTTTGACTTGCCCATCTTTTCCCACATCCGGGATTTACCCGAGCCGGTGGACCTGGCCGTGGTTCTGGCCCCGGCCCGGTTTGTCCCCCAGGTGGTGGCGGATTGCGGGGAGTTGGGCATCCGCCGCATCGTGGTGGAGTCCGGCGGGTTTTCTGAATCAGGGGAGCAGGGCCGGGTCCTGGAGGATGAGATTCGCGCCCTGCTGCAACAATACGGCATACACCTGGTGGGGCCCAACGGCATTGGCACCATCAATATGGAGACCGGCCTGGCCCTGCCATTTTCGCAAATGGGCTCGCCACCCCGGCCGGGTTATATCTCCGTGGTGGCCCAGAGCGGCGGGGTGGCCCTACACGTCTTTGCCACCATGGCCCGGGAGGGGTTGGGCCTCAACAAATTTCTCAGCCTGGGCAACAAGTTGGATGTGGCGGAAAATGAGGTCCTGGCCTATTTGCTGGAAGACCCGGGCACCAAGGCCATCTACCTGTACCTGGAAGGCCTGGTGGACGGCCGGGGGCTGCTGTCTTTGGCGCAGAAGGCGGCCAAGCCCATCTTTCTGCACCTGGTCAATGTGGTGCCGGAGACTGCGGCCATCGGCCAATCCCACACCGCGTCCCTGACTGCGGACGAACGGGTGCTGGAGGCGGCCTGCCGCCAGTTCGGCATTCTGTGGATCAAAAGCCAGGCGGAATTTCTGGTGGGAGCCAAAATGGCGGGGCAGCCGCCGGTGAAGGGCAACCGCGTGGTGGTCCTGAGCCGCAGCGGCGGGGAAGCCCTGATTACCGCCTACGCCTGCCGCCAGTGGGGTTTTGAGCTGCCCGGGCTGTCTGCCAAAGTGAAGCGGCTTATTCAAGAGCGGGGGCGCTCCGGCATCATCAAACCTACCAATCCCATTGACCTGGGGGACATCTTTGACTTTTCCGTTTACTCTGAAGTGATGGCGGCCCTGTGCCAGGACCCGGAGGTGGATGCGGTCATCCTGAATTACGGGCCGGTGTACGAGGCCGAGCGGGTCGAGGCCCGGAAGATGGCGCGCCTGCTGGTGGAGCAGGCCCGGACCACGGGCAAGCCCCTGGCCGTTACCGTGTTGGCCACCCTGGAAGAAGAGGAATTTTTCCGGGAGGACCTGAACCTGCCGGTCTTTCATTTTCCCGGTGAAGCCGTGCGTTCGCTGGCTTACAGCCGCTTCTTGTGGAGCCGGAGTGAGGCCAGCTTCGAGGCGGCGGCGCCGTCCTCGCTTCCGGAAGAGAAAATTGCGGCGATTTTGGCCGGGCAGCCCGCGGCCGGGTTTCTTTCCCAGCCTGCAGCCCTGGCCCTGGTGGAGGCTTTAGGCCTAACCACGGCAGGCTGGGAAACCGCGACCAGTCCACCGGAGGCCGAAGCCGCGGCCGGCAGAGTCGGCTATCCGGTGGTGCTGAAGCTGGCCGCGGCCTCTTTGGTGCATAAAACCGACGCCGGGGGGGTGCTTCTGAACCTGGAGGATGCAGCCGCGGTGGCCGCGGGTTTTGCAGCCTTAAAAGGCGTGGTCCAGCAGCATCTGCCTCCGGACGAACCCTGGGAGGTAGTGGTGATGTCCCAGGCGGCCGAGGGCCCTGAGGTGCTCCTGGGGGCCCGCCGGGACCAAAGTTTCGGGCCGGTGGTGGCCTTTGGGGCCGGCGGGGTGGGTACCGAGGTTCTGGATGATGTGTCCCTCCGGGTGGCGCCCATCGGGGCAGGGGAAGCTTATCGCCTCATGGAGGAAACCCGCATCGGCCGCCTGTTGGCGGGAATCCGGGGCCAGAGTCCGGCTGACCTTAAGGCCCTGGCTTACAGCCTGGCAGCTTTATCCCAAGCGATGGTCCAGTTTCCCCGGATCGAAGAAGTGGACCTGAACCCGGTGCGGGTCTTTCCGGGGCGCCTGGGGCTTTTGGCTTTGGACGCCAGGATCAAGGTGGGCAAGGCCGACTGATTAAGGCTGGTTGGGTTTCTCGCAGGATATGAGTTACCGCTTGTTCCTTCCTCTTGAGGAGGAAGAGTCGAGGGAGTAAGTGAGAATTTCCTTTGGAAGAATCTACACTTATTTCCCCCCTTCCCCTAACCCCCTCCAAAATTCCTTTTTTGCCCTCTGCAAAACCGGGTCAATGGTCTACTGCCTTCTGGAAACGTTGGTTTTTTCCCTTAAAGTGACCCAGGCGCACCAACATCTGGTTAAGCGGTATATAAAATAACCGGCATGACCTCACTTGGTATTACCCCCGGGATATCTCCTTTAGCGGGGTTGCGTCCGCCAGGTAAGACTCCACCAGACTTTGGACGGTAAGGGACTGCCAGTCAGAGGGGCAGGAGGCCTGCACCATAGGTTGCAGAATCCTCACCAGCCGGGGTTCGGCGGACAGGGCCGAATCCAGGTTGGCGCCCCGGGATTCCCGGAGGCATTCCAGCACTTCCTTGACCGAGATCTGCTCCAGGGGCAGGTTGGGCAGGAACCGGGGCGAGGACTTGGGCCTTTCCGGCCTCACTTCGGCCACCAGCTCGCAATTACGGAGCGCCTGGGTGACCTGGTGGGCCAGGTTGTTGCCCCGGGGCAGAATCTGGCTCAGTTCATCCAGGGAGAGCGGAGGCCGCCGCTGGCAAAACCGGGCCCCGATGCTGACCAGCGCGGCTAGACAGAGGTATTCGTCCACTGGTTCCTGAGATGGGGTGGGGTGGCGGCGATCCCGGGTGAGGCATTCCAGGTTCTGATGGGCAAAGGCGATCTCAGTGCCGAACAACAGGATCAGCCAGCACCAGAAAAGCCAGATGAATAGAAAAAGCAAATTGTACAGGGCTCCATAAATGGCGTTATAGTAGGCGGAGCCCTGCTGGATGGCGGTAAAAATCCACTGGGCTATCTGCCAGACCGTGCCGCCGATTATGCCCCCCAGCATTGCGGACCAGATATTGACCCGGGTAGTGGGTATGACCAAGTAGATACAGATAAAGGCGAACCAGAGCAGGCCTAAAGAGACTAGCCAGCGGGTGGCGGTGAAGAAGAAGGTCGGCAAAATACTGGATAAGACCTGGTGGACGTGCTGCAGGCCCCATACAGAGGTGGAAAAAGTCAGGGCCGCGGCCATAATGATGGGAAAAATCAGAAAGATGCTGACATAATCGCTGACCTTACGGTTCCAGGAGCGGGTTCGGGAGATATGCCAAGTTTTGTTGAAGGCCTTCTCCACGTTGGTCATGACGATCACCAAATCCAGGAGCAGCGCCACCACTCCGAAGACCCCCAGGGAGGTTACCCGGGTGGACTCGATGTATTGCAGGATCTGGGTGGCGAACTCCCGGGAGCCCGGGGCCAGATGCTCCAGGGTGTAGGTGGCGATGAGGCGCGGTACGCCGATGGCCTGCAAGATGGCAAAGAGCAGGGCAAACAGCGGGATGAAGCCCAGGATGGTGGCGTAGGCCAATGAAGAGGAGCGCACCAGGGATTGGTTGCGGATGAGGCCCTGGATGGCCAGCACCGGGACCCGGAGGAATTTCAGGGCCAGGAGTTCTCCCGGACCCCGGCCCTCGTCCAGCCAGAGGCGGCGTTGGAAAAAATCCTGCAGTTCAGTGGATAAGTCGCTCAAGGGCTCTACTCTGGGCTAAAAGCTTTTTCCTTCTCCCCGCTGAGGGAATTTTTGGCAAACGCCATTAATTAAATCGGGTTTTTAGTCAAATTTACCAAATTAAAATTATAACCAGTTGATAAATTTATACTATTAACTGAAAACTGTAAACTGCAAACCGGTTAATGGGTGAGGACAAAAACCTCGGGGCCGTTTTCTTTGATATCCACGGTGATGGCCCTGCCGGTGTTTTTGCCGAACTCCTTGAAATCCGCCACCAGCAAGTAGTTAAGTATGGTCCGCATGTCCGAAGAGGAGCCGGAACTCCGGGCTTCTCCCACCCACACGGAGCGCGACTCCTGGTTGGTCCGGTAGGGCGGCCCCTCTATCACGTTAATCTGCAGCCAGCGATCATAAAGGGTAACGACATCCGTTCCCCAGACCCCGTAAGGCGCCCCCCAACAAAAAGACGGTCCGCCCCAGCCGCAACCACCGCCCCAGCCCCAGCCCCAACCGAGGCTGCCATAATACGGCACGCCGACGCTGCGCGGCTGGCCCATGCCGTACTTGCAAAACAGGAGATAATCGGCCTTATCGAAGCTGGTGACGGGATAACCTCGAGTATTAAGAAGCTTGATGATTTTTTCCCTGATTTCCCCTGCCAACAAAGGGTTTTTGGCCTCTTTATCCTGCATGACATAAAAAGCGCCGCCGGGCCTGATCATTGCTGAAGTGCTGGGGCCGGTATAGCCATTGACTTTGATGTTATAATAATTGGCGCAGCCTGCAAGGCCGAGGCCGATCAGAACGAGAGCCAGAAGTGCGGTTTTCTTGGCCATTGGCCCACCTCCCTGGTGGCTAGCCGTAGATAGGACCCGGTTGTCCCGGACGGCCCTTTACGGAGTGTAGATCCGATCCAAGAGGGCCTCGAGTTCGCTTTTGATTTGGGCCAGCCGCGGCAAAACCGGCACCCGCGGCAGTTCCTCATCCGTCAATTTTTGGCGCTTGAAACGCATGCGGGTGGAAAGTTCCTCCCGCTCGGGGGCCAACAGCCCCCCGGTCATGGCTTCTTCCCGGCCGCCATCCATGGCCTCGATCTGGGCCGCAATCAGACCGAAATCGTAGGATAGATTGAACTTTTCGATGTCTTCGTTGAGGAGCTTCAGGTGCGTCTGGATCTTGGCGTAGGCTTCCTGGAGCCTGGCGCTTTCTTGCTGGAGGCGGTCATAGAGGTCGAATATCTGGTTGCGGAAACGGCGGAACGCGGTGAGGCCGCGGCGCGGGGTATTTTTAAGGAGGTCCTGTTGTTCCCGGGGAGAGAGCTCGCAATATGCCGCATAAAACGGCCAGTCCTTGATCTTCAGGACCTCCATAAACAGAGCGCAGGCGTTCCGGGAGCCCAGGACCTGGTACAGGGCCATGAAGCGCTTGCCCAGAATGTCCAGGTCATTGACGTAGGCCTGGACTTCCTGGCGGAGGAGTTCCGTGTCCTCTTCCAGGTACACCCGGTCGGCAAAATAATTGTCGACGATTTCCTTCTTAATGTGGACCCTTAAGGCCTCTACGGCCTTATCGACTTCGTCCATCTAGGCTCCCTTGGCCATCCCGCGAGCAGAGGATCAACGGGATCAAACCTTTTTATTCCTCGGATTCCGCCTCGGTTGAAGCCGCCGGACCCGCCGCGCCGATGTTCAATTTCACCAGGGAAAATTCCACCTCGCGTTTGTCCTCCATCTCCAGGGTCACGGTTTCGCGGATAAAGTTATAGCGGATAATTTTGCCCTCGCCCTCGGTGACCTGGAGGCGTTTGCCCACTTTGGGGAGGGACTTCCTGAGTTCCTGGTAAGAGGAGTACTCGTAGGTGAGGCAGCACATCAGGCGGCCGCAGATGCCGGAGATTTTGTTGGGGTTGAGGCTGAGCTGCTGTTCTTTGGCCATGCGCACGCTCACCGGCTCGAAATCCCGGAGGTAATGAGCGCAGCACAGGGGCCGGCCGCAGATACCGAGGCCGCCCACCATTTTGGCCCGGTGGCGCACCCCGATCTGGCGTAATTCAATGCGGGTGCGGAATTCCTGCACCAGATCCTTGACCAGTTCCCGAAAGTCCACCCGGCCGGGCGCAGTGAAATAAAAGATGATCTTGGAGGCGTCGAGCAGGCATTCCACCTTTACCAGGTAGATAGGCAGCTTGTGGATCTCCACCCGCTGTTGGCAAAACCGCCAGGCCCGTTCTTCCAGGAGCCGGTTTTTCTCTTCCTGGGCCAGGTCTTCGGGGGTGGCCAGCCGCACCAGGGCCTTTAGCCGGCCGCCGGCGACGCGGGGCTCAAAATCCGGAAAGACGCCCACCACGCGGCCCAGCTTCAGGACACCTTCCTGTTCAACTACCACCCGGTCCTGGGGCTTGAGGACTAGAGGCCCGGGGTCCGCCAGCCAGCATTGGTTGCCGCAGCCGAGGCAAATCTTAACCAGAGTCATGGCGGGGTCCTTGGCGCTGCAGGCGCAAGCCCAGAATATCCAGGGTTAATTCCGGGTTCAGGTTGGCCAGAAGCTGCCGCTGGGCTTGACCTAAAGCCACGAAGTTGGCGAACAAGGTTTCCGGGGCGCCCGCGGCGGCTTCACGCTCCAGGGCTGGGCGGAGGTCCTGGTGGCCGTAAAGCTCGGCCGGGGCCTGAAAATGGCTCAACAGGAGGTCCCGGTACCAGAGTTGGGCCAGCAAGAGAAAATTATCCAGCTCGGCGCGATTTTTGGCCAGCCGGGCGGCCCATTCCAGGACTGCCGCGGCGGAATCCTGGTGCAACCGGTGCAAATCCGCCAGGACCTGGTCCCGCTGTTTGACCAGTTCCTCCGGGTCCAGGGCCAGGGCCCGCCCCAGGGAACCGCCGCTCAAGGCCGCCACCAGCGCGGCTTGGGAGGGCGGCAGGCGGCGACGGCTTTCCAGTTCCCGGATGATCAAGGCCGTAGGCAGCGGCGCGAAGGCCAGCTTGTGGCAGCGGGACACAATGGTGGGCAAAAGATCGGCTTCGCTTCTGGCCGTGAGCACCAGCAGGTGCCGGGCCGGCGGCTCCTCCAAGGTTTTGAGCAGGGCGTTGGCCGCGGCGTCACTGACGGCGGTCAAGGCTTCCGCCGGCTTGATCAGCACCACCCGCCAGCCGCCCCCCAAAGGAGGATAGCCGGTTAAGCGGCGCAGTTCCCGGATCTGCTCGATCTCGATCTGGGTCTTCTCCGGGCTGATTACCAGAAAATCGGGATGAGTGCCCGCCAGCAAGCGCAGACAGGAGGGGCAGGCGCCGCAGGCGTCGCCATCGTCGCGGGGCGCGGCGCAGTTCAAGGCCGCGGCCAGGGCCCGGGCCGTGGTGGCCTTGCCGACGCCGGCCGGGCCCAGAAACAGGTAGGCATGGGGCAGCCGCCCCGCGGCCATGGCGGCCTTCAGGTGCGACACCACCCAATCTTGCCCCAGGATATCTCGAAAAAACCTGAGGCCCGGCGTGGGTGGCGGGGTTGGGGTCGTGCCGGTCTGATCTTTTTTGGGTTTTGCCATTTTTATATAGTAGCCGGTAGTCAGTGGTCAGTTTTTATTCCCGTTCCCAAGCTCCAGCTTGGGAACAGCTAATTTCCGCCCAAGCTCTGTGTCTGATATCTTTTTCTTATTATCCATGCCAATATCAAAATCACCAAAATTACCCATATGTAGATAAAGGGTGTACGAAACCATCTCAGCCAATACCCTGTAATAAGACGAGAACTTCCAGAGAAAATTACTGAAGAGGTAAGTATGGCAGCTAACAGGTCGATAACAACTTGTTTTATAAAATCAATAGCTTCTTTTTTCAAGCCTTTTGCCTTTCTTAAAATTTAACTCGTTCCCAAGCTCCGCTTGGGCACCTTGATTATTGTCCATCCAATAATCTTACGAATTCTGCAGTTCGCGTAGTCTTACGCACCTCTTTATCCGTCTGAATGATGAAGTCCTTTTATTGGCGCATAAGCCACGCCCTACAACTTGGCGCCTAAAACGCGCCATAGTCCTGATCCTTGATCCCCTCTTCTACTCCCACTCAATCGTACTGGGCGGTTTGGAGGAAATATCCAGCACCACCCGGTTGACCCGTTTGACTTCGTTGATGATGCGGTTGGCCAGGCGGGCCAGGAAATCGTGGGGCAGGCGGCTCCAATCCGCAGTCATGGCGTCTTTGGAATCCACGATGCGCAGTGCAATGACATTATCATAAGTGCGCTCATCGCCCATAACCCCCACGGTGCGCACCGGCAAGAGCACCGCAAAGGCCTGCCAGACCTGGCGGTAAAAGTTTGAAGCCAGCATTTCCTCCTGGACAATGGCGTCGGCCTCCCGGAGGATGTTAAGTCTGTCGGGGGTGACTTCGCCCAGGATGCGGATGGCCAGCCCCGGCCCGGGGAAGGGGTGGCGCCAGACCAAGTTGTCCGGCAGACCCAGTCCTTTTCCCACTTCCCGGACTTCGTCCTTGAAGAGCTCCCGCAGCGGCTCCAGGAGTTTCAAGGGCATCACCGTGGGCAGCCCGCCCACGTTGTGGTGGGTCTTGATGGTGGCCGAGGGTCCTTTGAAGGAGACGCTTTCAATGACATCCGGGTACAGGGTACCCTGGGCCAGGTACTTCACCCCGCCCAACTTACCGGCTTCCGCGGCGAAGATGCGGATGAACTCATGGCCGATGCGGCGGCGCTTTTCTTCCGGGTCGGTGACGCCGGCCAGCTCCCGCAAGAAGTCCACGGTGGCGTCCACGTATACCAGATTCAGGTGATGATGCTCCCGGAAGAGGTGGAAGACTTCCTCGGCTTCGCCCTGGCGCAGCAGGCCGTTGTTTACAAAGATGCAGGTCAAGCGGTCGCCGATGGCCCGGTGCATCAGCACCGCGGTGACCGAGGAATCCACCCCGCCGGACAGGGCGCAGATGACTTTGTCGTCGCCCACGTATTCCCGGATGCTGGCGGTGGCGGACTCGATGAAGGAGGCCATGGTCCACAGGGGTTTTAGGCCGCAGATGCGGAAGAGAAAATTGCTGAGGACCTCTGTGCCCCTGGGGGTGTGCTGCACTTCCGGGTGGAACTGCACCCCATAGAGCCGCCGGGCGAGGTCCCGGATGGCCCCGGTGGGAGAAGAGTCGCTGTAGCCGATCACTTCGAAGCCCGGGGCCAGGCGCTCCACCCGGTCGCCGTGGCTCATCCAGACCTGCTCCCCGGGATTCAGGCCGTAAAACAGGTCGTCGAAATTGGTGATGGTAAAAGCTTTGTGGCCGTATTCCCGGGATACCGCAGGAGCCACGGCGCCGCCCAACAGGTGGTTCATGAGTTGGATACCGTAGCAGATGCCCAAAACCGGCACCCCCAGGCTGAAGAGATCCGGGTCCACGCTGGGCGCGTCCCGGTCATATACGCTGCGGGGCCCGCCGCTCAAGATGATGCCCTGGGGGTTGAACTGCTTAATGTCGGCCAGCGGCATGATATAGGGATGGATTTCGCAATAGACTTTTAGTTCCCGCACCCGCCGGGCAATGAGCTGGGTGTATTGGGAGCCGAAATCCAGGATGAGCACTTTTTCCTGATGAGGATCGAGCATGACTTTAAAGGACCGGTTAAGCCAGGCCCGGC
>JARRQO010000062.1:0-14346 GCA_037381685.1 Deltaproteobacteria bacterium | reverse complement strand
TAAGCCAGGAGGCCCAGAAAATGGGTCTGTCCGCCCTTGTGGACATTCACACCGGCATCCCCGACGAAGTCATCATGGACGAAGCCGCCCGGCACCAGGCCGGGCTCATCGTCATGGGCAAGATCGGCCGCAAACGCCATCGCCGGTCGCTGTTGGGGTCGGTAACCGAGCGCATCCTGGAGGCCGCGGACATCCCGGTGCTGGTGGTGAGTCCCAAGGCGCTATAAAGGGGCTATGGCTTCGGCATCCGGTTATCGCGTTTGCCAAAAGTTGCTTGCACTTATCCTCTTACCCGGTTACCCTGCCCACCAAAAGAAAAGGCCCCCGCCAAACGACAGGAGGCCTCGCAGGTAAGGGAGAGGTTAATGGTTAAACTTCGGTTTTTTTCCGCCTAAGGGGCACAAACCCCAGCCCTAACAGCCCGGTGCCCAGAAGAAGGGCACTGGGGGGTAGGGGGACGGCTGAGCTGCTCAGGACAGCGGTGGGGTCGGTGCGATCGTAATCATTGACATCAATGGTACTGGCTGCGAAATGCCAACCATTGTTGTAGGTGACTCTTGTCTGCTCTTTGAGGGTACCGGTCAGAATGCCGCCATCCCAGGCCAGGAAATCGAAGGCAAATACATTGGGTGGGCCAACATCCGTGCCCTTCAGGGTGAAATTAAGGTTAGTAATTGTATTTCCGGTGGCTAAGACATAGCTTGGGTTGACTATCTCTCCCGACCAACTGCCGTTACTGAAGCCGGCTACGCTGGTCCACTCTGAACCGCCGGAAACCATAAATAATTCCATGGCGTCAAAGTTGCCCACGCCACTTTCATTGAATTGTTGAGACCAGGCCCCAGCCACCCCAGGTAGGCAAATAACTACCCCCAGGGTCAGGACCACGATAAGTTTAATCAGTTTTATGCGCATGTCAATCTCCTTGATCCGAAACGTCCGCAAAGTATTCGGACTGCCGCTCCCGGGGTCTTATGCGGTAGTTCCAGGAAGCGAGCAGCCGAGCTGCCGGGAATGTTGGCGGCCCGGCTGCCCTCCGAGATAAGAACGGTTGAGTTCTTAGAACTTAGCTTCTAGCCTCCCTGGCTAGCCAACCTGGTCCTCAGAACCCCGCCGCCGCCAACCGAGCAGACCCACGCCCAGCAGGCCGGAGCCCATCAGCAGCACTGAAGGAGGAATGGGAACACAATCGGAGAAGCCATCGTTGGCGCAGGTGGCGGTGCCCCAGATAAAACCGAATTTTTCGCCAACGAGCCCGGACAGGTCAATGGCCACTGTGTTGAGGCTGTCTTCGGTGCCCCAGCTTACACTGGTGCTGCCCGTAGAGTCGCTGGTAGCCCAAACGGGCACTAGTTTGGGGTTGGCCATATCATATTGGCCCCCGTAGATCAGGTTGGTTTTGGATTGAAAGATGTCGTCAGACGTTTGGTAACTCGGGGACGCAAAGACATTTCCCTGTCCATCCGAGTCCAGACGAATGGCGTAATCTATGCTGCCGTTGCAGCAAAGGTCAATGAAGAGATCGGCGGTTTTTACCGCGGCATCCACGGTGCCGTCTTTGCCGGGGTTCCAGTTGGTGAAGATGGTGAGTATGCCACCACTGTAGTTTGCTCCAAAGGTGTCAAACACGCTGGCGTCACCGATCACATCTTGCCAACCGCCAGTAACTGCGCCTGCTCTCCATTCCTGGACCAAGGTGGAGTCGTCGAATTGATAAGCCAACGCGCCACTAACTCCGAGCCCCAGAAGGAAGGCAATGGCCAGGACAACGCTAACTGTCTTTTTCATATAACCTCCAAATTTTTCCGGAAAAATTAATTAGGCCGCCTCCGTCCCTGGAGCTTGTGGGGATTTGGGGGCGTTCCCTGCCGGCCATCGGCCTCATGGACTTTACCCCACAATGTATTTTCATGTCAGTTGGTTTTCCTTACGGGTGTTTCCCCTGCACCACCTCCTTTTGCGCTTAAGTGACCGATACGAGCCGTTTCCCTTTTTCCCTGGGGGGCCCTCCTCTTGCTTTAACTGGCTGTTATAAACCGTTCAGGTCCCGAACCCCCATCCTTGGGCTCCACTAAGATCGCGTCAATTCCTGGCAACAGCTCGTTAATTTCCCCTGCAACCCGTTCCTGTCGTTGCGAACCGCGCAGGGCCTGGGTTTTTTAGGTCCAAACCCTCCGCCTACTTCATGCCCCTTGCCTTAAGCAATTAATGTGCCGATCTTAGAGGCGATTTTAGAGGTGGTAAGGAAAATCTTTAATGACTTGATTTTGAAAGGTATTAAAGATCATAAAGGTAAATAATAAAAATAATTATTATTTTAATAACATTAAAATATGTTTAAAATAGCGAACAACATGTCATTCCCGGTGAACATTTTTCCCGGTCAGAGTCCTATTTCAGGGGTATCCTGGTAGCCGCCGGTGTTGAGGCCCAAGATCAAGCCGGACTTTCCGTCCAGGCCAAATTCGCTTGGGGCTTGACTAATCCCTTTGCCTTACCGGGCTTTTCCCTGTAGAATGGGTGCGGCTCAGCTTCGGAGAAGAAATTTTTCAGTAGTGCCGCGTTTATGGAGGACGCATGAAACTGCCCCGCAAGTTTATCCCGCTCACCCTGGTGGCGGTGGCAGTGGTGGGCGGTCTGGTGTACTGGCTGGTCTGGTGGAAATCCCAGGTTCCCCAGAATATTTTGCGCCTGCAGGGTCATATGGAGGCCACCGAGACCGATATGGCCTTTAAGGTTCCCGGCATCATTAAGTACATCTTTTTTCAAGAAGGCGACTGGGTTTCCATGAATCAGGTGGTGGCCGGCCTGGAGGCCAAGGATTTAAGGGATGAAGTGGACCGCGCCCGGGCCACCCTGGCTGCGGCGCGGGCCAACCTCACCAAGTTGGAGAAGGGCTACCGGCCCCAGGAAATTAAGGAAGCCGAGGCCCAGGTCTACAAGACCAAGGCCGACCTGGTGAACAAAAAAGCGGATTATGAGCGTTACGAAAATCTTTATAAGAGAAAAGTTGTTCCCGCCATCATGCGGGACAAATTCGAAGCCGACTACCTCATGGCCAAAGAGGCGTATAAAAGCGCGGTGCAACAATACAGCCTGTTGAAGGAAGGCTACCGGAAGGAGGACGTCCGAAAGGGGCAGGGAGAATTTAAACAGGCCCAGGCCAGTTTGGAGCTGGCCCTCACCCGGCTGGGATACGCCACCATCACTTCCCCGGTAAATGGCGTGGTCCTGGTCCGCCCCATGGAGCCCGGCATGACCGCGGCGGTGGGCGCCCCGGTCCTCACCCTCGGGGACATGGGTAATATCTATTTCCAAGGCTATATCCCCGAAACCGACCTGGCCAAGGTCAAGTTCGGCATGAAGGCTTACGTCACCACCGACGCCTACCCCGGCAAAAAGTACCCGGCCTGGGTCTCCTTCATCAATTCCAAGGCGGAGTTTACCCCCAAAACCGTAGAGACCTACAAGGAGCGGGTTACCCTGGTCTACCGCTGCAAGATTCGGGCAGAAAACCTCAACTACGATCTGAAGCCGGGTATGCCGGCGGAAGCGGTCATTCTCCTTGACAGCCAACCGGCCCAGCAATCGCGTTAGTAAGCCCGCCATTGTTACCGAAGGGCTGACCAAGCGTTTCGGAGACTTTACTGCGGTGGATCACCTTGACCTGGAAGTCTTTCAGGGAGAGGCTTTTGCCCTGTTGGGGCCCGACGCCGCGGGCAAAACCACCACCATGCGCATGCTCACCGGCATCATGGACCCCGATGAAGGTCACGCCCGGGTGCTGGGCTTTGACACGGTTACCCAGTCCGAGGCCATCAAGGAGCAAATCGGCTACATGCCCCAGCGTTTCGGTCTCTATGACGATTTGACCGTGGCCGAAAACATGATCTTTTATGCCGACGTCTACCGGGTGTCCCGGGAGGAGCGGCAAAGGCGGATGCCGGAGCTGTTAAGTTTTTCCAATCTTACCCCCTTCAAGGACCGGCTGGCCCAAAATCTTTCGGGGGGGATGCGCCAGAAGCTGGGTCTGGCCTGCGCCCTGATCCACACCCCCCGGCTGCTTTTCCTGGACGAACCCACCTTCGGGGTGGACCCCATCTCCCGCCGGGAATTTTGGGAGATTCTTTACCGGCTCCTGGGTGGCGGACTCACCATTTTTCTGTCTACCGCCTACATGGACGAAGCCGAACGGGCCCACCGGGCCGGCCTGATGCATTACGGCAGGCTGCTGGTGATAGACACTCCCAAGGCCCTCAAGGCCTCCTTTACGGGAGAGCTCCTGGAGGCCCGGGCCTCCGACATGTGGGCGGCGCGCAAGGCCATAACCGGCCATCCTCTGGTGCGTCAGGTCCTGGCCATGGGGGACCGGCTCATGATCACGGTGGACCAGGCCGCCCAGGCCGCGGGTCCGCTTACCCAAGTCCTTACAAGTGCTGGTCTTGAGAACATCAGCATCACCCCGGCGCATCCCACTCTGGAGGACCTCTTCGTCCAGGTCATGCGCCGGGAGGAGAAATGAGGGGGAAAAGGGAAGAAGAGGGCAAAGGTCTTAATGGGTCAAAAGCCGTTTGTGGAAAGGTGCGTCCGGGACAGCATTTTCTGGTCTAAAGAATAGGCTCTTCAGGGCCTCTGGCTTGGGGGATGCCGGAATATAAGGTTTTAAAGAATGCCGAACCAGGAAAAGGCCATAGTCGTCAAAAATCTCTCCCGCTATTTCGCGGATTTCAAGGCAGTGGACAACATCAGCTTCGAGGTCTACCGCGGCGAGATTTTCGGCTTTCTGGGCCCCAACGGCGCCGGCAAATCCACCACCATCCGCATGCTCAACGGCCTGCTCTTGCCCAGCAGCGGCGAGGGCTGGGTGGGCGGTTTCGACATCATCAAGGAAAACGCCAAAATCAAGGACCATATCGGCTACATGTCCCAGAAGTTTTCCCTGTACGAGGATTTGACCGCCGAGGAAAACCTCACCTTTTTCGGGGGGGTCTATGGCCTGTCCCCGGCCAAACTGCGGGATCGCATCACCGAGGTGTTGGCCCTGGTGGAACTTGGGCCTCGGTGACCGAATCGTAGGCGGCCTCGAGATGGGGAGGAATCCACTCGTTCTCGAGCAACCAGTCCCGCGATGCCTGACCGAGCCGATCCACGTCTCCATCCTGTTTTTGGACGAAGCCACCAGCGGGGTGGACCCGGTCTCCCGGCGCCATTTTTGGGACCTGATCTATGCCATGGCCGAGCAGGGCCGGACCATCCTGGTCACCACCCACTATATGGAAGAGGCTGAATTTTGCGACCGGCTGGTGCTCATCTACCAGGGCCGTATCATCGCCCAGGGCACCCCCAGCGAACTCAAAGGGGCAGTGAAAGAGACCATCCTGGAGGTCTTTCCCGACAACCTGGATGCCGCCCTGGACCTGATTAAGCGATTGCCCCACGTGGCCGAGGCCGCGGTTTTCGGCAATGGCCTGCATATCTCTACCTTGCAGCCGGACGAAATCGAGCCGGCCGTCACAGACATCCTGGCCGCCCACCACATCGGGCTGGCCGGCATCGAACGGGTGACCCCCAGCCTGGAAGACGCCTTTATTTCCCTGGTGCAACAGGCAGGAGAGGCCTGAGAAATGGATCTGCCGCGCACCTGGGCTGTGTTCCGCAAAGAAGTTATCCATATCCGCCGAGACCCTTTCAGTCTCCTGCAGATCATCCTCATGCCCATTATCCTCTTGCTCCTTTACGGCTACGCCCTTACCTTTGACATCAAACACGTCATCATCGCCATCTACGACCAGGAGCGCAGCCAGCTCAGCGAGGAGTTTATCAACCAGTTCCGGGGCTCCCAATATTTCACCCTCAAGTACTCTATCGACAGCTACGCCAAGCTCAAGGACCTGGTGACCCGGCAGGAGGTGCAGGTGGGCCTGATGCTGCCCTACGACTATTCATTTCTTTATAAAACCGGCAAGACTGTGCCCATTCAGGCCCTGGTGGACGGCACTGATTCCAACACGGCCAATATTGTGCTGGGATATGTGCAGGGGGTGGCTTCAGCCTACAATCAGCACTTGCTGCTGCAACGCCTGCTGATCAAGGGGCCGGCCCGTATCCATATGCCGGTGGCGGCCCAGACGCGCTATTGGTTCAACGAAGAACTGGAGTCCCGTAATTTCATCGTGCCCAGCATGATCGCCATCATCATGACCATGGTGGGCTCCATGCTCACCGCCCTGACGGTGGTGCGGGAGTTGGAGCGGGGCAGCCTGGAGGGCCTGCTGGCCACCCCCCTCAAAAAAGCTGAACTCTTGCTGGGCAAGCTGGGCCCTTATTTCTTCATCGGCATGTTTGACATGTTCATTGTCATGGCCATGGGAAAATTTCTCTTTCAAGTGCCCCTGAGAGGCGATCCCCTGTTTCTGATCGGCATGTCGGCCATCTTCATGGTGTCCACCCTGGGCCAGGGTTTGCTGATCTCCGTCAGCTCCGACAACCAGATGCAGGCCTTTCAGTTTGTCATGCTGTCGTCGTTTTTGCCGGCCTTCTTCCTGTCAGGAGCCATCTTCGCCATCTACCTGATGCCGCTGCCGTTAAAGATAACCACCTTTTTTGTCCCGGCCCGGTATCTGGTTACCATTTCCAAGGGGGTCTACCTGAAAGGCATTGGCATGAAAATCCTTTGGCCCGACGTCCTGATGCTATTGGCTTCCGCGGTCTTGTTGGTCTGGTTGTCCATCTTCAAATTCGTCAAGAAGATCAGGTAGCCCCGGTTTTTTTATTAGAGGCTCATAATGAAGCCGAAAATATTCCCCAAACCATTTTGTCGCGGGCGGGAAAGCGGCGCGCCTTACGCCTTTGCCGCTGAAGGCTGAAAATGTTCAATCGGATTTTCCGGATCATCGTCAAAGAGTTTATCCAGGTGTGGCGGGACAAAAAGATGCGGTTCTTCCTCATCGCCCCGCCCCTGGTGCAGCTTATCGTGTATGGCTACATCATCAACTTCGACTTCACCCGCGTCGCGGTGGGCATTTTTGACGAAAGCCGCACCATGGAAAGCCGGGAACTGATCAACCGCTTCACCTCCAACCGATGGTTTAAGGTCAATTACTACATCAAGTCACATAAAGAATTGCTCAATCTGATTGACGACAGTGATATCACCATGGCCGTGTGGATCCAATGGGACTTCGCCACCCGGATGCGCCAGGGGAAATCCGGGCAGGTATCGATCATCCTGGATGCCACGGATTCCAACACGGCCCTGTTGGTCTCCCGCTATGCTGGCACCGTGATTGCGGACTATACCCAGGAGCAACTGCGCCAGCGCCTCGCCCGCCAGGGCTTGCAGTGGGAAGGCCAGCTGGGCCCGCCCCTGTCCATCGAGCCCCGGGCCTGGTTCAACGCCAACCTGATCAGCCGCTACTCCATGATCCCCGGGGTCACCGCCATGGTGGTCCTGCTCATCAGCCTGATGCTCACGGCCCTGTCGGTCGTCCGGGAAAAAGAGATCGGCACCATGGAGCAGATTCTGGTAACCCCCATCCGGCCCCTGGAGTTGATGTTGGGCAAAACTATTCCCTTTGCCGTCATTGCTATGCTAGTGGGTATGGGCGTCACCCTGGTGGGCATCTTGTGGTTCCAGGTTCCCTTCCGGGGCCACGCCCTGGTATTGATGGTGGGCACCGCCGCTTTTCTGCTAAGTTCCATCGGCCTGGGATTATTCATCTCCACTATCTCCTCCACCCAACAGCAAGCCATGATGGCGGCCAACCTCTTTTTAATGCCGGCCATCATGCTGAGCGGCCTAGTCTTTCCCATCGCTAACATGCCGTTGTTTTTCCAGTATGTCACCATGCTTAACCCCCTGACCTATTTCATCATCGTGGCCCGGGGGGTTTTCCTGGTGGGCGCCGGCATTGCCCTGCTCTGGAAGTCGATGGCCGCTATGGTCCTATTGGGTATCGCCCTCCTGGCCCTGGCCGTGGTCCGCTTCAAAGTCCACCTCGCCTAAAAGTCTGAAAAAAGGTGAGTTCATTATTTCTGGATTTCTGCCGAAATAGTTATTATAATAACTTAATTTGAGGCTTGATCCGGTTCCGGGCCTAAGTCCATGATCACCAGGCTCGAAACCAATAAAAATGAGCTAATTAACCACCTTGAGAACGCAACTGAAACCCAAGAAATATATCCGGCTTTCTGGCCGCGCCTTTCTGGCCCCAGCCGCCCTGGCTATTCTCTTGACGGCCTGTCTGCTGTTCATCTCCTGTTCCGGGGAGAAACAGAGGCCTCCGACTCCGCCGGTGCCGGTCTTGGCGGCCACCGTGGTGGAGAAGACGGTGCCGGTGGAGCTTAAGGCCATAGGCAGCGTGGAAGCTTACTCCACCGTGAATATCAAGTCCCGGGTGGGGGGCCAGCTGGTCAAAGTCAACTTTGAGGAAGGTCAGGACGTCGAGCAGGGGCAACTCCTGTTCGTTATCGACCCCCGGCCGTACGAGGCCACGCTGCGCCAGGCCGAAGCCAACCTGGCCAAGGACAAGGCCCTGGCCAACAAGGCCCAGGCCGACTCCCGGCGCTACGCCGATTTAATCAAGAAGCAGTTTGTCAGCCAGCAGGAGTATGACCAGGCCCAAGCCACTGCCGAGTCCCTGGCCGCTACGGTCCAGGCCGACCGGGTGGCGGTGCAAAACGCCAAACTCATGCTGAGCTATTGCTATATCCACGCCCCCATCACCGGCCGCACCGGCAACCTCCTGGCCCATATGGGCAACATGATCAAGGCTGACGCCGACACCGCCATGCTGGTCATCAACCAGATTCAGCCTATTTACGTCTCCTTTGCCCTTCCCCAGCAAAATTTGCCGGAAATCCGCCGTTATATGGCCGCGGAAAAAATCCCCGTGCAGGCCGTGATCGCCGGGGAGGAAAAAAATCCCGAGATGGGCGTGCTCACCTTTGTCAACAACACCGTGGATACCGCCACCGGCACCTTTCAGTGCAAGGCCACCTTTGCCAATCCTGGCAAGCGCTTGTGGCCGGGGCTGTTCGTCAACGTGGTGGTCCAGCTCTCCACCCAGCCCGACGCCATCCTGGTACCCTCCCAGGCCGTACAAACCAGGCAGGAAGGGGAGTTTGTCTTTGTGATCAAAGCCGATCACACCGTCGAGGTCCGCCCCGTGGAAGTGGCTCGCACCGTTGATGGCGACGTCATTGTCACCAAGGGGCTCAAGCCCGGCGAACAGGTGGTAACGGACGGCCAGCTCCGTCTGGTGCCGGGCGCCAAGGTTCAAATTAAGAAGGGGCTCTAACGTCCCGGGAACGCCCCATGCACTTCACCGAACTTTTCATCCGCCGACCGGTCATGACTACTCTGGTCATGCTGGCCATCCTGATGTTCGGCGCCATGAGCTACCGCTTCCTCCCGGTGAGCGATCTGCCCAACGTTGATTTTCCTACCATCCTGGTATCCTCTGAACTTCCCGGGGCTTCGCCCGAAACCATGGCCTCCGCGGTGGCCACGCCCCTGGAACGCCAGTTTTCCACCATTGCCGGCCTGGACTCCATGACTTCGTCCAACGCCCTGGGACTGAGCCAGATCACCCTCCAGTTCAACCTGAACCGCAGCCTGGATGCCGCGGCCCAGGACGTCCAGGCCGCCATCGGCAAGGCCGCCAAGCAGTTGCCCCCGGACATGCCTAACCCGCCGACTTACCGCAAGGTGAACCCCGCAGATCAGCCCATCCTCTATCTGGCGGTGATGTCCGATACCTTGCCCCTGTCCACGGTGAACGAATATGCCGACACCCTCATGGCCCAGCGCATCTCCATGATCAATGGGGTGGCCCAGGTCATGATCTACGGCGAACAGAAATATGCGGTGCGCATCCAGGTGGACCCCAAGGCTTTGGCCAGCCGGGGCCTCGGCATTAACGAAGTGGCCAACGCGGTCAAAAACGCCAACGTCAACCTCCCCACCGGGACCTTATACGGCACCCATCGGGCCTATACCGTCCAGGCCACCGGCCAGCTCACCACTGCCGCGGCCTACCGGCCCCTGATTGTGGCCTACCGCCAAGGCCAGCCCGTGCGCCTCGACGAGATGGGCCAGGTGCTCAACAGCGTCTCCAACGACAAAGTCGCCTCCTGGTATAAAGAGACCCAGGCTATCGTGCTGGCCATCCAGCGCCAGCCGGGCACCAACACCATCGAGGTGGTGGACAATATTAACAAGCTGCTTCCCACCGTGCGCAGTCAGATCCCCGCCTCGGTAAAAATCGTCACCCTCTACGACCGTTCCGCCACCATCCGGGAATCGGTGAACGACGTCCAGTTCACCCTGCTGTTGGCCCTGGGTCTGGTGGTCCTGGTCATCTTTCTCTTCCTGCGCAACCTGTCCGCCACCACCATCCCCAGCCTGGCCTTGCCCATGTCCATTGTGGGCACCTTCTCCGTCATGTACCTGCTGGGTTACAGCCTGGACAACCTTTCGCTGATGGCCCTGATTCTGTGCGTGGGCTTCGTGGTGGACGACGCCATCGTCGTGCTGGAAAACATTGTCCGGCACATGGAGATGGGCGAAAAACCCTTTGAAGCGGCCGTCAAAGGCTCCCGGGAGATCGGCTTCACCATCCTTTCCATGACCCTGTCTCTGGCCGCGGTGTTCATCCCGGTGTTTTTCCTGGGCGGCATTTTGGGCCGGCTCCTCCATGAATTCGCGGTAACCATCATCGCGGCCATCCTGGTCTCCGGCTTTGTGTCGCTGACCCTGACTCCCATGCTCTGCAGCCGCTTCCTGCGGCCCCCCCGGGAGGAAAGCCACGGCCGTCTCTACGCCTTGAGCGAGCACTTCTTTCAAGGCATGCTGCATCTCTACGACCGCACCCTGATCTGGGTCCTGCGGCACCAGCCGGGCACCATGATCGTCTCCGTCCTGCTGCTGGGGTTAACCCTGTTCCTGCTGGTGATCATTCCCAAGGGATTTCTCCCCAGCGAAGACCAGGGCACGGTCTTCACCTTTACCGAGGCGGCCCAGGGCATCTCTTTTGAGGCCATGGAGCGGGAGCAGAAGGCGGCGATGGCCATCTTGGATAAAAATCCCTACGTCAAAAACTACTTCTCCGCCATCGGCGCCAGCAGCCATAGCCTGGCGGGGAACACCGGCCGGATATTTATCCGTCTGATTCCCCGCAACCAGCGTCCGGGGATTGACGAGATCATCCAGCAATTCCGACCCCAGTTGTCCGGTATCCCGGGGCTCAGGGTCTTCATGCAGAACCTGCCCCCCATCCGCATCGGCGGGGTGCTCACCAAGAGCTTGTATCAGTTCACCCTCCAGAGCCCAGATATTAAAGAACTTTACCACTATGCCCCCGTCCTGGAGAACAAGATGCGGTCCCTGCCGGGCCTGATTGACGTGACCAGCGATCTGCAGATCAAAAACCCCCAGGTGAATGTGGTCATCAACCGGGACAAGGCCGCCACCCTGGGCATCTCGGCCCAGCAGATTGAAGACGCCCTCTATTATGCCTATGGTTCCCGGCAAATCTCCACGATTTACGCCCCCAATAACGAATACGACGTTATCATGGAACTGCTGCCCCGCTACCAGATGGACCTTGCGGCCCTACAATGGCTCTACGTCCGGTCCGACCGCGGACAGTTGGTGCCCCTGGACTCCCTGGCCAGCCTGACCCGCAGCCTGGGGCCGCTGACCATCAACCATTCCGGCCAACTGCCCGCGGTGACCATTTCCTTCAATCTGAAGCCGGGCGCGGCCCTGGGGGATGCGGTCAGGGAAGTGCAGAAATTGGCCCGGCAGGTGCTGCCGGCCACCATCACCACCAATTTCCAGGGTACGGCCCAGGCCTTCCAGGCTTCCATGCAAGGCTTATGGCTCCTGTTGATCATGTCCATCCTGGTGATTTACCTGATCCTGGGGATTTTGTACGAGAGCTTTATTCACCCCCTAACCATCCTGTCGGGGCTGCCCTCCGCCGGGGTGGGGGCCCTGTTGGCCTTGATGATTTTTCACATGGACCTGAGTATCTACGCCTTTGTGGGAGTGATCATGCTGGTGGGGATCGTCAAGAAAAACGCCATCATGATGATCGACTTCGCCCTGGAAGCCCGGCGCACCGAAGGCAAAAGCGCCCGAGAGGCGATTTACTCCGGGGCCCTGGTCCGCTTCCGGCCCATCATGATGACCACCATGGCGGCCCTGATGGGCTCTCTGCCCATCGCCCTGGGGTTTGGGGCCGGGGCCGAATCCCGTCAGCCTCTGGGCATCGCGGTAGTGGGCGGTCTGTTGTTTTCCCAGCTTCTGACGCTTTACATCACCCCGGTGTTTTTCCTCTACATGGAAGCCTTCCAGGAAAAAGTCCCCGCCCTCTTCAGAAGGCGCCGCCGCGTCAAAAAAGCCGCCCCGCCGGCGGAGTACCTGCCGACCCCGGAAGCCTCCTCCCAGTTTGACCCGCCCACCAAACCCGTGGTAAGCCGGGATTAATTTCTGGCTGTCTGACAGGATGCCATAAACCCGGTGGCCCAGACGTCCGCCTGTGCCTATTTCCAAAAAAGTAAGGGCGGACCTGCGTGTCCGCCCCTTTCGCATCTCGTTCCCAAGCTCCAGCTTTAACTCGTTCCCAAGCTCCAGCTTGGGAACGCGGCTTTTCTGGCGAAGCTCTGCTTCGCCACCTTATTCAATCTGCATTCCCAAAGGAACGCAAATTTCTAACAAATCCGTGGCAGCAAATCCCCCGACGGCGGGTCCAAAATCCGGGCCGTGCCGATCACGGTGCGCACCTGCACCCTGCCCGCCGGCCCCTCGGCCACCTTGCCGATGACCCGGGCCGCCTCTCCGTAAGGGCTGCGCCGGATGATAAACAAGGCCTTGGCCGCGTCCTCCGGGGCCACGATGATGAGCATCTTGCCTTCGTTGGCCACCTTGAAGACGTCCAGCCCCAAAGCCTCGCAGGCTGCGGCCACCGCGGGCGCAACCTGCACCCGGTCCTCGATGATTTCCAAGGCCACGCCGGACTGCCGGGCGATTTCGTTTAAGGCTGCGGCAATTCCGCCCCGGGTGGGGTCCCGCATGGCGTGAATCCGTACATCTTGCTCCAACAGGTTCAGCACCAAGCCGGTAAGGGGCGCGGCATCGCTGGCAATGGCCTCGCCGCGCAGGAGCTTTTCCCGGGCCAGCATCACCGCGGTGCCGTGATCCCCCACCGGCCCGGTGAGAATGATCCCATCCCCGGGCCGGGCCGCGGCCCCCGACACCCCCGGCTGCAACACCACGCCTACCCCTGCGGTGGTGATAAAAACCTTATCCGCGGAGCCCTTGGGCACCACCTTGGTGTCCCCGGTGACGATGCTCACCCCGGCTTCGGCCGCGGTGGCCTGCATGGATGCGGCAATGGCCTGCAAAACCGAGATTTCCAAACCTTCTTCCAGTATGAAGGACGCGGAGAGCACCAGGGGCCGGGCTGCGGCGGTGAGCAGGTCGTTCACCGTGCCCGAGACCGCTAAGCGGCCGATGTCGCCGCCGGGAAAAAACAGGGGGTCCACCACAAACGAGTCGGTGGTAAAGGCAAGTTGGCTTTCACCCAGCAGGACCGTGGCGCTGTCGTCGCCCGGCCGGTTCGGGTCGCCGTACCGGGCCAGAAAAACCTCATCAATGAGCGCGGTCATCTCCCGGCCGCCGGCGCCGTGGCTCAACAGGATTCGTGACATATAATGATCATCCTTTCAGGATGGGAAGGATCACAGGGGAAAAAGGCGAAAAGGAGAAAAGGGTAAAAGTAATAACCCATAGGGCGGGGAAGCGCCGCGCCTCCCGCCTTACCTTTCCCCTTTTCGCCCCTCTCAATCATCTCTCATAACGGTACGCCGCCGCGCAGGCTCACTCAGAGGAAACCATACACGGCCCCAGGGGTTGGGCCGGGGTGCATTTGGCCGCGAACAGCGCGCACCCCGCTGGGTGCAGCACGCCCCGCAGCACTTCGCCGCAGCGGCAGGCCGTGGGCCGCGGCGGGGTAAGCTTTTCCCCCACCTGGGGGAACCGGACCCGGGCGTCGAACCTGGCGAAGTCCTGGCGAATCCCGGCGGCGCTGCCGGGGATGACCCCCAACCCGCGCCACTCGGCGTCTTCCGGGGCGAACACCTCAGCCAGCAGGGCTTGGGCCCGGGGGTTGGCAGGAACCTTGACCGCCCGGGTATAGACGTTGTCCACAGTAGGTTGGCCCTCGCGCAACTGGTGGTTGGCTCGACCCCGGTTATCACCAGATCAGGTGAATTATCCGTGTAGGTTTTATCCATGGTATTATCCGAACCAGTGATTTCACAGATATCGTTTTCAGAATC
>JARRQO010000061.1:0-28532 GCA_037381685.1 Deltaproteobacteria bacterium | reverse complement strand
GCCAGGCGCACTTTGGTGGCCGCAGGCGAAGTGAGGCATTGGGTCGGCTGGGCCCGGCCCAGAAGCAGAAGACGGGCAAAAGCCAGGCAACCCCGACTGCCGCAGGAACCGCAATCGGTCCGGGGCAGGAGCGCCAAGACTTCTTCCTCCAGTTGCCGCTGGGCTTCAACAGCCTCGGGGGCGCGGGGGCGCAACACCTCTTGAATAACTGCGGCCGGCCCACCCGGACCGGCAATTTCCGGGGGAATGTGACATCTCTTCAGCAGGCGCGCCGCCACTTTTTCTGGAAGGGCCCCCACCCGCCGGGTCCGGGAATAGCTCTCCAGATCCCGCCCCTGGAGTTCAAGCGCCAGATAGTATTTGATCAGAGCCACCAGTTCTTCCCGGCTTTCCACCACCAGCGGGTAAGATTCCCACACAGCCCGCCGCGCTTGCTCTTGGATGCTTTTGAGCAGCTGGCTGCTGGCGGCTTTCTGGAGGGCTTGTTTTTCAGGGGTCAGCCAGGCTGCCAGCCAGGTGAGCAGGACCTGGTCCCCGCTCAGATGAGCCAACCCACGCTCGGCCCGGGCTCTGGCGACCACTAACCGATAGAGCTGGCTGGCCAGCTCCTGGAGAAGCGTATCCGCCACGGAATTCCAGTTGGCGGGGAGTTTCCCCGGGTAGTTTTCTTCATCAACCAGTGAGGACCACTCTACTTTTTCCCTCAGCCAATCCTTGAATTCATACCAGTGTGGCGCGGCCCCAGGTTCCAGGTCCAAGGAAAAGGCCGCGGCCAGTTCCTTCAGACTGCCCAAAACTTCCGCCATTTCCAGGCCCATCACCTCTTCGGGAAGCAGTGCCTCCAGGTCGTTTGGTTCTGGCGCCAGCGCCAGGGCTGCCGCCATTTGGAAGAAGCGCGCGTCATCATCTTCATTAGCGATGCAGCCGAGATGGCGGCACCGGGATATGGCTTGCTGATATGCCTGGAATTCCTCGCGGAGCAGTCGCTCCAACTGGCTTCGGTGGGTCAGTTCATAGCCTTTGCGGGGCCTGATGAGCTTCAAAAGGGCCGATGGTAAAAGGCTTACAGCCTCTTGGACCTGGGCGGCGCGGTCCAGAGATTGCTCTCCCTTATGCTGGTGCGCTGCCAGCCAGACCGCCACAAACCGGGCCGCGGGCCGGATGAACTCAGCGTAAGGCAGCGGGTTTTCTCGGCCTTGGCAATAAGCCAGGGCTGCTTCTTTAAAGGCCTGGAGCCGGAGGCGCCGCCGTTCCTCCTGGTCCCCGGCCAGGTTCAAGTCTTTCTGAGGGTCTCCGGACAGAGTTGCGGGGTCCAGAGGCCAACTGAGGGTGATCTTTAAGACATTGGACAAATCCTCCAAAGGCACCAGGAAGGCCCGGTATTCGTCACTAAAATCCTGGTGTTGCACGGGGTAGCCCTGACGCTGGAGCAGGTCCAGCACTTCCGAGGGGGGCGGCACCGGGTCTTGCTCCTGGACCGCGGCGAGGAATAAAAGCAGCAGATCGCGCAGGTCGTCGAGATCCTGGTGTTTTTCCAGCCAGGCCAGGCGCTGCTGATGTTCAGGCCGCTTTCCTCCGGTGACCAAGAAAGCCAGTCCTAGCTGAAAAAGCAGACAAATGTTTTCCGGTTCGACGCCGGGGAACAGGTCATGGTTAAGAGGGGGAGCCACGCTGTCCCAGGAGGCCTCATATTCCCCGGCTTTGACCCGTCCTTCCAGATAGATGACCAGTTCGCTGATGGACTCCAGGGGTTGTCCATTTATGACCTTTTCTTGAATCGATCGGAGGGCCTGGCCTACAATAGGATGGCTGCATACACTGACTGGAAATCACCGCGGCTGTTCAGCACCTGGGCGCACTCAACTTCCTGGGCCACCTGGCACACAGACTGCTACACTTCCCGGACTAATTCTTCCGGGTCCAGAGAGTCCCAGGTAAACCAGGCCGCAGCATATTGGCGGCAACGGTTTACCGCGCGCTTCAGGCCGGCTTGAAAAAAGGCCTGTTGAGCTTCAAGCAATTCCTCCGGGAAGGTGATCTCTCGGGCATCCTGCTGGAATAAGGTGCTCAGCCGGCGTTCGAGCCATTTTCGGCGCGCCTCTGAGGTTTCCGGCCCCAGCGCCGCGGCCCGAATAGCTTTATAAACCCGGGGACGCAGGTCTTCCCAAGGACTTGGCCCCGTAGTTTCGGAACCCCTGCTCATGGGATGCGCTGACAAAACTTCCTCCAAATCTTACGAATTTTTTGAGCTAATCGCCGCCACTTGCCGAATTATGACCTGTTTGATGTCCGGCGCCACCCAGGCCCGGTAAAAGTCATGGTAAAAGCCCGACGGCCGGTGGTAACGTGGGTAAACGTTTTCCCGAAGGTAACGTTCCACTTCCAGGGCCGCTTGCCGCTGAACTTCTTCCCGGTCAGGGGGCTGGGCGCCCTGGCGGCCGGCAAAATACGCCACCGCCGCCTGGACTAACAGTTTTAGGGCCTTCAGCCCCTCGCCGGCAAAGATTTCTTTAAGTTCCGGAGCATAATGTTGTCCCAGGATTTCCTCCGCCAGCGTCCGGTCGACCACGCCGGTATAAACCTCCTGATAAGCCAGACGCATGGCCTCATCGGCATGGTCAAAAAGCTGGGACGCAGGGTTGCCGGCCAGATTCGCCAGCGCCTCCCGCTCCAGGTCACCGGGATTGCGCAGAGTTTCCCAGCAGGCGCTTTCCTTCACCAGCCCGTGAATGACGTTCTCCAGCAGAGCCGCTTCAGCCGGCGAGAAGGGAACTTCAGGCCTGGCCGGGGTAACGGGCTGCTCCGGTTCCTCGCCGGCGGCAGCCGCAGGCGCGGGGTGGAGTGCCGGGGGCGGCGCCTCGGGTTCGGCCAGGGTCAGCCCGCAGGGCATGAATTTATGACCATAGCCTTCTCCCAGTCGATAAAGGGCCCAGGCGGTGTGGGCCGGCGCTGCGGCAATCAAGGAATTCAAGGCACACGCCGCCAGCTCAAAATCCCCCGGCTTCACTCCGAATTCCAACAGGGTCACTGCGGCCCGCCAGTCGGCCTGTCCCTGGTTGATGAGTTCCCGGGCCAGGAGCATCTCCAGACGGATGATAATCTTCTTGATGAGCCTGGTCTCCTCCCAAACTTCCTTAGGATTGATGAACTCAACGGGACCATAATTGGCCAGAGCGACTAGATAATCTCCCCGGATCAGCGCCTGGGCCAATTTTTCCCGGTTTGCCGTGAGGGTGGCATACGCTTGGGTGTCGGTCCAGGCGGCGGCCGGGACCCGGGTATGCCGCTTAAGACTCCTGGCTTCCAGGGCCGCCCATTCGGTCAGTAATCCCTGGAGCAGCAGGTCTTCCGAAAGAAGCCGCTGCCGGAACTCCGGCTTTACCTGTGGCCGGGGCGCCAGGTATAAATGACTGAACTTGAGGATCTCTTTAAATTCGGGCACAGTGATTTCCCGCCCTCCCAGGCCACCCACCAGGAGGCGGAAGAGGGGCGGCAGGCCCCGATTTTTGCGGGCCAGCGCGGTGATCACCCGGCTGGCCAGCGGCGGCACGCTGCCGAAACTGTTGGAACGGTCCATGACGGCCACCAGCCTGGCTCCGGACAGAACCTCCGCCAAGGCCTCCTCCGGGAAAGGGTTAAACAGCCTGATGGAGATGGCCCCCAGTTCCCGCCAGCCCTCCCGGGCCAGTTCGAGAATGGCTTCTTCGGCGTTGGGATAGAGAGAGCCGGTGAGGACCAGGGCGGTGGTGGGGGGTTCCCCCCTTGCCGTGGCCGCGACTTCCAGTTCCCGGAAACGATACCCCGTCAGTTCCTCCACCAGGCGGGCCGCATACGGAAAGACCCGAGGAACCAGGGCATGGGCCTTCTCCACTTCTGATTGAGTTTCCTGATAAACTTCGCCGGTGGCGCTGGGACCATGGACAATCACCTCGCCCTGGCGGTTCAGGAGCTTATCTTCCAAAAAATCCACCTCAGCCAGGGCCCTATCCAGCCAGGCTTGCACTTGCCGGTCCGGGGGGACCTTTACCAGGCTGATTTTGTGGGTATCGGTGATGCCTCCCAGGGACGCGACCACTGGCAAGCGGGCAAAATGAGTCAGCAACCGGGCCAGATAGAGACAGGGGACAAATTCCTGAATGTCCTTGGGCGAGAGCATGATGGCCCCGTCATCCCTGAAGGTCATGAAATCCGTATGGCTCTCCTCGATGTTCAAGGCCGGCGCCGCCAAGGCCCGTTTGGCCAAGACGAAAAGGCACTCGAGCCGGGCCCCGACTAACTGGGGCATGATTTCCGCAAACAGCCGCCACCCCTGGGAGGCGGTGAAAGTAACCGGCAGCGCGCCACCGGTGCGGGCTATCCCCAGGAGCTTTTCGGCGGCCACTTTCTCGGAGGGATTGTTCTCATCGACCATGATGTAGGGATGGCCGTTAGCATAGGCCTGGGCCATGGCATAAAAAGGATTGCCCGCGGGCGTGATGGGAAAACCGAGATAAAATAAAGGATTTTCCCTGGTAGCCAGTTGGCTCAGGACCAGGCCCGCCAGGGTGCCGCCCATCTCCAGGTAATAATCTCCTGGATCGGCAGGGGGCCCCTCGGGGTGGTGAGCGACCTGGGAAGGGGCGTCGATAAACCCCTGGGATTCCTCATAGGCCCGCCGCATGGCTTCCAGGTATTGATCGGCCAGCTGCTTACGTTTTTTCACCGCGCCAGGAAAGCCCGCGGTCAGGGCCGGCAGATCGGCCTCAAAACTCACCGGCAGACCCAGGGTTTCCAGGGCCCGCATCATGGGGGCCACCGCCACCAGGTTGGACACTGCCCCGGTGGTGCCGGTCACCCGGGCCATAATCCCATCCATGTCAGTGGTGATCACCCGGGCCTGGGCCAGGGCCAGGACTTTGGTGACCTGATCCAGTTGTTCCAGGTTGAGGGCGCTGTAAGGAACCTCAAACAACCACTGGCTTACCGCTTCCCGGGCCTCGCCGGCCGGCGCAGCCTGGGCCCGGACCACTGCCTGGCGGGTGTGATCGTCATAGCAGGCCAGCAATTCCTGGTGAATATCTGCCGGGCTCCGGGGCGTGTTGATAATGAGATATCCCTGGGGATGGAGGTTGGTGTAGAATACGTCCGGCTGGGACTTCAGGTCACCATAATTGGTGACGGTGAGGACGTAAAAAGGAAAGCGCAACAAGGCGTCTTTGCGCTGGATGGGCCGGTGGGAGATAAAAGTAGCCGAAAAAACCGGGGTGCCGCGCTTCGAAGACCCGAACTGCCAAGCCATACCGGCCCAGGCCCCTTTGCCGGTGAAATACTGGGAAAACAGGCGGTTAATGGCGATGCCCCGTTCTCCGGCCAGGGAGGCCACTCCCAGGGCAAATTCGCCCAATCCGACGATACTGGCGCGGAATTCGCGGCGCGCCACCAATTCCGGTCCCATAACCGGGGTCCGGGTAAATATGCCGCCCTGAGCCTGGAAATCCCTTACCAACTCCTTTCTTAAGATGTACTGGGAAATCTGGGCCTGCTTGGCCAGGGCCCGTTCATCGATGAGGCGATCCAGGAGGCGATAGAATTCCGCTTGCCGGGCCGCGGCCACGGATTCATGGCTATCGGGTAGCCCGAAGGCTGGCAGAGGCTCAGGAGGCGGCAGCCCCTCGAATTTAGCCAGGGCGGATTCTTTCCCAACTTCCTCCGCGGTTTCCAGGGTCTGGACCTCCGCGGTCAATTGTTCATCCCGGGCCACCACATACTTCATCACGTAATCCAGACCCAGGACGGCTTCCAGAAAATCCCGCCGCAAGGCCGGGCCGAACTCGGGTTTAAGTTCCCCCTGGTCATTGAACAGAAAATAATAAGGAAACTCTTCCGGCACGTAGCGGTATTCCTGCCACTCTTTCTGGAGACGCTGGAAAAATTCTGCCGTATATTCTTCTGCCTCCCGAACCAGGCGGTTTTCCAGATCAATCTGTTGATTGAGGCGGTCCCGGAAACATTCCAGTTGAGCAATGATGGCCCTGACTGCCGAGTTGCTGGGCTCCCAATCGCCAGTAACCGGGTCCCGGCGCAGCAGGGGGCGATACCGCGGGTCTTGGGAAAGCCAGTAATAGATGGGCTGGGCCTCTGTAGTCCATTCCCGCCAGTTCTTATGACGATCCATGGGATTGAGGGGAGCTACTCGTTTGCGCAGGCGGCCCACGAACTCGACCTCCGGGAGGAAGCCGGCGTAGGCCATAATCCGGGCCAAACGATCCGGATCTTCCCCGAAGAATTTGCCGGTCTCCGGACATGGGGTAACATCCCAGCGGATGGCGGAGCGTCCCAGGCGGTCGGCTGCCGCCCAGAATTCCCGCATCACGTCCTTGTGAGCCGAATGTCCGCTCCCGACCAGGACCCCGGGAAATTCTGCCGCCAAATTGATCAACTGCCACTGGATCCGCTGGTTCCCCACCAGAAAGCGCCCCAGCGGGGTGGTGAGGGTACTCATACCCAGCATGGAAGAGGCGGAACTCTCCCCCCCGGTGTTGGAATAAACCTGGGTATCGGTGATATTAATGAAATGGAGTACCTGCGCCTCCCGGTCTTTGATCAAAAAGGCCCGCTGCCGAAGGGCATTGAGCCAGGCCGGCAGCCCGATCACCGAGCCGCCGCCCGGTGCGGCCTCCCTTCACCTTTTGGGCCACTTCCTTGACTTTATTCAGGGTTTCGCTCATGCACCCGGTTTCGCAGGTAAAGGTCACCTGGGGAACCTGGCGCCGGGCCAGGGAGAGCAGCATGGCCATGTAGAGCGGCACTGAGAGAGTTTGCAGTTCCGCACACGTGGGGCAGGCGCTGTGTCCCGGCGCCATGCCCCAGGTGCGATAGCGGGCGTGGATTTCCGCGCCATAGCGCGGCAAATCGGCCAGATAAGTGCGAGCCCGTTCCGCCTCGGCGGTCAGGAGTTCCGGATAGCGGGGAAAAACCTCCAGGCAGAGCTCCCGGAGCTCATTGAGCAAGGGTTCCGGGCTGAAAGTGAAGGCCTGAAAAATCTGGGGAGCCAGCAGGTTGGCCAGATTCCCCGTGGTCTGCAGAAAATACGCTGAAACCGGGGTTGGCAACTCCTCCAGAAATGGGGTCAACACCACATCCACTTGCCTTGACGTAACCAAAGCAGCCAGATTAGCATCTTGGGCCAGTCGGTTGAGGCGATGGAGTTTTGGCGCCAGGGGCATGTCACCGAGGCTGCCAAACTTTTCCCGATTCACCACGCCCTGGTAGAGGACCCCCAGGGAGTCCAAACGTCGCAGTAGCTCGGCCTCGATCGCACCCGTCGCGGTGGTGAGGAACACCGCCACCCGGCTCCGCAACCGGAAAATCAGCAATGGTGGTGCCGGGCCACCCGGTGGGGAGAGATAAACCGTGATCAGCAAGGGTTTATAGCAGCTGTCGGGCCGGTGATCCTCCAGGGAATATTGCCGGATTTCCGCCTCTGAAGCCGCGGCATCCCAGGAAGTTCCTTGATAGATCGAAGTAATCCGCCAATTATCTCCATTCCCCTGGGAGTCGGCCAGCCCCTGAAAACAGGCGTGAGCTTCCTGGGCTGCCTGCTGCGTCAGATAGATGGCTTCCCCCCCGGTGAAGTGAGCCCCTGGCGAGGCCTTTCTGTCCGGGGGCAAGTCCTCTTTACCTACTTCCTCAAGATGGGGGCAATGTTCCAGGCAGAGGCGGCAGACGGTACAATAATTTTCTGCCGGACCCAGCACCTTTAAGCCCTCGGAGGTCAGCCTGACCCGCATTTCGCTGCAGAAGGTGGCGCACTTGAGGCAGTGGGTACAACCCTCTTCTTCAAAATTGATGCGTTGGCTTAGGTGTTTCCGGGTCAACTCGGTGTTGTGACGGTCCACCTGGGAAAAGGCGCCCAGTCGCATGAAATCGCCATAGGCATCGAAGCGGTGGCGGGTGTAAGGGGTGTTGGCCTGGACCAGACCATACCAAGCCAGGGAGAGATAAATCTCTTGCCGGTCGTCAAAGTCCGGGTTGAGTTCCAGAACCACTACTTGACCCGCATCCGTTTTGGCCAGGGTGAATAACGGGACAGCCTGTCCAGGCTCGTTTTCGGAAAGGTTCCGGGTGACTACATAAAACCGGCTGCGGTCCTTTTTGTTTCGGAAAAAGTCCGCCAAGGACTGGGGAAGAGGTGCCAGCCAGTCGGATCGGTCCCACCAGGTAGCGGCATAACCGGCTCCTAAAAGGCCTTCCTGGAAACCCAGGCCCAGATTCTCCTTCCGGGCTACCGGGTAAAAGCGGTCCATCAGCCAGACCCCATAAACCTCCGGGTCCCCTTTGATAATCCGCCATTGGCGCGGGTCCGCCGTGGCCTCGATGCCGGAGGCTCCGGTAAAGCTAGGGAAAACACCACCCTCTGCCATGGCTATCGAACCTCCTGGTTAATTATGCCAAGGAAGGAGGCGAACACCGATGGGCTTTCTTCCCCACCTTTTCCTTATCCTTCAGGACAGGTTGCAGGTTAAGCGTCTGGATGGTCTGGCTGGTAAAATGTTTGGGGGTCTGGAATAGGAAGGTCTGTTATCGCTCGAGTCCGACGTTGACTAAACCGGCTGAATTAACGAAGCGGAATTTTTCGCAGGGGACAACCTCGTGAGCTAACCTTTTCAGAGCCTGCCAGACCAGTTTTTGGTTTTGTGCACCTTAACTCCTTGTTGGGCAGTTGCAGTAAAAGTGGTCTGTTTGTTCGGTAAGGTCAACCATCTGATTTATTGCAGTTAATAATAACAATATCTTCACAAGATTTCAAGGCTTGCCAGATTGCCGCATAATTTTGGCTGCAGCTAATTGGGGTCTTATGCTTGCTAAGTACAAAATTTTTGTAGAAAATATAAAATAGAGTACAGATAAAAAATGGTTAAATTCGTGCGGCCCTTTCATTACTAATCGGTCAAGGAGCGGCTCACATATCCTGCCGTTTTTAACGAAAGGAGATTTTAAATGTTAGAGGTGCGATTTCATGGGAGGGGTGGCCAGGGAGCGGTAACTTCGTGTGAACTCCTCAGTTCAGCCATTATTGAAGAGGGGCGGTACGCCCAGGGTTTCGCCAGTTTTGGGCCGGAACGGCGCGGCGCCCCGGTCCTGGCCTTTGTCCGCTCCGGCCAGGAAGGGCTGAAACTGCGGGAACAGGTATACCAACCGGATATTGTAGTGGTTCTTGACCCCACGTTGTTGCGCATCATCGATGTGACCAGCGGTCTCAAGGAAAATGGTTGGCTGATCCTGAACACCAAAAAAGTTTTCCATGAGGTCAAACCTAAAATCCACCCCGGCATCCAACTGGCCGTGGTCGACGCCACCACCATCTCAAGGCAAATTCTCCATGCCCCCATTGTCAGCGCCTCTATTCTGGGAGCCCTGATCCGCGCCACCGCCATCGTCGAGCTGAAATCTCTGGAACAACCCATGCTGAGACGATTCGGAACTATGTTAGCCAGAAGGAACCAAGAGGCCCTGATGCAAACCTATTGGAGCACGGCAATCAGTTAGGAGGATAATCAGATGCCTGAAAAAGTTGAAAAAAGGGCTATTGTTGGCTGGCGCAATCTGGTGCCCGGCTGTGCTATCTTGGAACCGGGAAACTCCACCCAGCTACTGACCGGAACCTGGCGCCTGCAACGGCCGGTCATTGATGCCGAGCTGTGCAACCTTTGCGGTCTCTGTTGGGTCTACTGCCCGGATATGGCCATGACCAAGACCGCCGAAGGGAGATACGAGCCTGACCTGAATTATTGCAAAGGGTGCGCCATCTGTGCGGAGGAGTGCCCCAAAAACGCCATCACTATGGTGGAGGAAGAGGAATAGCCATGTCCACTAGAATGCCTATCGAGGTCTCCATCGCAGTTTCCAAGGCCGTGCAGCAGGCCGATGTGGACGTCATCGCGGCTTACCCCATTACCCCCCAGACCCATATCGTGGAAAACTTGTCGGGGTTAGTCGCCAATGGCGAATTAGAGGCAGCCTTTATTAATGTGGAATCGGAACATTCCGCCATCAGCACCGTAATTGGAGCGGCCGCGGCCGGCGCCAGCACTTTCACCGCAACCAGCTCCCAGGGGCTGGCGCTGATGCACGAGATTCTCTTCATCGCTTCCAGCCTGCGCCTGCCGATTGTGATGGTGGTGGCCAATCGAGCCCTGTCTGGGCCTATCAGCATCTGGAATGATCACAGTGATATCATGGCCGAGCGGGATATCGGCTGGATCCAGGTCTTTTGTGAGACCGGCCAGGAGGCTTATGATGCGATTTTTCACGCCTTTCGCGTCGTCCGGGACCCCACGGTCCAGCTCCCGATGATTGTCAATGTGGATGGTTTTAATCTGACTCACGTCATCGAACCGGTCTTCCTCTTTGAGCCGGAGGAGATTAAAGATTATCTGCCGGAACACCGCCAGGCCCTCAGGCTCGATATCGAACATCCTATTACCATGGGGCCGGTGGGCGTTCCCGAAGTCTATACCGAAGCGAAAAAGCAGGTGGAGGAGGCCCTGCTGAATTCCAAACAGGTGGTGATGGCCGCCTGGCAGGAATTTGGCCAGCGCTTCGGCCGCTCTTATGCCCCGGTGGAAGCCTACCGGGCGGACGACGCCGAGGTGCTTTTGGTGACCATGGGCGTGATCAGTCGCACCGCCATGACCGCGGTGGACCGTTTCCGAGAAGCCGGCAAGGCTGTGGGGCTGGTCCGTTTTCGCCTCTGGCGCCCTTTCCCGCGGGCGGAGTTCCAGGAGGCGGTGCGACATGCCCGGATTCTCGCGGTAATCGACCGTCATATCTCCTTGGGAGCCCTCAGTGGCCCGGTTTGCCTGGAAGTAAGAGCCGCGCTGTTTAACCTGCCGGATCACCCCCAGGTCTTCGGTTTTGTCCTGGGTTTAGGGGGCCGGGATGTCACCGTCGATGATTTCTGTGATATTGTGGAACGGGCCGAAAGGTACGCCACCGCAGGCCCGGAAGGAGATTATACCCTGATCGGCTTAAGAGAAGTTTAAGCCGCGCAGCTGGTTGTCGTCAGGCAGTGAGGAGCTGGTCATGCAGAATGCCCTGAAAGATTTTGAGAAATTTGATCCCCAGCATTTGCCGCTGTTCGAGCCCCTGGCCCAAGGACATCGTGCCTGCCAGGGATGTGGGGAAGTGCTGGCTTTGCGGCTGGCAGCCAAGGCCCTGGGCCGGGAAATGATCGTGGTTAGCGCCACGGGATGCATGGAGATTATTTCCTCGGCCTACCCGCAAACCGCCTGGCGGGTCCCGTGGCTGCACGTCGCTTTTGAGAACTCCGCGGCAGTGGCTGGCGGAGTTGATGCCGCGTTGCACATCATGAAAGAAAAAGGCAAGATCGCCCGGGATGACATCCCCATCCTGGTGGTGGCGGGAGACGGCGGCACCGCCGATATCGGGCTCCAAGCCCTTTCCGGGGCCTTGGAGCGGGGGCATAATTTCATCTATCTCTGTTTGGATAATGAAGCCTATATGAACACCGGCATCCAGCGGTCCAGCTCAACCCCTTATGGGGCCATGACCACCACTTCACCGCCGGGTAAATTATCCATCGGGGAGAACCATTTCAAAAAAGACCTGCCGGCTATTGCGGTGGCCCATAAAATCCCCTATGTGGCCACGGTCAGTCCGGCTTTTTATCTTGATTTAATGAACAAAGTCAGAAAAGCCTCTCTAATTAAGGGGCCGGCTTATATCCATGCTTTTTCTCCCTGTCCCACGGGATGGCGCCATGCAGGGCGTTATGCGGTCAAAATGGCCAGATTAGCCGTCCAGACGAGGGTTTTCCCCTTGTATGAGGTGATTGACGGTAAATATATTTTGAATCGCAAGACCCCCAAGCCCAAGCCGGTGGCGGAATATCTCAAGCTGCAGAAGCGGTTCGCCCACCTCACCGACGGGGATATTGAGATCATCCAGGAGCATGTCAATAAGGAATATGAACGCATCTTGAAGCTGAGCGAAGAAGTTGATCTCGAAACCAAATTTACCAGCACCTTCCAGCAGCATATTGACCGGCTCAAGCAGCAGATGGATGAAGCTTATCAGAAAATGCGGGAAGAGATTGTCCATCATTAATGATGACCGCCACTCAGTCCAATGAAGGGGGGTTTTAAAAGGAGGAGACCGAGATGAGTACTAAAGAGAAGGGCTATCTGTTAGGTTTCCAGGAGATTAGCCGGACCATCGGTTCCACCCTGGCGATGGACGAGGTCTTGGACTTGATTGTCAAATTGACGGTCAAGATTATGAACCTTAAGGGCTGCACCATCCGCTTGGTAAACCCGCACACCAATACCATGGACCTGGTGGCCTCCGCGGGCTTGAGTAAAGAATACCTGCAGAAAGGGGCGGTGGCAATGGACAAAAGCCTTACTGAGGCGCTGACCGGACGTCCAGTCGCCGTTTACGACGCCAGCACCGATCCCCGTATGCAGTATCCCCAGGAAGCCAAAGAGGAAGGGATCGCCAGTCTGTTGGCCATCCCCATATTGGTTAAGGGTAAGGTTATCGGGGTCATGCGGCTGCTAACTCCCGAGATGCGGGATTTTCTGATGGATGAAGTAGAGTTTGCCTGCACGGTGGCTGAGTTGGGGGGCCAGGCAATCATCAATGCCCAGTTGTACGAAACCAGAGTCAAAGAACTGGAGTTTTTGAAGGCCGTCCAGCAGGTCTCCAAGGCGATCAATTCCAGCCTGGACGTGCATAAGATCCTCTCCCTTCTCGTGAAGACCGCCACTACCTCCCTGGACATCAAGGCTGCGGCCGTCCGGCTTTTGGACGAAAGACGCAAGAAAATGGAATTGGTGGCCAGTTATGGGCTCAGCGATCGATATATCAATAAGGGCCCCGTTGAGGCTGATAAATCCATCGCCGAGACCATGACCGGGAAGCCGGTGAGCATCTATGACGTGCGCACTGACCCCCAGGCTCAATACCCCCAGGCCGCCGCCGAGGAGGGCATCTCCTCCATTCTGTCGGTCCCCATCAGCCTGAAGGACAATATCATCGGGGTGTTGCGCATTTATACCCGCACTTCCCGAGACTTTACCGAAGAGGAAATCAGCTTTGTCTCGACCCTGGCCGAGCAGGCTGCCTTGGCCATGGAGAATGCCCGCATGTACCAGAAGCTGAAAGGGGAGTATGAGGCGATAACCAGCGACATGTATCGCTTCAGTGACTATACCCGCGGTCTTTAAGGTTCGGATATAGTTGGCTGGTTTGCTTTGAGAATCCGAGCCGGTCTCATCTTCGTATTCCCCCGCTCAGGTGGGGCCGCAAGTCATTAATCCGGGTATTCATGCCGCGGACTGACATTCCTGCCAACGTGGTTGCCGAATAAAAGGCGCCCACAATCAGTAGTAAGAGAGGTTAGCCGCCGTGAAGAATAAACTTTTGGCATTGAATATAAGTATCCTCCCTTACCGCGCCGCTGGGCGGGGTCGGTCCTCAGGTCGCCAATCAAAGAAGTATGAGGCCGTGGGAAAGTTAATAATTCGGGACCACATTGATATTTGCCCCCCGATGATTACCTTGAATAAGACCTCCATTTATTTAAAAAATTAGACTCTCTTCCGCGGCATCCCGGAATGCGGGAGTGAGGCATTCCAGCCGACAATTGTCTGTCATGAGCGCACCGAAGGTTTTCGGGTCCCCGCCCCAACAGCGGTCTCAGCCCGGGGGGCCTGCAGGTCAGCAGATCCAAAGCCGCCAGTGGTGGCGGCCGGTGGTCTTGCTGGCTCTGGTTGTCGCCATCCTGGTGCTGGCGCCGTTATTCGGTCTTGGCGATAAGCTGGGAGCTTTGCGGGACTGGATCAAGGAGCTGGGAAACCTGGCGCCCCTGGTTTTCATTTTGATTTACGTGGCCGCCGCGCTGGCGGCTCTCCCCGCCTCACCTTTCTCGGTGGCCGCGGCCGCCCTGTTCGGCTCGGTGTGGGGCGTCATCGTGGTGAATATCGGGTCCACGCTGGGCGCAGCTCTGGCCTTCCTCGTGGGCCGTTATTTTGCCCGGGACGCGGTGGTCAACTGGCTGGGCCGCAAGGAAAACTTCCGCCGCGTGGACCGGCTTACCGAAAAACACGGCGCCATCATCGTCGCCCTGACTCGCCTGGTGCCGATTTTTCCCTTCAATCTGCTCAACTACGGATTTGGCCTGACCCGGGTACCGTTCTGGACCTATGTTTTTTGGACCTGGCTCTGCATCATTCCGGGCACGATCCTTTATGTAGTGGGAGCCGACGCCTTGTTGCAAGGCGCGGCCCAGGGAAAAATTCCCTGGACCCTGGTCGGCGTCTTTGCGGCAGCATTAATCCTGGTGGCCTTCCTGGTGCACTTTGCCCGCCGCCGTCTTAAGGCCGGGGAGCAGGAAGGCCAGAGCGGGCCGGCGCGGCCTCTAAACAAGGACCAAATTCATGAGCGGCGCCCTTAAACTCACCCCCACGGATCAATACAATGAAGCCTTGGCGGCCAATGTTCATCCCCCGGACTGGGTAAATCCCGTCCCCGCTCGCCGCTATAACCTGGTAGTGATCGGGGCCGGTACCGCGGGTCTGGTGGCTGCGGCCGGGGCTGCGGGGCTGGGGGCCAAGGTGGCCCTGGTGGAACGCCACCTGATGGGCGGCGATTGCCTGAACTACGGCTGCGTGCCCTCCAAGGCCCTGATTCGCTCCTCCCGTTTGGGTGCGGCCCTGAAGGACGCGGCCAGTTTCGGCTTCAAGGTGCCCCCCGGGACCGCAGTAGACTTTCCGGCGGTCATGGAACGCCTGCGGCGTTTGCGGGCCGCGCTCAGCCATCATGACTCCGCCAGGCGCTTCCGGGATCTGGGCGTGGATGTCTTTTTTGGCGCAGCCCATTTCACCGGACCCCGGTCCGTTAAGGTGGCGGGCCAAACCCTCAATTTTGCCAAGGCGCTGATCGCCACCGGGGCCCGGGCGGTGCACCCCGCGGTGCCCGGTCTGGCCGAGACCGGCTATCTCACCAACGAAACCGTATTTTCCCTCAGCCAGCGGCCTAAACGCCTTCTGATTATGGGAGGCGGGCCTTTGGGCTGCGAATTCGCCCAGGCCTTTCAGCGCCTGGGGTGCCAGGTAACCCTGCTCCACAAACACGCTCACCTCATGAACCGGGAGGATGCGGATGCCGCCGCCCTGGTACAAGAGGTTTTTGCAGCAGAGGGCATCAACCTGATCCTCAAAGCCGAACCTTTCCAAGTCCTGGTCACGGCAACCGGCAAACTGGTCCGGTACCACAGCCGCGGCCAGGCAGGTGAAATCGAGGTCGACGCCATCCTGGTGGGGACCGGCCGGGCTCCCAATGTGGAAAACCTGGGTCTGGAAGCAGCCGGAGTCAGGTATGATACGCGGCAAGGGGTGACGGTTGATGATCGGCTCCGCACCACCAACCGCCACATTTACGCCGCCGGAGACGTCTGTCTGAAGTATAAGTTTACCCATATGGCTGACGCCGCGGCCCGGATCGTCATCCAAAACGCCCTGTTTTGGGGCCGCAAAAAGTTCAGCGCCTTGCCCATACCCTGGTGTACCTACACCGACCCCGAAGTGGCGCACGTCGGCCTCAATGAGGCAGAAGCCGCCAAACAGGGGGTCCCAATCCAGACTTTTGTCAGGCCCTTAAGCGAAGTGGACCGGGCCGTGATCGACGGCGAAGACAACGGCCTGGTGAAAATCCACGTCAAGCCGGGGACCGATCGCATCCTGGGAGCCACCATCGTGGCCCGGCACGCCGGGGAGATGATCAGCGAAATCACCCTGGCCCTGGTAACCCGGTTGGGCCTGGGAACCCTGGCCGCGGTCATTCATCCCTATCCCACCCGGGCCGAGGCCATCCGGCAGGCCGGCGATTTGTATAACCGCACCCGGTTGACGCCTTTCGTGAAAGACTTGTTCACCCGGTTTTTGGCCTGGCGCCGGTGAACTGTTAGAGCTGATCATTTTCTGTTTACCCTAAACTCAGATGGATCGTTTTCAAACATTTAGCTTGGGAGGTCCCGGGAGCGCGCCCTGTCTGACTTTGCCGCATTTTCGAGAAGCCGGGATGCACTCATGCTGAACCGGGCTTTTTCCCGGACCGGAAGAAAGGTGGAATTTGCGTGATTCATCTTTCCATCTTAGGGGCCAACCTCCCTTAATCACAGGCAGACCGGTATCCGGCCAATTCCCTAATTCCTGCCCTTGGCCTCTTACGGGCTTAAACCACATTTGCCATCCCTTTTCCGGTTGAGGTAATATCTTTTCGGGTCGCGGGCCGCTTTTTGCGGGCCGGACAAGGTGCGGCGCAATGCGTATCTTCCCGGAAGGCGTCACCAGCTATCATCGCCGGTTTCTTCCAATCACCCCTAACCACCAGTAGAGGAACTTATGCCCAAACCGAGCAGGCGTTTTGCCGCCGCGGCGGAAGCTCCCGCGCCGGCCGGCTACACTCCCCCCGCCAGCCCCGAGGCCGAGCAGTCGGTGCTGGGGGCCATCCTGGTGCGGCCGGAGGTCATGGACCGCATCGCTGACTTGATTATGCCCGAAGATTTCTACCGGGAGGCTCACGGCCGCATCTACAAAGCCATGCTGGACCTCTACGCCAAAGGCGAGCCGGTGGACCTGGTGACAGTTAACGCCCTGTTGAAAGAGCGGGGCCAGTTGGAAGGGGTGGGCGGACCGGTGTTTTTGGCGGGACTCAGCGAGCAGGTGGGCTTTGCCACCAACGCCGAGTACTACGCCAGCCTGGTCAAGGACAAGGCGGTGCTGCGGCGCCTGCTGGACTGCTCCCAGGAAATTGCTTCCGCCTGCCTGTCTCCGGTGGAAAACGTGCCCGAATTCCTGGACGAAGCCGAACATAAAGTCTTCCAGGTGGCGGAAGCCAAAGTGCGGGCCAGCTTTACGCCTTTGAGTGCCCTGGTGGATACGGAAATCGCCACCCTGGAGGCCATTTGGGGCCGCAAGGACGATTCCCTCACCGGGGTCACCAGCGGCTTCATCGATCTGGACAATTATACCGCCGGGTTCCAGGCCAGCGACCTCATCATCCTGGCGGCCCGCCCCTCCATGGGCAAAACCGCCCTGGCCCTGAATATCGCCTTCAACGCCGCCTTCGGCCGCCGCAGTACCAGCGGCCATACTGCGCCCCCGGTGCCGGTGGCCTTCTTTTCCCTGGAAATGTCCAAGGAGCAGTTGGTGCGCCGCTTGCTCAGCAGCGTGGGGGAAGTGGACGCTTCGCATATTAGCCGGGCCACTTTTCTCAACTCCGAGGATTGGGTCAGGCTGCAGGAAGCCGCGGGCCTCCTGCTGGATTGCCCCATCTATATCGACGATACCCCCGCGGCTACTGTCCTGGACATCCGGGCTAAATCCCGGCGCCTCAAGGCCGACGGCAAGTTGGGGCTGATCGTCATCGACTATCTCCAACTGATGCAGGGTAGGGCCGATCTTCCCAGCCGGGAGCAGCAAATCTCGGAAATTTCCCGCTCTCTCAAGGGCCTGGCCAAGGAACTCAACGTGCCGGTGATCGCTCTCTCCCAGCTCAGCCGGGAACCGGAGAAACGGGAACGCAAGCGGCCGCAATTGTCGGACCTGCGGGAATCCGGCGCCATCGAACAAGACGCCGACGTGGTCCTGTTTATCTACCGGGAAGAGCTTTATAAGGAATCGCCCGACAACAAGGGGCTTGCTGAAGTCATCATCGGCAAGCAGCGAAACGGCTCGACCGGCTCCATAAAACTGTCTTTCCGGGCTAAATTTACCCGCTTCGATGACCATGCCAATGAAAATGAATATTAAAAAAGGGATGGCCCAAGCCTAATCTTGAACCATCCCTTGTTATTATGAGACCCGCGCCGGCCTTGCCCAGGCAGGGCCGGGCGGAGTTGTTTTCGGCGCTTCAGCCGACCTTCACTTCGATCTTTCGGGGTTTGGCCTTCTCCACTTTGTGCATCACCAGGCGCAGGACCCCGTCTTTCATGGTCGCCTCGATCTTGCTCTGATCGATCACGCTCCCCAGATGGAATTCCCGCTGGTAGTCGCCGGTGAAGTATTCCTGATCCACCATAGTTTCCCCGGCCCCCAGAGGCGGACCGACCTCCCCGTAAATGGTGAGATGACTCTCCTTGAGATCCAGGGTGACTTTATCGCCGGAGACCCCGGGCATCTCGGCCACCAGGACCAGGGTTTCGGGGGTCTCGAATATATCCACCGCCGGCACAAAAACGCGGCCCGGACGGACCCGTTCTCCTTTGGCCGGAGCCTCTTCTTTGACCTTGGCTTGCAGTTCTTTTTCAGCCATGGATAAACCTCCTTGATTTTAGCCAACCTTCACTTCGATTTTGCGGGGTTTGGTTTCTTCCGGCTTGGTCATCGTGATGGTCAGGATGCCGTCCTTGCAGGTGGCTGCCACTTTATCGACCCGACCCTGCGCCGGTAAGGCCACAATGCGCCGGAAAAACCCGGATTCCCGCTCCCGGCGGTGATAGTTGACCTGGTTTTCTTCCGCGGGAATCTTGCGCTCTCCCCTCAAAATCAGATTGTTGTCTTGGAGGGTGATCTCCAGGTCCTCAGCCGTCACCCCGGGCAGCTCGGCCCGGATATATAGATTATCCTTGTCTTCCGAAAGGTTCACCAGGGGATAGACCCCTGCCCGCCAGGGAAACTGTTCTGTTCCAAAAGTATTCTGGAAGAGACGGTCCATGCGGCGCTGCAATTGTTCCAGTTCCCGAAGCGGAGTCCGCCCCGGTTCCCTGAAAAAAATAGGCATAATCGTTCCTCCTTTTTAAATATATGAGAAATTTCCAGGATTTTTTTATTTACCATTTTGTAAAATAAGCATTTAGGACCCCTGGGTCAAGGGGCTTAGCGGTTGAACTTTACCAAAATTTTCTATAAATAAAGGCAGCGGCCCGGGGGTCGCATTCGCCCCAAGTTCTTCCCCGCCCCCCTGTTGGGGTGAGGTTATTGCGGCGACGGGAAAATACTTGGCCCCCGGCTAAACAGAAAGGAAGCCCGATGACTCTATTCTGGAGTGAGGTAGCCTGGGTGCTTTTGGACATGGACGGCACCCTGCTGGATAAACATTTTGATGATTACTTCTGGGAAACCCTGGTGCCGGAGGAATACGCCCGGCGTCAGGGGATGGACCTGGAATTGGCCCGGGATTTGGTCTTTGCCCGCTACCAGCGGGAGGAAGGCACCCTCAACTGGACGCTGGTGACCAACGCCCACTACAAGACCTTAAACCTCAAAATGAACCACACCGGGCTTTTGGGCTACTTCGATGCCGTGGTGTCTTCCTTTGATTTGGGCGCGCCCAAAGAAGAAGTGCGCTTTTGGGAGATTCTGCGCCACCGCCTTAACTTCAACGGCCACCACGCCCTGCTGGTGGACGACAACGCCGAGGCCCTTGCCGCGGCCCGGAGCTTTGGCATCAAATACGCTTTCTTCAAAGCTAAATCCAGTTCCCGCCTCGACGCCGCCACCCACCCGGACTTCCCCTCCATCGAGAGCTTTCGTGAACTGATGGATTAAAGCAGGGCTCGGCTAGAGAGGAATGCTCTGAAAGGATTGCGAAAACCGGCACCGGCAACCGGCTGCTGATAACTGCGCAACTTCCTTTGACCTCGATCCCCTGATTCTTCCGGTGACGCGGCGAAGCGCAAAATTCAATCTCCGGGTTAAAAGAAGGATAAGTTCTCGATGCTTGCATGGACACGAGGTTTTTTAATGATTAACCAAATATCTGTAAATTCTCTCAGCGGAAATTGACCAGCAAGAAGCTGATTTATAAAGGCGCTGTAGATGGCTGAAACTAATCCCTCCGCCGCTAAAAGCCCGGCGAGCCTCCCGGCGGCTTTAGACCGTCTGGAAGAAATCTTCCGGCAGGTGCAAGGCAAAGAACCGGCCGTCTTCCTCGACTATGACGGGACTCTGACTCCCATCGTCTCCCGGCCGGAAGACGCGGTGTTGGCGCCGGAGATGCGCCGGGTTGTGCAGGAGTTGGCCCGTCACTGCACCGTCGCAGTGATCAGCGGCCGGGACCTCAAGGATGTGCAGAACCTGGTGGGCCTCGAGTCCCTGGTTTACGCGGGCAGCCACGGCTTCGACATCGCCGGTCCCCAGCGCCGGCAAATAGAGCACCAGGCGGGCCAGGACTTTCTGCCCCCCTTGGACCGGGCCGAGAAAGCCCTGCGGGATCGCCTGGAAGGGAAAATTCCCGGGGTACAGGTGGAGCGCAAGAAATTTTCCATCGCGGTGCACTACCGCCGGGTGGCGGAAGGCAAGGTCCGGGAGGTGGAAGACGCAGTGGATCAGGTCCAAAAGGAGACCGGCAGGTTGCGCCAGACCTCGGGCAAGAAGATTTTTGAGCTGCAACCCGATATCGACTGGCACAAGGGCAAGGCCTTGCTCTGGCTGCTGGAAAACTTGGGGCTTAGCCGCCCGGAGGTCCTGCCCTTTTACCTGGGCGATGATGTTACTGACGAAGACGCTTTCAAGGTCCTGAAAGACCGGGGCATCGGCATTGCGGTGCAGGAGAAGCCTACGGCCACGGCAGCCCGGTACCGGCTGCGGGATCCGGATGAGGTTAAACAGTTTCTCCAGGCGCTCACTGTCTATGTCAGGGAGAACGCGCATGAGTAAGTGGACCCTGGTATATAAAGGATTTGACCCCGAAAAGGAGGGCTTGCGTGAGGCCCTGTGCACCTTGGGAAACGGCTATTTTGCCACCCGGGGCGCCGGCCCGGAGGCCGAGGCGGATGACGTGCATTATCCGGGAACCTATCTAGCCGGCGGCTACAACCGGGCCCAGACGGAAATCGCCGGCCGGATTATCGAAAATGAAGACCTGGTGAACCTGCCCAACTGGCTGCCTTTGAATTTCCGCCTGCAGGGCAGCGCCTGGTTCGACCTGCTGGCCGTGGAGATCTTGGATTACTGTCAGGAACTGGACGTGATCAAAGGCATCCTCTCCCGTACCTTCCGATTTCGGGATTATCAGGGTCGAACAACCAGGGTGATTAACCGGCGCCTGGTTCATATGGAAAACCCCCATTTCGGGGCGCTGGAATTAACCCTGACCCCGGAGAACTGGTCCGGTAAAGTGGATTTTCGCAGCGCTCTGAACGGGCGGGTGACCAATCGCGGGGTGGAGCGCTACAAGAGGATCACTGGCAACCACTTGGAACCGTTGACTACGGCCGGCTTGGATGAAGAAACTATGTACCTCGAGGTTCAGACCACCCAATCCAAGTTGCGCGTCTGCCTGGCTGCCAGAACCCGGGTTTACCAGGCAGGCAGGCTGCTTGAACCGCCGCGTCGATGGCGGGAGGAACCGGGCTACATCGCTCAGGAATTTACCCTGAATCTGACCGCAGGCCAAGCCGTTTCCCTGGACAAAGTGGTGGCTCTGTATACCTCCCGGGACCGCGCCATTTCCGAATGCGGTCTGGCGGCCAGAGACGCCATCCAGCAATGCGGCGATTTCATCGAGCTGCTGCAAAGCCACATCATGGCCTGGAAGCATTTGTGGCGCCGCTTTGCCATTGACTTTGACTCCAAGGAATATGATTGCGAGTACACGGACACCGTCCTGCACCTTTATATGTTTCATGTGCTGCAAACCAGTTCTCTGCTCACCATGGATCTGGACGTGGGCATCCCTTCCCGGGGCTGGCACGGGGAGGCCTACCGGGGCCACGTATTCTGGGATGAGATCTTTGTTTTTCCGCTGCTGAACTTCCGGCTCCACGAAATCACCCGGGCTTTGCTCCAGTATCGTTACCGCAGGCTGGAGGCCGCCCGGCGCCACGCCACGGAGTCAGGATACTGCGGGGCTCTGTACCCCTGGCAAAGCGGCAGCAGCGGCCGGGAGGAAACCCAGAAAATCCACCTCAATCCTCACTCCGGGCACTGGATTCCCGACAACACCCACTTGCAGTACCACGTCAATTCCGCCATCGCCTACAACATTTACCATTACTACCAGGTGACGGACGATCTGGAATTTCTGGCCTTCTACGGGGCCGAAATGATGCTGGAAATCGCCCGTTTCTGGGACAGCATCGCCACTTATAACGGTGATCTCGACCGCTATGAAATCCTCGGGGTGGTGGGCCCGGACGAATACCACACCGGTTATCCCGGAGTAGACAAGCCGGGTCTGAACAATAACGCCTATACCAATCTCATGGCCGTCTGGGTGCTGAGCCGGACCATGGAACTGTTTGACCTGCTGCCGCAGGACCGGTCCAAAGAGCTCTGCGAAAAGCTGAACTTAAAAAGGGATGAACTGGCCCGGTGGCGCGACATTAGTAAAAAGATGTTCGTGCCGTTCCACGCCGACGGCATCATCAGCCAGTTCCAGGGCTACGATGACCTGGAGGAGTTTGACTGGCAGGGCTACCGGGAGAAATACGGCGACATTCAGCGGCTGGACCGCATCCTGGAAGCCGAAAATGACACCCCGAACCGGTACAAACTTTCCAAACAGGCCGACGTGCTGATGCTCTTCTACCTTTTTTCTTCAGAGCAACTGCGGGAGCTGTTCGAACAATTGGGTTACCCTTTTGAATATGAAACCATCCCCAATAACATCAACTACTACAAGGAGCGCACCGCGCACGGCTCCACCCTGAGCCGGGTGGTGCATTCCTGGGTTCTGGTGCGTTCCGATCGGGCCGGGTCCTGGAAGCTTTTTACCCAGGCGTTGCAGAGCGATGTGGCGGATATCCAGGGGGGCACCACCCCGGAAGGCATTCATCTGGGCGCCATGGCAGGAGTGGTGGACCTGATGCAGCGGGCCTATACCGGAATAGAAGTCCGGGGACACACTTTGTATTTCAATCCCTATTTGCCCCAGGAACTGGGCCGGCTCCTGCTCCGGGTCCGTTACCGCTTCCATTCTCTGGCCGTTGAAATAACCCCCGAAAAGCTGAAAATCGAGGCCCTGGAAGGTCCGGCGGGGCCCATTCAGGTTGGGGTCAAGGGCAAGCGGTTCAGGCTCAAAATGGGTGAGAAAAAAGAGGTGGATTTAAGCTAAACCTCAGAGATTGCCGGGATTTCAGGACGGGTTGGCCCCCCGGCGGCCAAATTTCCTTTGCCGCCTTCCGCCTTAATCGCTGGATTGTCAGGGCGATCATCCCTATAATTGTCGCATACTCGTGAATAAATTTTCCTTCAGTCAAACTGGCGGCCGCAGGTGGGTGCGTCTGGCTCTGACCTGGTGGGGCTGTTTGTGGCTGGCGCTGGCCGTAGCGGGTTGCGGAGCGACACCGCCGCCCCCCGGCGTCTCCCTGGTCCTGGCCGGGGGCTCAGGCCCGGAAGAAGCCTTTGCCCAAGAGCAGCTCCGGGAATTTCACCGGCTTCACCCCGATATCCGGGTCACCTATCAAGCCACGCCCTCTTCCGCCAGCGAACGGCACACCCTTTATGTCACCTGGCTGTCGTCTCAGGCGCCCGACATCGATGTCCTCAACCTGGATGTCATCTGGGTCCCGGAGTTTGCCGCCGCGGGTTGGCTTGTGCCCCTGGACCGCCAGGCGGCCGCAGCCGGCATCTCCCTGGACGATTTTTTGCCCGCGGGGCTGGCCTGCAGCCTTTACCAGGGCAAGCTTTATGCCCTGCCTTGGTTTGTCGATGCCGGTCTACTGTATTACCGGCGGGATATATACGCCGCTGCGGGGGCGCCTTTGCCTCACACTTTTGCCGATCTTCTCCGGGTGCGCAGCCTCAAAGAAAAATTCGGCCTGCCCTACGGCTTTTTATTCCAGGGCCAGACCTACGAAGGCTTGGTCTGCGTAGCCCTGGAATTCATCTGGAGCAACGGCGGCCGCGTCTTTGACGACTCCGGCCGGCTGGTCCTGGACCAACCCCGGAACCTGGAGGCCCTTAAGACCATGGTTAACCTGATTTATCGGGACCGCGTCTCCCCCCTGGCCGTGGCCACCTTCCAGGAGGAGGACTGCCGCCATGCCTTTGAGCAGGGCTACGCCGTGTTGATGCGCAACTGGCCGTATGCTTACCCCCTGCTCAGCCAGCCTGCCTCCCGGGTGCAGGGGAAATTCGGAGTCCTGCCCCTGGTCCATGGTCCGGACGGCCAACCCACCTCCTGTTTCGGCGGCGGCTGCCTGGGGATCAACACCTTTTCCCGCCACCCGGCCGCAGCCTGGACACTGGTGCGTTTCCTGATGTCCCGGAAAAATCTTAAACGCCGGGCCAAGGCCCTGGGAATGCTGCCGCCCCTGGCGAGCCTTTATGACGATCCGGACCTGCAGGCCCAATTTCCTTACCTCCAGCGCCTCAAAAACGTCTTTAGCCAGGCCCGGCCCCGGCCCATCACCCCCTTGTACAGCTTCATCAGCGATATTTTGCAGGTGCATTTTTCCCGGGCCCTGACCCGCCAGGAAACCCCGCAGGAAGCCCTGCAAAAAAGCCAGACCGAGATCGCCGGCGTGCTCCAGCGCTTCGGCCGCGCAGGAGCGCCATGAAGCGCGCCGTCCTTCTTTCCCGGGAGGCCCGTTGGGGCTATCTGCTGTTGGCTCCGGCCCTGTTGGTCATCGCCCTGGTGGCGCTTTATCCCCTGGGCTACACCCTGTGGCTGTCTTTCCAGCAAAAGATCATCAAACTGCCCGGGCTTAAACCCGGCTGGGTGGGCCTGGCCCACTACCGGGAGCTCCTTACGGGAGCCCGTTTCTGGCTGGCCCTGGTCAACACGGTTATGTTCACCGTGATTTCAGTGGGTCTGGAACTGCTCCTGGGGCTGCTGGCGGCCCTGGCCATCCACCGGGCCCGGATTCTTACAGGGCTGACCCGGGCCGCGGTGCTGCTGCCCTGGGCCATTCCCACGGTGCTGGCCGCAGTGATGTGGCTGTTTCTGGTCAATCCGGCCTTTGGCCTGATCCCCATGGGCCTGAGATTCTTGGGGGTTTCCGAGTCCTCCCAGGTGCTGCTGGCCCACCCCCTGAGCGCCTGGGCCGTGATCATCGCCACCGACGTCTGGAAAAATACCCCTTTCATGACCCTGATGCTCTTGGCCGGGCTCCAGGTGATTCCCACTGATTTGTATGAAGCCGCGGCCATGGATGGGGCCTCCCGCTGGCAGGCTTTCCGTCGCATCACTCTGCCGCTGCTTGTTCCCGCTACCCTGGTGGCCCTGATTTTCCGCACGGCCCAGGCCTTCATGGTGTTCGGCCAGATTTACACCCTCACGGGCGGCGGTCCCGGCAATGCCACCGAAACCTTGGCTTTCCTGAATTACCAGGCTATCTTGAATGACATGCGTTTCGGTTACGGCGCGGCCCTGTCGGTCCTGATTTTCCTGGGCTCCCTGGCTTTCGCCCTCCTTTATCTGGCCACCATGGGCTCTCAGTTGAAGGAGGGGGGCCGCTCATGAGACGCTCCGGGGTCCTGGTCTATATCGCCACTATTGCCTTTATTCTCCTGTCATTTTTCCCTTTTTTCTGGACCCTGCTGTCCTCCTTTAAGCCCGCCTCCCAACTCTTCCAAATCAATCCGGCTTTCTGGCCCCAGCCCTTCACCTGGGAGAACTACCGGGCTATTTTCCTCGAACGGCGCTTTTACCTGAACATCATCAATTCCATCGTGGTGGCCGGAGTCACCACCTGCATCTGCGTGGCCCTGGGTTCTTTGGCGGCCTACGGCTTGGCCCGCCTGGCTTTCCGGGGAAAAACCCTGATCCTGGGCTTCATTCTGGTGGTGAGCCTCTTTCCCCCCATTGCCATTGTCAGTCCTTTATTTCTCATGTTTGAGAAAGCCCGGCTCATCAACACCTATCTGGCCCTGATCCTGCCTTATCTCACTTTTGCCCTGCCCCTGACCGTGTGGCTCCTCACCGCCTTTTTCCGCCAGATTCCCTTTGAGTTGGAGGAAGCCGCGCACATGGACGGCGCCGGGACTTTGCGCACCTTCTGGGAAGTCACCCTGCCCCTGGCCGCGCCCGGCATCTTTACCACCGCCATCCTGACCTTTATTTATTGCTGGAACGAGTTCCTTTTTGCTTTGGCCTTTACCACCAATGACGCCTCCCGCACCATCCCTGTGGCCATCGTCATGTTTTCCGGTTATCACACCGTGCCTTGGGGCCAGATTCTGGCCGCGGTGACAGTGGTCACCGTGCCCGTGGCCGGGCTGGTCCTGCTCCTGCAACGCCGCATTATCTCCGGCCTCACCGCCGGAGCCGTCAAAGGATAACCCCATGGCCGAGATCGTCATCACCGGACTGAGCAAAATCTACCCCAACGGCGCCGCCGCCCTGAAAGACATCAATCTGACGGTGGCCGACGGCGAATTTTTGGTGCTGGTGGGACCTTCGGGCTGTGGCAAATCTACCGCCCTGCGCTGCGTCGCCGGCTTGGAGCAGCCCACCTCCGGCACCATTGCTTTGGGCGGGGAAGTGATCAACGATCTGCCCCCCCAGGCCCGGGACCTGGCCATGGTTTTCCAGACATATGCCTTGTACCCCCACATGACCGTGTTTGAAAATCTGGCCTTCGGCTTGAAAATGCGGGGCAGTCCCAAAGCCGAGTTACGCGCCGCGGTAGCCGTAGTAGCGGAGAAACTGGGTCTGAGCCGGTACCTGGACAAGAAACCCCGGGAGCTTTCCGGCGGCGAGCGCCAGCGGGTGGCTCTGGGCCGGGCCATCGTCCGGGCCCCCCAGGCCTTTCTTATGGATGAGCCGCTGTCCAACCTGGACGCGGCCCTGCGGGTGCAGATGCGCACCGAACTCCTCAAGTTGCAGCGGGACCTTCAGGCCACGGTCCTGTATGTGACCCACGATCAGACGGAAGCCCTGACCATGGGAGACCGGGTGGCGGTGCTCTATAAAGGGCGGCTTCAGCAGGTGGCCCCGCCCCGGCAACTTTATGACCGCCCGGCCAACCGCATGGTGGCGGGGTTTATCGGCTCTCCGGCCATGAACTTCATCACGGTGCGGCTGAATCACCGGGACCACGGTCCCAGCCTGGAGTTGGGCGGCCAAACCCTGATGCTGCCGGAGGATTACCTGGAAAGCCGGCCGGGCTTGAAGCCTTACCGGCAGAAAAACCTCATCGCCGGCCTGAGGCCGGAACATTTTAACCCGGCTTTCGGCGACCGAACCAAGGCCCCGGCAGGTTTGCAGGTCCGGGTGGAAGTGGTGGAAACCCTGGGTCCGGTGAACTACGTGCATTTTTCCCTGCCCGACCCCCTGGCTGGAATCGACCGGGTGCCCTTTGTGGCCGCTCTGGACCCCGCGGTTCCGGCCACCCCGGAGCGCGGCCTGAATCTGGCCATCGAGCCCCACCGGATTCATTTTTTTGACCCGCAAACCGGCGCGGCCCTGTAAGGCATCCCCGGGTTAATCCGGCCCGGGACGGAAAAGCTTGTGCCCTTGCATCCCTGACCATTCTGTTTTAAAATATATAATAATCCCATCCAGGTTGTGGGGCTGCCTGATTCCACTCAATGGCTTTAATGATCCAGTCACCCGAAACTCGCAACAAAAGGCGACTCCTGCCGAATCCCACACCGCCACCCGAACCGGGATTCTCTCGGGCTTGATTTCATCACCGGACCGGTAAGATTAAAGGTAAAGTTGGAGAACCCTATAATGAATATCCTGAAGCAATTTTTAGGAAAAATCACCGAAACCAAGGCGGTAGACCAGAAACCGGACCATGACATCCTCGTGGCGGTTTGTGCCCTGTTGGTAGAAATCGCCCGCATTGATGAAACCTTCAACCCCGCAGAGATGGAAACGATCCTGACAATTCTCGAAGAAAAATACGGCTTATCCCGGACTCATGCTGATGCCCTGATCAAAGAGGCCGAAAAGGAATTAGAGCAAAGTGTCGATCTATGGCAATTCGCCAAGGTGATCAACGAAAATTATTCCATTAAAAAGAGAATTGAACTCGTTGAAACTCTTTGGAGAATTGTCTTTGTTGACGGTAAGATGGATAAGTACGAACATCACCTCATGTATAAGCTGGCCAAAATATTGCGTCTTCATCACGATCAACTGATTGAGGCGAAGTTAAAAGTGATCCATCCGAGTTGAACGTGATCGGCCTGCCAGGTTTTGGTCAAATCTTTCAGTAACATTGCTCTTCTCCTGCGCTAACCACAGTTTGGCCGCCTCAGTCTAAAAATCGGCAATTCACCGCCGGCAGGGAACAATTTGAATCCAGCCAAGAATTTTATGGGTTCATTATGTTCCCGGATAGCCAGCCCCTCCTTCCGAAAGTCCCGGTTCCTGCTAAATTCCGGTTGGCATAGTATTTGATTGATAGGAAGTAAAAGGTTTTTTCAAAGGAGTGGTTTGTCATGACTACCTGTCCGAGCCATCGCGGCGCCCCGGGCGCCGACAAGCATCATCACCAAGAACTAAAAGACGAATCCCGTCTTAAGGAGCAACTCCAACACATCCGTCACAAACTCCTGGTCATGAGCGGCAAGGGCGGCGTGGGCAAGACCAGTGTAGCGGTATATCTGGCCCTGGGACTGGCCCGGCGG
>JARRQO010000060.1:0-15366 GCA_037381685.1 Deltaproteobacteria bacterium | reverse complement strand
CTGTACAAATTTACTTCAGCTCCATTAGAATTTCACAAGGGCTGCACCCAGATGGCCTGGGGGCCCTGGTTCCCGGCTTCCTGGGCGAACTTGACTTCCGTGCCCGGCGTCAAGTGGCTGAACTTGCCCTTCTTCAACGCATGGGCATGGAAGTACACCTCCAGGCCGTCATCGGTTTCGATAAAGCCGTAATCGTCATCGGGAAAGAGGCGCACCACCCGGCCGTGCTCCGCCACGTCGGCATGGGTTTTGACCTGTTGCTGGGCCATCTGGGAATGCCGGCGCAGGCGGCGGTCCAGAACGTCGAAGGCCTCGGTCACCAGGGGCATGACCAGGTCGCCGCGTTGCGCCACCGTGATGGTGTCCCCGGGTATGTTGACGACCAGCTGGACTTCGTAGGCCCCCAGGCGGTGGTGGGTTGTACCGATGATCTCCACGCGGGCATGGAGGATGGGGTCTTTGTAGTGTTTTTGCAAGCGGGCCAACTCAGCCTCAATTTTGGCCCGCCACTCGGGCAAAATTTCAACCTGCTGGCCTTCGATATGGACGTATTGCATGATGAGCCTCCCGGGCAATTATCGTCATCGCCAAAAGGTTTTTATTTTTACCCCCAAAGGGAGAGGGCAGTAAATGGAAAGAATTTTTAGCTACCTCTATAAACCTAATGTTTTTGTTAAGGTTTAACTGGCGGCTTGTCAATGGAGGAGCAGTTCGACGGCATCCCGTCAAAGCTGGCCCGGGGGTGGCGCTTGGGAGGCGCAGTCTAAGGCCTGCGGCTACATCAAGAATTTTAAAATCAAACCCGGGGTGGAATTACTGGGTGCCGATGAAGAAAGGCCGGAAAGTGGACTCGTCGCGTTGCTGCGCTTGGCGCAGTTCGGCCAGCGTGGCCTCCCGGTCTTCCGGCAGCCGGCCCGCCACGTCCAGATAATTGGTGTAATGGTCGCTGGTCACCAGCGTGGGGACGGTAATTTGCTTGAGCAAGGCCATGGTTTCGGCCAGTACTTGGTGGGGGCTGAGCATCTGAAAGCGCCCGGCCTGCACGTCTGCCAAAAGGGGAGTGTTGATCTTGGGCACAAAGGTGCGAAGGCGCACCACTTCGGGCTGCATCTCGTTGATGACCCGGGCGGTTTCCCGGGCGTGGGGCTCAGAGCGGTCCTGGCCGCCGATACCCAAGATGACATAGGCGTTGAGCGCGATCCCGGCGGCCCGGGCCAGTTGGCCCGCAGCGATGTGATCCCGGGAGGTCGCCCCTTTTCTGATCCGGGTCAGGATGACGTCATCGCCGCTTTCCACCCCCACGTGAATCCTGCTTAACCCGGCCTGGGCCAGGGTGTTGAGCTGAGCGGCGCCCTTGCGGTGAATATAGTGGGAGGAGCCGTAAACCGTGATCCTCTCAAGATGAGGAAAGCGGGCGCGGCTGTAGCGGCAAATTTCCGCCAGGGGCGCAGTGGGCATGGCGATGGTGTTGCCCGCAGGGAAAAACAGGGTGCGCACCCGGGAGCCGAAAGTCGCCGCAGCCTCGTCCAGATCAGCTTTAATCTCAGCCACCGGCCTTACCTTGAACTTGACCCCGTTCTTGTATACCATACAGAAAGTACAGAGGTTGTGGGGGCAGCCCACGGTGGCCTGGACGAGCAGACTTCGGGCTTCGCTGGGAGGGCGGTAAATGGGGCCTTCGTAATGCATAAAACCAGGACGTTTGGTCTAAAAAAATTTTTTCCTACTTTTCATTATATCATATCAGACGCCGAGGCCAGCCGACAGCAGAAGTGTCAGGCGCAGTGTGGCTTTTCCGAAAAATTAATGGTAAGATGAATAAAAATATATTAACTTAGGTGCAAAAAACGTGGAAGTCAGGCACGAGTCCATCATCTGTCCCGGCTGCGGTTGTCTCTGTGATGACCTGGACATCAGGTTGGAAGATGACCGGATCGTCGAGGTGGGCAACGTTTGCCTCTGGGGGGTGAGCCGTTTCTTCCACGCCAAGAAGTTTCATCCCAAAAAAGAAAGACACCGGCTGCAAGAACCCCAGGTCCGTCACCAGGGGCGGCGGAGCACGGTGTCCTACGAGGCGGCGTTGGCCGCGGCAGCCGAGGCGCTCAGCCGGGCGCAGCGGCCGCTGATCTACGGACTGACCAATTCCGGCTCCTGGGCGCAGGAGGCCGCGCTCAGGCTGGCCCGGAGCCTGGGGGCCCGTTTGGAACCCTCGGATCTGGCCTACAAGGCGCCCTACTACCAGAGCCTGCAGCGGCATGGGGTCATCTGGGCCCCCCTGGAGATCATTCGGGATGAGGCCGACGCGGTACTGTTTTGGGGGGCCAATCCCATCCACTCCGCCCCCCGGCACGTGGTGCGCCACGCGGTTTTTGCCCGGGGCCGCTTTACCGAACGGGGCTTGGAAGACCGGCAGGTGGCGGCGGTGGACATTTACAAGACCGAGTTGGCCAAGTTTTGCCCCCTGTTCGTCAAGATTCAACCGGGCCAGGAACTGGACCTGATTAAGGGTGTTGCCGCAGCCCTGACGGAGAAGGCGGCATCGAACCCCCCGGTTAAAGGCACCCGGCGGCTGGCCCAGTTCCTCAGCAAAGCCACCTGCGGGGTGATCTTTTGCGGCCGGGGGGTCAGTTACGGTCCGGCCCTGGAATGGTTCGAGCACCTGGCCCGCCTGCTGGACTTTCTCAATGGCCAGGCCCGGTTTTTCCTGTTCCCCCTGTCCGGGGAGTTCAATTCCACGGGGCTTTACCACCTGCTGCTTAATGAAGTGGGCCAGGCCGGGGCCCCGGATTTCGGAGGGGCTGAGGTGGCGGCCCATTTCACCCCGGTGGATTTCCGGGAAGTGGACGCAGTGCTGGTCACCGGGGCGGATTTATTGTGGTTTCTACCGGAGGAGCAGGTGGAAGACCTGAAACAGCGCCAGGTGCCCATCGTGGTCCTAAGCCCTTTTGCCAACCGGACCACGGGGCAGGCGGCGGTCATCTTGCCGACGGCTCTGGCGGGCATTGAGGCTAAAGAGGTGGCTTACCGGATGGACGGATTGCCGATGGTCCTGAAACAGGTAACGCCCTCGAACCTGCCTGGGGATCATCAGGTGCTCGCTGACCTGGAGCGGTTGATCAAGACTCAGGATTGACCTGAGTGGCCTGAACCGAGGGCCAAAGGGCCAGGCTGGTTTAAAATATTTTTTAGAGAAAACGGAAAACAGAAAACGGTATCAGCCATGCGCCTGAAAATCGCCGAGGGACGCCTTTATGATCCAGCCTGCCACTGGGATGGAGAGGCGGGTGACCTGTATATCGAGGCCGGCCGCCTGGTGGCGCCGCTTCCCGAAGTGGATCAGGTGATCGAGGCCCGGGGCCAGGTGGTAACGCCTGCGGGCCTTGACCTCCGGGGCCAGGTGGCCACGTTTGGTTTGGACTTTAGGCGCTTAAACGGCGGGCCCTCCCTGGCGGAAGTGGGAGAGAACTATGCCCTGCTGGGCTATACCCACGTCCACGAGCCTTTTCTGACGGCCTGGACGGCGGGTTACGTCCAGCGCCAGTTGGCGGCATTGCCGGTGGTGGACACCTCGGCTTCGTTGGTGGTGAACCTGCGGGAGTTGGATCTGTATCTGGGCTCACCCGAGCATGGGGAAGAGGTGGGGCAAACCCTGCGGTTTTTGCTGGAAGCCACCCGTTCCCTTAATTTTCGGGTGGTGGAGCCTTTTGTCCAGTACCGCCAGGATTTTTATGCCCACCGGATCATCAAGACGGAAAAGGTCCTGGGGATTCTGACCGATCTGGCCCGTCGGCTGGATCTGCCCCTGGCCCTGGAAGCCTCCCCCGAGGTGCTGCGGGCCCACCTGCCGGAGCCTGCGGCCTTTCATCTGGCCGGCCTTGGTCCGGGATTGGCCGACGAGGGTTTGGTGGAGGCGGCCCTGGCCCAGTTGGAGGCCGGCGCCAGCGCGGACCTGGGGCTGATGCTCCCCAGTCCTGGTGCCAGAAAACCTCCGCTACCGGTCAAGATAGACTTAGGGTGGTTTAACCCCCTGGACCTCAATCCGCAGGGGGATGAGGCTGTGGGCCGCAGGGCCTTGGCTTTGGCTCTGTGCTGCCAGGGCGGCCAGGTGGCTTTTTCCGGGGCCAATGCGGCCCAGGCGCCGGTGGCCGAATATCCCAGGCTGTTTTCCTGGCTGTGGGACCATGCGGCCCGCCGCCAGGACTGGCAGGATGACTTGGGGGCGCGGCGTTATTCGCTCTCCGAGTGGATCTGGGCCACCCGCACCCTGCCCGCCCTGGCCAGTGGCTGCAATACCTGGGCCGCTGCCGCACCCTGCTCAAGGCGGGGGAAGTCGTGGTGGATAACTTTCGCCTGGTAAATCCGGGGGTGGCGAAGGCCACCTATTTTCGCCGAACTGGGGCCGCAGCCACGGAAATTATGCGGGAAATCAGCCAACTCCAGAGTTGCCGGTGGGAAAATCTCTGGGTCGGCGAAGAGCTGGGTGGACCCTGGGTAGGAATCTGAGGCGTCGCCGGTTTTGGAGTTTGCGGTTGAGCCTCTGGCAAGTTGCACCCAAGAGGTTTGGGGGCGCAGGGTTTACAGTCTGGGTCAGCGCGTGTTTTTGCCTACGGCCAGCTTAAAACCGATATTTGGCGAGAGGCTTGGTGATCTAGGATTTAATCATTTGAGTTTATAAGGGAAAATCCTGGGCATGGCCACAGTGGAGGAACTCCTGGAATTTTTGCCTGGCAGCGATTGTCGGCAGTGCGGCATGAGCTGCGCCGAGTTCGCCGAGTTGCTGGTGAACCGGGAGGTGGCCCCGGAGGACTGTCCGGTTTTACATGAGCCCGATTATGCAGGTTTTATCGAGGCCCTGCATGAACTTTTGGGGCCGCCAACCCCGGGGATGAGTATTGACCCGGAAAAGTGCAACGGTTGTGGCATCTGTGTAACCATGTGTGAGTTCCATTTGGGAAACTGCGAGGCGGCCCGCCTGGGCAAAGGCCCCCGGCCCCAGGACAAGGTGGTGTTTCGCATGATCAACGGCAGCGCGGTAGTGGTGCACCAGGAACTCTGCACCAGGCTGGTCCAGGCGGCGGAGAAGTGCAGCAAGTGCGCGGAATACTGCCCCACGGACGCCATTACGTTGTTTTAGCAAATAGCAATTAGCAGCTAGCGGTCGGTAGGGTTCAGTTAGGGCCGGCTTCTGGGAAATTTCGTCGCCAAAACCTCTTATTAACTAAACTGGTAACTGCTGATAACTGAACCGCTGAAAGCTGAAGGCTCCTTATGACCGAAACCTTACACCTCCAGGATCTGGACCCGGGGTTTAAAGACGAGGTGGCCGCAGAACCCGGCTGTCAGCATCTGCTGCGCTGCTTTTCCTGCGGGGTCTGCACCGCCACCTGCCCGGTGAGCGAACTGAACCCCGACTTCAGCCCCAGTCAGATCATCCGCCAGGTACTCTACGGCCAGCGGGAAGCTTTGCTCAGTTCCGCGGCCTTGTGGTATTGCGCCCGGTGCGCCCGGTGCTCCTTCCAGTGCCCCCAGGACGTGCGTTTTCTGGATATCATTCAGGGGTTGCGCCATCTGGCGATCCGCGAGGGCCGGGTCAGCCCCGCGCGAGCGGTCCAATTGGAGCGGGCAGAACGGTTGATCGCCGAACTGCGGCAGCGCCTGATTGGCGAACTTTTATCCGGCGGTGAAGAAGCAAAGGTTGAAGATGCCCTGGCCCGGGTATGGGATGAGGCGGATTAAAGCCGGGATTTTCCCATGATGATCAAATGGGGATCAGCCGAATCAGGCGCCGGCTTAAAGAAAGGGGGGACGCGGCAGTCCGCCCCGGGGAAGTGGTAGCGATTTGTCTAAAGAGCAGGCGCAGGTCATGGCCGCGATCCGGCCCTTAGATCGGGTGGCCCACCGCCGGGTGCTGGTGGTGGGCGGCGGTATTGCCGGCATCCAGGCGGCCCTGGAGGTGGCGGCCACAGGTCTGCCGGTGACCCTGGCCGAAGCCGGCCCTACTATCGGCGGCCTGATGGCGCAGCTGGACAAGACCTTTCCCACCAACGACTGCTCCATGTGCATCTTGAGCCCCAAGATGCTGGAAATTGCCCGCCACCCCCTGATCACCATCGAGACTCTCACCCAGGTTTTGCAAGTCCAGGGCCAGGCCGGAAATTTCCGGGTTCTGTTGAGCCGCCGGCCCCGGTTCGTGGACGTGAGCCGGTGTTCCGGGTGCGGGGACTGCACCCGGGTCTGCCCCAAGAAGGTCCCGGACCCCTATAATCTCGGGCTCAGCCAGACCAAGGCCATTCACGTGCCCTTTCCCCAGGCCATTCCCCAGGCGGCTTATATCACCCCGGAGGCCTGCCGGGTTTTTCAAGGCAAGAAGTGCGAGGCCTGCGTCAAGGTTTGCAAGGCCGGGGCGATTAATCTGCAGGATGAGGGGGCGGAATGGACGGAGTCCGTGGGGGCCATCATCGTGGCCCAGGGCGCGGCGCCGGCGCCGGCCACGGAGTTTCCCGGCTCCGGGCATCCCGACGTGGTGACCAGCCTGGAATTCGAACGGCTGCTCAGCGCTACCGGTCCCCACGAGGGTAAACTGGTGCGGCCCTCAGATCAAACCGCGCCTCGCCGGTTAGCCTTTATTCAGTGCGTGGGGTCCCGAGACCCCCAGGGCGGGGCCGCCTACTGCTCGGCTCTGTGCTGCATGGCCAGCCTCAAAGAAGCGTTGGTGGCCCGGGAGATCAGCGCGCCGGGGCTGACCTCCACCATCTTTTACATGGATATTCGAGCCCACGGCAAGGGGTATGAAGGTTATCTGGAGCAGGCCCGGGAACGGGGGGTCAGCCTGGTGCGCTCCCGGGTCACCGCGGTAACCCCCCTGGCTCAGGGCGGCGTTTCAGTGGGTTATACCGACTCCCGGGGCCGGCCCCAGGAACAGGCTTTCGATATGGTGGTTTTATCCGTGGGGTTGAGGCCGGGCGCGAAAATGCCAGCAGCCGCCCGCCGCCTGGGGCTGCCCTTAAATGAGCATGGCTTCTTGGCGACTTCGCCGCTGTCTCCGGTGAGCACGGTCCGGCCAGGAGTGCTGGTATGCGGCACGGCCCGGGAACCCATGGACATCCCTGAATCTGTGACCACCTCGAGCGCGGCGGCGGCGGTGGTTTCGCGCCTGTTGACTACGGCCTCCCGGGTCTGGGCTCCCAAGCCGAAGCCGGTTCCCAGCCGAAAGAAGGATTTTCCCCCGCGTATCGGGGTTTTTCTCTGTCATTGCGGGACCAATATTGCCAAGAACATCGACCTGACCAGACTGGCTGAGGCGGTGGCGGAGATCCCCGGGGTGGTTCATGTGGAAGACAACTTGTTTACCTGCGCGGTGGAATCCACTGCCAAGATGCGGAAGACCATCCGGGAACGGGGCCTCAATCGGGTGGTGGTGGCCGCCTGCACTCCCCGGACCCATGAACCGGTGTTTCGGGAAGTTCTGGCGACCGCGGGCCTGAATCCGGGCTTTTTTACCATGGCGAATATCCGGGAGCAGTGCGCCTGGGTGCATCAGACGGACCCGGAGGCGGCCCTGAGCAAGGCGGTGTATCTGGTTGACATTGCGGTGCGCCAGGCAGCTATGCTCACCCCCATCCAGGCCCAGAGTATTCCGGTGACTCCCCGGGCCCTGGTGGTGGGGGGCGGAGTGGCCGGCATGAGCGCGGCCCTGACCTTGGCGGATCAGGGTTTTCACACTTATGTGGTGGAACGGCAGAATTCCCTGGGCGGGCTGGCCCAAGATTTGTTTTTTACCCTGGAAGGCATCGACCCCCAGGAATTTCTCCACGAAATGCAGGCCGCGGTTTACCGCCACCCCAACATCGAGGTCCTGCTCCAGAGAGAACTGACCCAGGTCAAGGGTCATGTGGGGCAGTACTGGAGCACTTTGCGCCGCGTTACCCTGGACGGGGTTGAGGACCAGGAATTTTCCCACGGGGTCATCGTGGTGGCCACCGGGGCCCGGGAATTTAACCCCCAGGGGCGCTATCTTTACGGGGGCGACCCCCGGGTGCTTACCCAGCGGGAGTTGGAGAGCAAGATCAATTTTTCCGACCTTGATCTGCCCCGAGTCCGGCAGGTGGTGATGATCCAGTGCGTGGGGTCGCGGGAGCCGGAGCACCCTGATTGCAGCCGCGTGTGCTGCTCCCAGGCCCTCAAAAATGCCCTGCTCCTCAAAGAGCGGTATCCCCTGATGGAGATTACCATCCTGTACCGGGACATCCGGGCTTATGGTTTCCGGGAAAGTTACTATGTCAAGGCCAAGGAAAAAGGAGTGCGGTTTATTCCCTTTGAGGCGGCACAGCCTCCCCGGCTGACCGCAGCCCGGCGGCGGCCCCTGACGGTCTGGGTGAAAGATGAGTTGTTGGACCAGGAGGTGCCCCTGGCCGCGGATCTGGTGATCCTGAGCGCGGGCATGGAGCCCGCCGCGGGAAGCGCCCGGCTGGCCCGCCAGCTAAGGATTCCCCAAACCCTGTCCGGGTGGTTCCAGGAGGTCCACCAGAAACTCAAACCGGTGGATTCGGCCACTGAAGGGGTGTTTATCTGCGGCGCGGCCCACTATCCCAAGAGCCTGGGAGAAACCGTGGCCCAGGCCCAGGCCGCGGCGATCCGGGCCGCGGGCATCCTGTTCCAGCCAGAGTTGCTGGCCGGAGAAGATGTGGCCATGATCAACCGGGGGAGATGCCGGCGTTGCCTGACCTGCTTTGAGCTCTGTCCTTTCGGGGCGGTGCAGCTGGCCGGGGGCAAGCCCGAGGTGCGCCCCGAGCTCTGCCGGGGGTGTGGGACCTGCGCGGCGGAATGCCCCGTCGGGGCCATTACGATGAGCCGCAGCACCGAGGCGGAGTTGGAGGCCCGGATCGAAGCGGCTTTGGGAAGTCTCGAGGTTAAGCATATTTAAGCATCGGCAAAATTTTTTAGAGTAGTAAAATATATCCAAAGCCATTGTAGGAGAAAGGCCATGAGAGAGAGTTATTGCGGTCTCTGTGAGGAATGCCAACTAGGCAACCCCGATTTGCTGGAAACGGTGGCCCGGCTGAAGGAATACCTGGACCAGGTCAGGGCCAATGTCTGGGTCCATTGCTTTCCCGGCCCGGACGGTTTCAACCTGGTGGAATTTCGCCGGGGGCTGGAGTGGTTTCTGGCTCACACGGAGTGCCCCGGCTGCAAGGAAGGACGGGGCCTACAGGACTGCCCCATCCGCCTGTGCGCCATGAGCCGGGGCCTGGAGCACTGCTATGAGTGCCCGGACCTGGACCCCTGCGACAAATTCGAATCGCTTTTGGGGCAATTTCCGTTTGTGAAGATCAATCTGCGCCGCCGCCAGTTGAAGTTTAAGGCCCGGGAGTATCATCGGAAGTTAGAAGGCCTGAAAAAATAGGGTTGGAAGCCGGGACCGAAAAGGGGGAGCGGATTAAAAGATTGGGAGAAAAGGGCAAAAGGGGAAAAGGAAGAAAAATAATAGTTTTCCATGGTTTTGCAGCGCTTGCTGGAAAACGGCAGCGAAAATGCTTACCGGCATAGACTGTCAAGCTTGCAGGCGCAGGCTAAAGCCTGCGGCTACTGACTACAGAATGTTGTTTCATGGCATCAGTTAGGACTTTGACCTAAAGAATTTTCTCAGGATTATATGCAACCCCGGGTGATCAAACGCGAAAGCGATAAGTTTCTGGAATTGACGCTCAAGCTCTTCGTCGATACGGTGCAGCTGCGTCTGGATAAGGAACTGTGCCTCAAGTGCGACATCTGCGCCAAAGTCTGCCCCCGGGAGGCGGTGACGATCATCCTGGGGGAGGGGGAATTGGACATCACCATTGACCCCCGCCGTTGCCTGATGTGTGAAATCTGCGCCCATTTCTGTCCGGTGGGTGCGGTGACTTTAAGCTACAACGGCGAAGTCAAGACCATCATGGCGGACCACCAGGGGCTGGCGCCGTTTCTCCCCAAGATCGACATGGACAAGAGCCGGTGCGTAGCGCCCTGTCCGCCCCAGCCCGAAGGGGAGGAGCACTGGTGCCGCCAGCAACTGAAGCTGGTGCCCAATGATCTGGCGGAGTGTCCCAAGCAGTGCCACAAGTGCCTGGAGGCCTGTCCCCGGCAGGCCATCGTGCTGGATGAGGCCGCGGACCAGACGATGCCGGTGCCCGACTTATGTTTAAGGTGCACCCAGTGCCTGACGGTGTGCGCCTACGAGGCCATCATGGTCAATCCGCAGTTCCGGGGCCGCCTGGTCATTGATGACCGCAAGTGCCCGGCGGATTGCGTCAAGTGCATTGAGCTGTGCCCGGTGAAGGCCATTGTCCGGGAGGGCGACCGGGTTTTTCTCAAGGTGGAGAACTGCGCCTATTGCGGGGTCTGCCTCAATGTCTGCGATGACGAAGCCATCACCTTGGTGCGGGAGGAAGTGGTGGCCGAACCCGGTGAATTTTCACACGCTTGGGAAACGGCGATAGAAAAGCTTATAAAAGCTTAGGGGGAAAAGGGTTAAAAACTTGGGGCGAAAAGGCGAAAAGGGGATGACGGAAAAGTCTAAAAAAGTGATGGGATTTGAGGACCTCCTGGTCTGGCAAAAAGGTATGGAGATCGTCAAGCAGGTTTATCTCATCAGCAAAGAAGGTGAGCTTTGCCGGGATTTTGCCCTGCGGGATCAGATACGGCGAGCGGCCATTTCTATTCCTACCAACATGGCCGAAGGGTATGAACGGGCCTCCCGAAAAGAGTATGTCAATTTTTTGAATTATGCTAAGGGCTCTACCGGAGAAGTTCGGAGTCTTTTATCCGTGGCAGTCGAGTTGGACTACCCGAAGCCGACTCAATATGAGGCCTTACGACAGGCGGCCTTGGAACTGAGTCGTTATTTAGCCAATCAAATTAAGTCCCTGAGGTTGCCCAACTAATGAGAACCATCTTCCCATCCATTATGTTTTTTCCCTTTCGCCTTTTCGCCTTTTCGCCTTTTCGCCCACTTCGATTCCCCGGTTATGGTGGCAAGGTGCAGCAATCATGGTAAACGATTCCCCCCGCATCGGCCTATATATCTGCCACTGTGGGCACAACATCGCCGGGGTGATCAGCCCGGAGGCCCTGGCGGCGGCGGCCCGGGATTTGCCGGATGTGGCGGTGTGCCGGGATCATCTGTACTCCTGCTCCGAGGCGGGCCAGCGGGATATTGCCAAGGATATCCAGGAGTTCAACTTGAACCGCCTGGTGGTGGCGGCCTGCTCCCCCAAGCTGCATGAGCCCACCTTTCGGCGCCTGCTGGCGGAGGCCGGCGTCAACCCATATCTTCTGGAAATGGTCAATATCCGGGAGCAATGCTCCTGGGTACACACCCGGGAACCGGAGGCGGCGTATGCCAAGGCCCTGGAACTGATCCGCATGGGGCTGGCCAAGGTGCGGGGCGCAGTGCCCCTAACCGAACGCCAGGTGCCCATGACCCGGGCGGCGTTAGTGATCGGCGGGGGGCCCGCGGGCTTGAGGGCCGCCCTGGACATCGCCCACACCGGCGTACCCGTAACCCTGGTGGAGCGGGCTCCGGTTTTGGGCGGCATGGCCAACCGGCTTTCCAAGACTTTTCCCCGGGGCGACAGCGCGCTGGCCCTGATAAATCCCATGATGGCTGCGGTGATGCTGCATCCGGGCATTACGGTGCTGACTGACAGCGAAGTTATCGGGGTCAGCGTCCACCTGGGTAATTACCGGGTGACGGTCAGCCAAAGGCAGCCTCAAGTGGCGGAGACCTGCGATTGCTGCGGCGCCTGTGAAGCGGTGTGCCCGATCAAGGTGCCGGATCTGCGGCAGGCGGGACTGAGCCAGAGGTCCGCAATTTATCTGCCGTCGCCCACGGCCTTTCCGGCCCGCTACGTGGTGGACTTGGAGGCCTGCGACGGCTGCGGGGCCTGCGTTCCCGCCTGCCCCCGCCAGGCCATTGACCTGAAAGCCTGCGGAGAAATCGAACACACCCTGGAGGTGGGGGCCATGGCGGTGGCCACCGGCTTTCAGCCTTTTGACCCCGCGGGCAGCCGTTATGAAGCCTGGGCCGCGCTGCCCCGGGTCATCACCACGGTGGCTCTGGAACGCCTGCTGGCCCCCTCGGGACCCACCGGGGGACGGGTGTTGGCGCCCGGCATGGCCGCGGAGCCCCGGGACATCGCCTTTATCATGTGCGTGGGCTCCCGGGAGGAAGAGGGTAACCGCGCCTGTTCCCGAATCTGCTGCCCCACGGCCTTAAAGCAGGCCCTGGAACTCAAGGCCTTGCTGCCTGAGGCCCGTATCCGCGTTTATTACCGGGATCTCAGGACCATCAAGAAAGAGTGGGAAGATCTGTACAGCCGGGCCCGGGAGGCGGGCATCGTGTTTCTGCGGAGCCGGGTGCGGGAGGTCCGGGCCGCTGAGCCGGACGGGGTGGTCATCGAAGCCGATCAGGAACTGGGGCAATGGGCCAGCCGGGACCGGGTGGACCTGGCGGTGCTGGCCGTGGGCTTAAGGCCGGGGGATAACGCGGCCCTCAAAGAGGTGCTGAAACTGGCGGTGGGGCCCGACGGCTTTTTCCTGGAAGCCCATCCCAAGCTGCGCCCCCTGGAAACCGTTCTGGACGGCATCTATCTGGCCGGGGCCTGCCAGGGCCCCAAGGACCTGGCCGAGTCCATTACCCAGGGCTCCGGGGCCGCGGCCAAGATTTTGGCCCTCATGGCCCACGATACCATCACCCTGGACGGCATAATCTGCGAAGTGGACCCGGAGACGTGCACCGGCTGCGAACGCTGCTACAAGCAATGCCCTTTCCAGGCCGTGGAAATGGTGGGAGAAGGAAAATCCCGCAAGGCCCGGATCATCGAGGCGGCCTGCAAGGGCTGCGGGGTGTGCGCCGGGGCCTGCCCCAGTGGGGCGGTGACCGCCCGGGGTTTTACCGACGAGATGATCCTGGCTCAGATCGACGAGGCCCTGGCGGAAGGTCCGGAGGAGAAGATTCTGGCCTTTTGCTGCAACTGGTGTTCCTATGCCGGGGCGGATTTCGCCGGGGTGTCGCGGCTGCAATACTCGCCGGCGGTGAGGATTGTTCGCACCATGTGCGCCGGGCGCATCCATCCCAAGTTCATCCGCCACGCCTTCGCGCAGGGCGCGGGACAGGTGCTGGTCTCGGGCTGCCATCCCCCGGGGGACTGCCATTACGTGGCTGGGAATCTCAGGGCCCAGGCCAGGATCGAGAAGCTCAAACCAAAGCTGGCCAAACAGGACATCGACCCGGAACGCCTGCGCCTGGAGTGGATTTCCGCCACGGAAGGCAAGACTTTTCAGCGAGTCATCCAGGAGATGGCCGAAAATCTGGAAAATCCGGAAGGCGATTAATTTTAATTAGAAAAACGGAAAAGACTGTGACGACAAGAAGGCGGAAAAGAAAATAGGAAACAGGTAAAGAAACTCATGAGTCGGCGGAAAATTCTTCTCTGCGCCTGCCCCGATCTGGCCTTTGACGGCCAGGAGCTGATCACCCGGCTGCAGCAGCTGGGGGTCAAGGCCGAACTGGCGCCGCCTCTGTGCGCGCCTGAGGGCTTGGCGCAGCTCCGGGACCTTTCCGCCACCAAGGCGCGCCGTTGGCTGGTGGGGGCCTGCGGCCCGGAGATCCATGCCGGGTTTTTCCAGGATGTGAATCGGAAGACATCTTTGCCGGTGGTGGACGTGCGGTCCTGCACCGATTTGGAGAGCGCCGTGGGCACCCTGACCCTGGCCCTGGAAACCAAGGAGTTGCCGCCCCTATCGGCCGGTGCGGTGTGCCGGGAGGTGCTGGTGGTGGGCGGGGGCGTCGGGGGCTGCCAGGCCGCCCTGGACCTGGCCAACGCCGGCTTTCAGGTCTACCTGGCCGAATCTTCGCTGTCCATCGGCGGCACCATGGCCCAACTGGACAAGACTTTCCCCACCTTGGACTGCTCCATCTGCATCCTGGGGCCGAAACTGGTGGAAGTAGCCTCCCATCCCAACATCGAGATGCTCACCTATGCCAGCCTCAGCCGCATTGGGGGGCAGGCCGGGAGCTTTGAGGTGGAGGTCACCCTGCGGCCCCGCTACGTGAATATGAGCAAGTGCGTGGGTTGTGGAACCTGCACCACGGTGTGCCCGGTGATCGTGCCCAGCCGTTGGAACCTGGGACTCAAGCCCCGGAAATGCATCCGCATTATTTTCGCCCAGGCGGTGCCGCTGCGGGCCACCATCGAAAAGGATTACTGCATCGATTGCCAGATGTGCGTCCAGGCCTGCGAACACCAGGCCATCAATCTGCTCTACCGGCCCAGCCAGCGGCGCCTGACGGTGGGGGCCATCGTGCTGGCTACCGGGGCCCGGCCCTTTGATCCCGGGATCAAGAGCGAATACGGTTACGGGCGGATAAAGGGCGTGGTGACCAACCTGGAGTTCGAGCGCATCGTCTGCGCCACCGGCCCGACTCAAGGCAGCCTGGTGACCCCCGAGGGGGAGCCGGTCAAGCGCCTGGCCTTCATTCAATGCGTGGGGTCCCGGGACCGGCGGTTTTTGCCCTACTGCTCCGGCTACTGCTGCACCGCGTCCATCAAAGAAGCCATGCTGGCCCTGGAACATGAGCCGGAAGCCGAGATTACCATCTTTTACAATGACATCCGTACCTCGGGCAAGGGCTTTGAAGAGCTTTACCAGCGGGCCCGGGCCGCGGGTGTGCGCTTCATCAAAGGGTTGCCGGGCCGTATTGCCGAGGACGAAAACGGGCATCCGGTCATCTGCTACGAGGATCAGGAAAGGGGAGGGCGGAGGCAGTTGGAGGTAGATATGGCGGTGTTGGCCGTAGGGCTGGAGGCTCCGGGGGAGGTGCTGCCCTTTGTGAATCTGGCTCCGGCCAAAGACGATTTGGGTTTCTACCGGGAGCGCCACCCCATCCTGCATCCTTTGGAGTCCACCGTGCCCGGGGTCTTTTTGGCGGGCACCTGCCAGGGCCCCCGGGACATTGCCGAGACCGTCTGCCAGGCCAGCGGAGTGGCGGCCCGGGTCATCCGTCTCTTAGAAGCCCTCAAGGGAAGAACTTGAGGCTGTTTTGATGACTATCCGGGCGCGAAGGCGGAGTGCTTTGATCCGGGTTGACAGGTCAGGGATAACTTTTATATAGTTAATAATCCGGGTATCCTTCGGGGTTTAATGGGGAAGACGGACAAGCCGTCGCGGTCCCGCCGCTGTGACCGGGGACGAAACCTGCATGAAGCCACTGTTTCGTTGAAGCGGGATGGGAAGGCGCAGGAATTAGGTTGATCCGGGAGCCAGAAGACCTGCCCGGTGGTCTGGAGCCGAGCGCGGTACAGAGGCCCAGGCGCCAGAGGTCGCGGT
>JARRQO010000059.1:0-16683 GCA_037381685.1 Deltaproteobacteria bacterium | reverse complement strand
CTGATGATCTCCTCTTCTTCGTGGCTGAACAGGCCCTCTTCGCTGGCGTGGGGGTTGAGCGCCGCCACGCCCAGGGGCACGCCCCCCAGCCCGAAGTCCCGGTCCAAGGCCCTGGAAGTGAGATGGAACAACCGGACCAAGCCTGCCCGGGTGAGGCGCTGGGGCACCTCGGATAAGGCGCAGTGAATGGTGGCCAAAACTACCCGGAAATCGCCCCCGGCCAACATCATGGCATACTCGGGGGTATCGGTCTTCTCCGCCAGAAGCTCGGTGTGGCCCGGATAATCGTAACCCGAAAGGCGCATGGCGATCTTGCTGATGGGCGCGGTGACCAGGCCCGCGACTTTTTGGGCCAGGGCCAGATCAATGGCCGCCAGGATATAGCCCACCATGGCCGCGCCCGAAGCCGGGGTGGGGCGGCCGTACTGCAGGTCGTGGAGTTCCAGTTGGGACAGGGCCATGAGGTCCAGGGTCCCGGACTGGTAGCGGCCTGCGCCCGGGCGGTCCGCCAGGTGGATTTTCAAGGCCGGGTCCAGGGCCATCCGGGCCCGCTCGCAGGCGGGCAGATCACCCACCACCAAAGGGCGGCACACCTGGTAAATCCGGGCGTCCGCCAGGGTCTTGACAATGATCTCCGGCCCCACTCCCACCGGATCGCCCATGGTCAGGGCCAGAATAGGTCTGGCAAGGGACTCAGTCATGGCGTTTCCCAGGTCCTTTCTCGGTGAGGCGCTGCACCTCCACTCGGACTTGGCCCTCGGTGAGGCTGACCTTGAGGTAATGATGGAAAAAATGTTGCGGATCGGTGCCGTATAACGGCGCTCCGGCCCCGCCGGTGATGGTATACGGGACGCCCTGCCACTTCCCGGAATAATAGGAGTGGATATGGCCCGCAAAGATGTGGGTGACGTGATAGCGGCGAAACAAGGCGGCCAGTTTACGCCCCAGGTCATCCGGCATGGCATGGTAATGCGCCGTACCCCGAGGGTCAAACAAAGGGACGTGGAGAAATACCAAGCGGGTTTTAGAGCCCTGGGATTTTTTGAGTTCCGACTCCAGCCAGCGCCATTGAGATTTGCTGACCCCGTGTTTTTCCACGTCATTGACGGCGATAAAATAGTTGCCCTTGATCTGAAAGGCGTAGTAAGCAGGTCCGAAGATTCGCCGGTAAAGGCGGGCGCCGTGGCCTTTTTCCAGGTCATGGTTGCCGATCACCGTCAGGAAGGGCAAATCCAGGTTGGCGCGGACCAGGTCCAGAAAAGCCCGAAAATTCTCCACGCTCCCGGTCTCCACCAGGTCCCCCACATCGATGGCGAAGGCCAGGCTGGGGTCCCGGTTCATCTGTTGGAGCACCTGGGTAAAGACCGCGGGGTTGCTGCGGTTATCTCCCAGCACCGCAAAGGTCAGGGTCTCACCCGCGGGCGCCTGGATCTGTTTGAGATTGCGGAGATTCCAATCCCGAGCCGGCAGCGCCCCGGCCTCGGCCCCCAGGCCCGCACCCACCCAGGCCAGAACCATCAAGACCATCAGGCCTAAGGTGAAAAGCGGCAGTTTCTGCCAATGGGTCCGTCGAAGTTTCATAGTTTCCTCATCCTCCGGGTCAGCCGCGGCCTGGGCCGGGTTTCAGCCCACTTTTTCGTGTAATCTTCCGTACGAAGGTGGCCCGGCAGAACCTGGTCTGCTACGACCCGGACCCGGCCCGCCAGGCCCAGATGACGGAGCTGGGGGTGGCAGCCGCCGGGAATAACGCCGAGGTGATGCGGGCCCCGGTGGTGATATTGGCGGTCAAACCCCAGGCAATGCCCCGGCTGTTGGCCGAAATCAGAGAATTTGCCCACCCCGGGCATCTGCTCATTTCCATTGCCGCCGGGGTTTCCCTCAAGACCCTGGAAAAAGCCTTTCCCGAGTCCCGGCTGATCCGGGTCATGCCCAATACCCCCACCCTGGTGGGGGCCGGAATGGCGGCCCTGGCTCCGGGCAACCGCGCCACCCCGGAAGACCTGGCCCTGGCCCTGGAACTCTTTGGCGCCGTGGGGCAAGCCGTGGAGGTGGAAGAAAGGCTCATGGACGCGGTCACCGGCTTAAGCGGCAGTGGCCCGGCCTTTGTGGCTGTGTTCATCGAGGCCCTGACGGACGGCGGCGTAAAACAGGGGCTGCCCCGGCCTTTGGCCCACACCATGGCGGTCCAGACCGTTTTGGGGACGGCCCGCCTCTGCCACGCAGAAAAACTGCACCCCGCCCTCTTAAAAGACCTGGTAACCTCCCCGGGAGGCACCACTATCGCCGGCCTCCACGTCCTGGAATCCCGCGGTTTTAGGGGGCTGATCATGGACGCGGTGAGCGCCGCCGCAGAAAAATCGAAGAAATTGGGGAAGGGAAAATAAAAAGCTTCGGGCGGGGGGCGGAAAGCTGACAACCCTCTGGAGGGGCGGACCTTCGTGTCCGCCCTTTTAGCGGCCGCGCACGCAGATGCGCCCTAACGAAAATTTCCGGCGCCTACCGCCAGGTTTTAATCAGCCGCAAATGAATGTCCACCGCCGGGGCGCTGTGGGTGAGCCGGCCCATGGAGATAAAGTTGACCCCGGTGGCCGCCACCTGGGGTAGGCGTTCTTTGGTCATGGAACCGGAGGCTTCCAAGATTGCCCGGCCCGCGGTCAGTTCCACGGCCCGCTGCAGGGTAGCGTCGTCCATATTGTCCAGCAGAATGAGGTCCGCGCCCACATCCAGGGCTTCTTGCAATCCCTCCAAATCCGTCACTTCCACTTCGATCTTGAGCAGGTGGTGCGCCCGCTCCCGGGCCTGGCGGACTGCCGCAGCGATGGAGCCCACCGCGGTTAAATGATTATTTTTGATGAGCACCCCGTCATAGAGGCCGCTGCGGTGGTTGCGGGCCCCGCCCAGGCGCACCGCGTATTTCTCCAGGACCCGCCAGCCCGGGGTGGTCTTGCGGGTATCCACCAGGCAGGTCTGGGTGCCGGCCACCTGCGCCGCCATGTTCCGGCTGAAAGTGGCGAGGCCCGAGAGACGCTGAACAAAATTGAGGGCCACCCGTTCGCCGGTGAGCATGGCGGCCACCGGGCCGCTGACGCGGGCCAGAACTTGGCCGGAGGCCACTTCCTGGCCCTCTGCTACCTGGGCCTCGAACGCTATGCCCGCCTCGATCCGTTGAAACACCCGGGCCGCCAGCGGCAGTCCCGCCACCACCAGGGTTTCCTTGGCCCGGAGGTGCGCTTCCCCCTTTAACTCCGGGGGCACCAGGGCCTGGGTAGTGACATCGCCGGGCCCGATATCCTCTTCCAGGGCCAGATCGATGAGGCGGTCGATCAGCGGAGAAATAAACAACTTGGCCATTTTATTTACCACCCCACACCGGGATCAGCAAACCACCCCCAGATTACCAGCGCTTTTACGAAGGCGCCAGGGATAATTCGGATTTTTGGAATCCTGGTGCCTGGGACTGCCTCACTCCGTCCAGCCTCGGGACCTTAAAAAGGGCGGAGACGCCGGTCCGCCTCGCCAGGTATTGGGGAAACCGCAACTGATAACTCCCGGCCTCCCGTGATTAGGGAATCTCTTTGGCTTCCGCGGCCGCCAAATCCAGCTTGGCCTTGAGCAGCTTCCGGTACTTGTCCGCGGCCTTGTCCAGGTCTTTGCCCGCCATGGCTTTGAGGAGGTCGCCCTCCAGTTCGGCCACATCCAGGCGCTGGTAATAGTCCATGGTCTCCTTGAGGTGGGCCAGGACGATCTTGCCGGTGAGGATGGGGTGATTGTTGGTGACGTTGGCGTCCTTGAAGCGGGTGCCGTGTTCCAGTTCCACCTCCAGGCCGGTGACGAAGTCCTGCAGGGGGATGTTCATCCCGGCCACATTGATCTCTTCAAGAATCACTCGGGCCTCCTCGGGCGTTACCTTGTCCTCCGTCAGTTTGGTCCAGTCCCGGATGTTGAGCGCCTGACAGACCCTTTGCACTTCCTCCACGGTGACATATTCGGGCAGTTCCATGACAGCTCCTTTCCTGCGCAATTAATCTCCCGTGCTCCAGATGGTTGCTCCGCAAACCCGGCCGGCCGGTTTCCCGGACTATTCCAGACGCTTAAAATCGAAATCCGCCCGGGCCAGGTCGCTTTTCAGATTACTTATATCCTTGTTTGATTTGATGGCGGCCTGGATTTGGGCGCTGCCCCGGATATCCCCCATAAGAATGACGCCCGCCAGACGATTATCCTGGATCACCAGCTTGCGGTAGGTCTTTTTGGCCTTATCCTGCTGAATGATGGCTTCCAGCTTGCCCTCGGCGTCAATGTCCCCGGCTGCCACCAGGTCGATTCCCACCACTTTCAGGACATTGGAGGGCAGGGTGCCCTGATAGGTTGCGGCCTGTCCCGCCATGGCCGCACCCGCCACCTGGCCCTGCTCCTGGGCCGCGGGCCAGATTCCATAAACCCGCCCCTGGTGTTCGCTGAGGTCCCCCGCGGCGTAAATGTCGTCCCGGGAGGTTTTCATGGCGTCATCCACTTTCACGCCCTTATCGGTCTCCAATCCCAGGGATTGGGCCAAAGTCAAATCCGGCCGCACCCCCGCGGAAATGAGCACCAAATCGCCGGTGATTTTGTCGCCGTTTTTCAGACAGGCCTGCAGGCCATCCGGAGTCGGGACGATCTCTTCGGTGGTCGCCCCCAGATAAAAGGTAAAACCCATGTCCTCCATCTGGCTCTGCAGGATGGCGGCGCCGGGAACGTCCATCTGCCGGGGCAGCAGGCGGGGGAAGAACTCCACCACAATGACCTTCAGGCCCAGCTTGCGCAGGCCGTTGCCGGCTTCGAGCCCCAAAAGGCCGCCGCCGATGAGCACCGCGGTTTGGGCTTCGGCCGCGGCGCGCTTGAGGCGGTCCGCGTCAGCCAGGGTTTTCAGGGTGAACACCCCCGGGGAGTCGGCCCCCTTGATGGGCGGCACAAAAGATTTGCCCCCGGTGGTCAACAGAAGCTTATCGAAATCAAACCGCTGTCCTTGCTCGGTCTCCACAAATTTTTGGGTCGCGTCGATCCTTACCACCGCGGAGGCCAGATGAAGTTCGATCCGATGCTCGTGATACCAGCTTTGGGGATGGATAATGAACTGGTCCACGGTTTTTTCCCCGGCCAGATACCCCGGCAGCGCGGGGACGTAATAGAAGGGGTGGTCTTCTTTGGAGAAGATGAGGATTTTGCCTTCCGGGTCGAATTGCCGGATATTTTCCGCCGCGGCATTGCCCGCCACCCCGTTACCGATGATCAGATACGAGGTCATGCTTACTCCTTCCTGTCAATGATTTTCGCACCGGCACTGCTGCAGCCCGGCCTGGACGCGGTGACAGGGACAGGCCCTTTAAGGACTCCCTCGGGCTGATATGGGAAAAGAGTCCGGGCCATTTACGTTTAAGTAATCACTGCCCCACAGGAAAACAAGCGCCTCGAACCTAGATTTTTTCTTCTTTGGGGGCGGCGCCGATTACTGGCAAGATCTTTTCCACCTTAAAGAAAACCAGGAAGCGGGAGCCCTCCTGCTTTTCCTGTGCCGCGGGATAACTCCGGCGGCGCAGGGCATAGAGCAACTCGGTATCCTGCTCCTCCCTGATTTTGGTGAGGGTGAGTCTCAAGCCCTGGTAACCGGGACCGCTTTCCAAAAACAGGTAGGCCGCCTGGGGGTTGGCTTGAAGATTCTTGTGAGTCAGGCGCTGCGGCATGATGAAGGCCACGGCGCCGTCGTCCATGACGTGGGGCCGGGCGAAAATGGCCACATTGACCCGCCCGGAGGCGTCGGCCGTGGCCAGCACTCCGTGGCCCTGGGCAGCATCGAAATAGGCTTTTAAATCCACTTTGGTTCTCCCTTCAGGCATTACTGCCGAGAAAAAATATTATAACCTGGCGCTCCACCCGATTTTCTCAGGCGCCGGGCCCTAAGACCGAAAGCCCATCAGATGGACAAGGTTGACCGGGTTACCGCAGTTATCTGGCGATTGCCTTAAGCGCCTTTGGTAAAAGGCATTTTGAGGCTGCAATTTTTCCGGCGACCGCAAAATTATCCGCTCGCGGGGGCTTTCGCCTGCGGCTACACTTTCATGTCAGGGGCTCAAAGTTCCTCCTTTTATCCCCTTTCCTCCCGGCGGGGGGAAAAGGCTGGGGGTGAAGGGGGATAAGAAAAAACTTTTGGCTACAAGTATAAGCCGCGGCCATCAGCCGGATTATCCCGTAAGCAGGGCCTTCCCCTTCTGGGTCAGCCTAAACCGGCCGCCTTGCTCCTCCAGCAGACCGGCCGCGGTGAGTTCCCGGATAGAGCTCTTGATGCGGAAGGACCGCAGACTGGTGGCCTGGGCCATTTCGTCAATGGTGGCGGGCTTGTCGCACACCTTGAGGATTATTTCGGCGCTGAGGGACAGAGTCCCGTCCGGTTTCACACACATGGCGTCTCCCCCCTTAAAGCTGCTTTTTGCAGAAATACCAGTCTTTGCAGTCGTAACCCTCTTTCAGGCGCTCCCCAGCCAGTTCCTGGGTCCGGGGGGGCGGCACGATTACCGGTTCGCCCGGCTGCCAGTTGGCCGGAGTGGCCACTCCGTGGGCGTCGGTGGCTTGCAAGGCCTGGATGAGCCGCAGAAATTCTCCCATGTTGCGCCCCGTGGACAGCGGATAGTAAATCATGGCGCGCAGGACGCCCTTGGGATCGATGATGAACACGCAGCGAGCGGTTTCGGTCTTGCTCTCCCCGGGCATCACCATACCGTAAAGGGTGGCGACGTTGCGGTCCAGGTCGGCGATGATCGGAAAAGTAATTTTAACCCCGAAATTGGCCTCGATATTACGCATCCAGGCAATGTGAGAAAAGAGGCTGTCAATGCTCAAGCCCATTAACTCCACGTTAAACTTCCGGAGCTCTTCCGCCATCTGGGCAAAGGCCACGAATTCCGTGGTACATACCGGCGTGAAATCCGCAGGATGGGAAAACAGGATCAACCAGTTCCCCTGGAAATCTTCCAGACGGATAGTACCCATGGTGGTTTCGGCTTCAAACGAGGGGGCCGGCTCGCCGATCCGGGGCAAGCGGGTAGTTTCTTCCATATTTGCCGTCAAAGTGTCTTCCATGGCTTCCTCCTGAGCTAAGGGTGAGGTGGCATGGTCAGAGCGTTAACTTATAATAACAATTATCATTTAAGAACTGTTATTTTACTTGTCAAGGGTAAGAAGTTTTTCTTGGCGGCTTCTGAATAAAGATTTTCATTGAAGTTTTTAGATAAGGCTTTTTTTCGATCGCCCTTGATAAGTCTTCCCCGCCTGACCCGGCCCCTCAAAGCCGGGCCAGCGGGATTGAGGAATCAGGTTTAAGTTGACCGGACCTATGGGAAGTGAGATCAACGACACACGGATGAACCGTCTCGTGGTGATCTTAGGGCTGGCGGCCTTACTGACGGCCGGGTGCGCCATGGTGGGGCCGGATTACGCCCGGCCGCCGGTCAAGGTCGAGAAGTCCTGGCAGGAGCCCGCCAATAAACAGATGCAGAGCGCCCAGGTGAACTATAAAGACTGGTGGCAGGTCTTCAAAGATCCGGTCCTCAACCAATTGATCGACACCGCCTACCGCGAGAACCTGCCCTTGAGGATTGCCGGGGTGCGGGTCCTGGAGGCCAGGGCTCAACTGGGAATTGCCGTCGGGGAGTTCTATCCCCAAACCCAACAAGGTACGGGGTTATACCAGAGAGAGCGTGTCAGCGAACGGGCCGCCGAGGCTGTTTATTCGAATATTTATACCTTCAGCCAGGATCAAATCGGCTTGACGGCCAGTTGGGAGTTGGACTTTTGGGGCAAATTCCGCCGGAGTATCCAGTCCGCTGACGCCGGTCTGCACGCCTCCATCGCCGATTATGACAATGTCCTGGTGAGCCTCACCGGCGACGTGGCAGCCAACTATGTCAACATCCGGACCATAGAAAAACGCCTGGTCATTGCCCATGAGAACGTCAAAATCCAAACCGAAAGCTTGCAGATCGCCAAGGCCCGGTTTTTGGGGGGCACCACCTCCGAACGAGACGTGCAGCAGGCCAAAACGGAGCTGGCCAGCACCCAGTCCACTATTCCCACCCTGGAAAGCCAACTCCGGCAGTCGCAAAACGCCCTTTGCGTCTTGCTGGGCAAACCGCCCCAGCACCTGGCGGAACTCATGCAGGGGGCCGCGCATATTCCGGCCCCCCCGCCCCAGGTGGCGGTGGGCATTCCTGCGGACCTGCTCCGGCGGCGGCCGGATATTCGGTTCGCCGAAATGCAGGCCATGGCCCAATGCAGCCGCATCGGGGTGGCCAAGGCCGACCTCTTCCCGGCCTTTTCCCTCACCGGGGCCATAGGGCTGGCCGCCAGTGATGTGGCGCACTTCTTCCTGGGCGATATGTTCCAATGGCGGAGCCGCACCGGCGCCTTCGGCCCCTCCTTCCATTGGAATATTTTGAATTACGGCCAGATCACCAACCAGGTGCGGGTGCAGGACGCCCGGTTTCAGGAACTCCTGATCGCCTATCAGAACACCGTTCTGAAAGCCCAGCAGGAGGTGGAAGACAACCTCATCGCCTTTATCAAGTCCCAGGAACGGGCCAAGTACCTGGTGGCGAGCACCGCCGCGGCCAAGCGCTCCCTGGACCTGGCCATCATCCAGTACCGGGAGGGAATTACCGATTTCACCACGGTTCTCACCGCCCAGCAGGCCCTGCTGGCCCAACAAAACGCCCTGGCCGTTACCCTGGGAGACATCTCCCGCAACCTGGTGGGGCTGTATCGGGCCCTGGGGGGCGGCTGGCAGATCCGGGGAGGTCGCGATTTCGTGCCGCCCAAGATCAAAGAGGCCATGGCCCGGCGCACCAATTGGGGCCGCCTCCTGACGCCGGTGGCGGTGAGGCCGGTGGCCGAGAGTCAGCGCCATCTGCTGCGCGCCCCGGAGTGGTAAGGGGCTCATCGAAAATTTCGAATAAATCTTTGGGGTTAACATGCCAGGAATTTTATGTCGCGGTTCGAAGCAGTTGGATTCCCTCAAGATCAAGTCAGGAGCTGAGTCCTTGACCGCAAGAGGCGCAACGGCCGGGGGCCCGCGTCTTCAGGCCCTCAAGACCTTGATAATCCTGGCGATATTTTTAGGCACCCTGGGGTGTGAAAAAAACACCTATGTCCCGCCGCCGCCGCCCAAGGTCACGGTGAGTCACCCGATAATAAAACCGGTGACTGATTACCTTGAATTCACCGGCAACACCGAGGCCATCAATACGGTGAAACTGCGGGCCCGGGTGGAAGGCTATCTGGAGAAAGTCCTGTTCCAGGACGGTGATCATGTCAAAAAAGGCAAGCTGTTGTTTCTCATCCAGCAGAACACCTATGAGGCCAAGCTCAAGCAGGCGGAAGCGGAGATTCTGGCGAACAAAGCCCGCCTGGAGCACGCCCAGACGGAATTTAAACGCTATTCCCGCCTGGTGAAACAAAAGGCCGCAGCCCAGACCGACGTGGACCGCTGGCGGTTCGAACGGGACGCCGCCCGGGCCGCGGTTATGGCCTCCGAGGCCCAGCGCGACCTGGCCCAGCTCAACTTAAACTATACCCGGGTCACCGCCCCCTTCAACGGCCGGGCTGGACGCCACCTGGTAGATCCCGGCAACCTGGTGGGCGCCGCCGGGAAAGAAACCGTGCTGGCCGAAATCAATCAGATTAACCCCATTTATGTCTATTTCAATATCAATGAACGGGACCTGCTCCGGGTCAAAGGCGAGCACCACGAAAACCAGAGAAACACCCGCGAGGTGAAGTGGCCGGTCTATTTCGGCCTGGCCGATGAACAAGGCTATCCCCATAAAGGTTATCTGGATTTCGCCGCCATTACCATCAATCCCACTACCGGCACCCTGCTCCTGCGGGGCATCTTTCCCAATCCCCATGATGATGTCTTGCCGGGCATGTTTGCCCGGGTCCGGGCCCCCCTGGGTAAGCCCAAGCCGGCTCTCCTGGTTCCGGAAGTGGCCATCGGTTACGACCAGCTAGGTCCTTACGTTTTGACCGTGAACGAAAAAAATGTCGTACAGCGCCATCCGGTCAAACTCGGCCCTCAGGTGGACGAAGACCGCGTCATCACCCAGGGTTTGAAGGGCGATGAATGGGTCATCGTCAATGGCCTGCTGCGGGCCATCCCCGGCCGGGAGGTAACTCCGGAAAAGCAGAAAACCGGCGAGGCAGGCCGCGCCGGCCCCCAAGCGCCCCCAACCGAGTCCGGGAAGTCCGCCTCATGATGTCGAAATTTTTCATCGACCGGCCCATCTTTGCCAATGTCATCGCCATTGTGATCGTCATTCTGGGCATCGTGGCCATTTACAATCTCCCGGTGGCTCAGTATCCCGAGATTGTCCCGCCCACCATCCAGGTGACTACCATGTATCCGGGGGCCAGCGCCGAGGTCCTTGCCACCACCGTGGGCATCCCCATCGAACAGGCGGTCAACGGGGTGGAAAACTCCCTGTACATGTCTTCCACCAGCGGCAGCGACGGGAGTTACACTTTGACCGTGACCTTCGCGGTGGGCACCGATCTCAATACCTCCCTGACCCTGGTGCAAAATATGGTGAACGGGGCCCTGTCCCAACTGCCTGAAGTGGTCCAGGCCCAGGGAGTCACGGTCAGAAAAGTCTCCACCAACATCCTCCAGGTGGTGAGTCTCTATTCGGACAATGACCGCTATGATGATACCTATCTTTCCAATTATGCCATGATCAATCTGCAGTATCCCCTGGGCCGGCTCCCCGGGATTGGTCAAGTCAAGGTGGTGGGCGCCGGCCAATACAGCATGCGGGTCTGGCTGGATCCCAAAAAACTGCATTACTACAATCTGACCACCATGGATGTGGTGAACGCCATCAAACAGCAGAATGTCCAGGTGGTGGCGGGCAAACTGGGAGGCCCGCCGGTGCCGAAGACTCAGGATTTTCAGTTCACCATCAACGCCCTGGGGCGGCTCTCGGATGTGACCCAGTTCGAAAATATCATAGTGAAAACCACCCGGGGTGAGACCGCCCAGATCGTCCGGGTCAAAGACCTGGCCCGGGTCCAACTGAGTCAGCAGGTTTTTTATAATTTTGCCATTCTAAACGGCCATCCTGCCACCCAGATCCTGGTTTATGCCCTGCCGGGGGCCAACGCCATCAACACGGGTAAGGAAGTGCGGCAGGCCATGGCCAAGATGAGCCAGGATTTTCCGCCGGGTCTGAAGTATGGCATTGATTACGACACCACGGATTTTATCGAGCAGGCCATCGATGCGGTTTACCACACCTTGTACGAAGCCGGGATCCTGGTGCTCATCGTCATTATGGTCTTTCTCCAGAATTTCCGGGCCACTCTGGTCCCGGCGACCACGGTGCCGGTAACCATCATCGGCGCCTTTGCCGGCATAGCCCTGCTGGGTTTCTCGGTCAACCTCATGACCTTGTTTGCCCTCATTCTAGCCATCGGCATCGTGGTGGACGACGCCATCGTCATTGTAGAAAACTCTTCCCATTATATTGAAAAGGGACTAACCCCCCATGACGCGGCCATCAAGGCCATGAGCGAAATGACCGGCCCGGTCATCGGCATCACCCTGGTGCTGGTTTCCGTGTTTCTGCCTGCGGCCTTCATGCCGGGGATCACCGGCCAGCTTTTCCGCCAATTCGCCCTGGTCATCGCGGTCACCGCAGTGATCAGCGCCCTGAACGCCCTGACTCTGAAGCCGACCCAGTGCGCCCTCTGGCTGCGTCCCCGGGACCCCAACAAACAACCCAATGCCTTTTATCGGGGCTTCAACCGCGTCTACGGGGTAGTGGAAGGGGCCTATACCCATCTGGTCCAGTGGATGGTGGGTCGCACCAGGCTTATGGTGGTGGTGTTTGGCGTAATTATTGGCCTGGGCGGCTTGCTCTTTGCCATGCACCCTACCGGGTTTCTCCCCACCGAGGACCAGGGCTACGCCATTATTGTGGGCGCCCTCCCGGATGGGGCCTCGCAGCCCCGGGTCAAGGCGGTTGCCAAGCAAGTTGGCGCCATTCTTAAGAGGACTCCCGGCATCGCCTCCTGGGTGACCATCGGCGGCTTTTCCATGCTGGATGCCGCCAACGTTCCCACCACCTTCAGCACCTTCGCCATCTATGACAAATGGGACAAACGGGGCGCCGCCTTGAGTCAGGACCACATCGTCGAGCATTTGAAGCGGGAGTTGCATTCCATCCAAGCTGGGCGCTTTGCCGTGATGGTCCCGCCCCCCATCAGCGGCCTGGGTCAGTCCGGGGGGTTTCAGATGATGGTGGAAGATCGGCGGGACCGGGGCCTCCGGGAACTGGAAAAGGCCGTTATGGAACTGGTCCGGGCCGCCCGGGCTCAATCAGGTTTGGCCGGTCTAGCCACCACCTTCAGCGCCAACAGCCCCCAGCTTTATCTCGACATTGACCGGACCAAGGCCGAGTCCCTGGAGATTCCCCTGAACAATGTGTTTGACACCCTCCAGGCCTATCTGGGGTCCAGCTATGTCAACCTGTTTAACAAATTCAACCAGTCCTACCAGGTCTATGTCCAGGCCTCGGCCCGCTACCGCTTGACCCCCGAGGACATCCAAAGTCTTTATGTGCGCAATCTCAAAGGAGAAATGGTGCCTCTGGGCACCCTTATGTCCATCCAGCGCATGTTGGGTCCCGAGCTGGTCACCCGGTACAATCTGTATCCCGCCGCCCCGGTTTTCGGGGGTCCGGCTTCGGGGTTCAGCTCCGGCCAGGCCCTCAATCTCATGGAGCAGGTGGCCAACCACACCCTGCCCCAGGGCATCTCTTATGATTGGACGGCCACGGCCTACCAGGAAACGCAAGTGGGCAACCAGGCCTATTTCATTTACGCCCTGGCCATTATCCTGGTGTTTCTGGTCCTGTCCGCCCAGTACGAAAGCTGGTTTAACCCCGCCGCGGTTATCCTGGTGGTGCCCATCGCCTTGGTGGGCGTGATCCTGGCGCTGATTGCCCGGAGCTTCGATAACAACCTGTATACCCAGGTGGGCCTGGTGTTAATGATCGCCCTGGCCAGCAAAAACGCTATTCTGGTGGTGGAGTTCGCCCGGGAATTGCATGAAGGCGGCATGTCCATCACGGACGCGGCCGTGGAGGCGACCCGCCGCCGCTTCCGGCCCATCGTCATGACCTCTTTTGCCTTTATCCTCGGGGTGGTGCCGCTGATGATCGCCGGCGGGGCCGGGGCCGCCAGCCAGCAGGCCATCGGCACCGTGGTCTTTGGCGGCATGCTGGCCTCAACCCTGTTGGCCATCCCCTTTGTGCCGGTATTTTATGTGATCACCCAGCGTCACAGTGAACGCCGGAAGAAAAAGAAGGTCCCCCAGGTCACCACCCCGGCAGACCAGCTGGAAGGCAAATAATGGCTTGACGAACTTGCAGGTATACGGCATTTTCTTGGAGGGGCGGACCTGGGTGTCCGCCCTTGATCGCAGGCGCCAACGCCGTAGGGCGGGAAAGCGAAGCGCATCCCGCCTGTGGCGCTGCGTGTCCGCCCTCAGGGTGGTCGCACTTGCAGGTGTCCCTGCAAACACGAAGCTATTTTTTCTTCTATGAGCGCAACTCCGTATGAGGGGTGAAAGCAGCAATAACTTTGGGGAAGGAGTGTAATGCAACGCCGGGATTCGCCCGTTCAGGGATTCCGGACCTCAAGCTTGCCCTTGATGCGTTTGAGTCGAAAAATGTCCTCCTGCTCCTGCTGATCCAGGGCCTGTTGGATAAACCGGATTTGCGCCCGGATGCCGGGAATCACCGCCTGCCGCAGGGCATTTACCCGGCGGGCCGTCTTTTTGATTTCCGCGGCGATGCGGCGCAGACGCGCTTCGGAGTTGGCCACCTGGATAAGCACTCCGCAGAGCTCTTGAAAGGCGGCCTGGGCCGCGATGGTTCTGCCCCCCACCGCCAGGGGGCTCATGGTGACCGCCTGGGAAGAATCCGTAGTCAGCCGCGGCACCCGGGTGCCCCAAATATTTTCCACCTCCGCCTGGGCTTCAAACCTTACCGGCACCCCTAAAGAGAGCGTTTCCACCGCCTGGGGGCCGTCGAAGGATTTAGCCAGCATCAGGTCCCGGTGCGCCTCCCGCGCGGTTTTATATAACTGCCGCCGGGCCTCCAGGGCCACGTGCACGTTGGTAAAGAATTCCTTCACCAGCGCGTCCCGCTTCTTTTCCAGCAGGTCTACACCCCTGAGGGCCATGCCCAGGCGGCTGCGGCGGGACAGCAGGTTCATCCGGGTGGGGCTGATCTCATTCATAAAACTCCTTTTCGATCTCTTCGGGAATACTCCAAAGTTCCTGGAGCCGGGCGCCGTAGTACTTGCCGATGTGATCCGAAGAAATGCGCTTCAGTTCGTACTCCGGCAAGAGAGACAGCAGGGACCAGGCCAGGTTGAGCGATTCATCCAGTTCCCGGTCTTGCTGCCCCTGGTGGATGAAATTCTTTTCAAAGCCCTCGGCAAACTCCAGATAACGCCGGTCGTTTTCCGTCAGGGCCTCCTCCCCGATGATGGCCACCAGCTTGCGGATGTCCACCCCGTTGGCGTAGGCCGCGAAAAGCTGATCCGAGACCTGCTTGTGATCCTCCCGGGTTTTGCCCTGGCCGATGGCGCTGTTGGCCAGCCTGGAGAGGGACGGCAGTGGATCGATGGGCGGGAAAAAACCCTGGCGGTTCAGTTCCCCGGAGAGCTGAATCTGCCCTTCGGTAATGTAGCCGGTCAAGTCCGGGATGGGATGGGTGCGATCCCCGCCCGGCATGGAGAGAATGGGAATCTGGGTCACCGACCCGGGGCTGCCGGCGATCACCCCGGCGCGCTCATAAATAGTGGATAAGTCGGTGTACATATATCCCGGATAACCGCGGCGGCCGGGAATCTCCCCCCGGGAAGCCCCCACTTCCCGGAGCGCTTCGCAATAATTGGTCATATCCGTCATGATTACCAGGACGTGAAAGCCGTGCGCAAAGGCCAGGTGCTCGGCCACCGTCAAGGCCATGCGCGGGGTCAGGATGCGTTCCACCGTGGGATCGTCGGCCTTGTTGAGAAACAGCACCGAGCGTGACAGGGCCCCGGTCTTCTCGAATTCGGCGATGAAATAGCTCACTTCCCGCTGGGTCACCCCCATGGCGGCAAAAACTACCGCAAAGGGAACCTGCTCGCCGGGCACGGTGGCTTGCCGGGCAATCTGGGCCGCCAGTTCATTGGCGGGAAGGCCGGGGGAGGAAAAAATCGGCAGCTTCTGCCCCCGCACCAGGGTGTTCATGACGTCAATGGCGGAAATGCCGGTCTGAATGAACTCCACCGGCTTGCGGCGGGCCACGGGATTGATGGGCATGCCGCCAATCGCCAGGCGCTTTTCCGCAATGACCGGCGGCAGCCGGTCGATAGGTTCCCCGATGCCGTTAAAGCGCCGCCCCAGCATGTCCCTGGATACCCCCAGGCGGGCCACACTCTCCACCAGGCTCACCGAGGTCCGGGCCAGGTCCAAGCCTGAGGTTTCTTCGAATACCTGGATGACTGCGTAGCCTTCGGACACCTCGATGACCTGGCCGCTGCGCCTCCGCCCCCCGCCGTCCTTAATTTCGACTATGGCGTTATAGGCCAGGTCCCGGGCCTGTTCCACGAACAGCAAAGGGCCCGAGATATAGCTCAGCGAGTTGTATTCCCTCTTGAGAAGATCCATGGCAATTCCTCATCCCCGGCCCGCGGGCCCGGCCGGCCAGGCCTTTACTGGTTTGACGGCGGCTCGCTCTCAGCCCTGCTGCCGAAGGCCTGTTCAATCTCTCCCAGTACCATTGTGCGGTAAGCCTCAAAATCCTCCTCCGCGTAAAACCGGGCCCGGGCGATTTTCTCCAGCACCGGATTCTGAATGATGTCATCAATGGGGACCCCGGCTTCCAGGGCCTGGTCAGCCTGCTGGTGAAAGCTCAGGATCATCCGCATGATGCCCTGGGCCTTGGTCATGGAACAATAGGCGTCGTTTTCATGGAACGCGTCCTGCTGCAAAAAATCTTCCCGGATGATGCGGCCCAATTCAATGATCAGACGCTCGTGGTCTTGCAGCGCATCCGGGCCCACCAGTTGCACCATTTCCTGCAGGGAGGCCTCTTGTTGCAGCAAGCGGCTGATGGCGTCCCGCATTTCCGGGTAGTTCGGCGCCAGATTTTCGCGATACCATTGGTCCAAAAGATGGATGTAAAGAGAATAGGAGCCGTTCCAATGGATCGCCGGAAAGTGGCGGCGGTAGGCCAAAGAGGCGTCCAGCCGCCAGAAGGCCCCGGCGATGCGCAGGGTGGATTGCGTCACCGGCTCGGACATGTCGCCACCTGCGGGGGACACGGCCCCCACCATGGAAACCGCCCCCCGCTCTCCCGCCATGGTGGTGACGAGCCCCGCCCGTTCATAGAACGCGGCCAGGCGGGAAGACAGGTAGGGCGGGTAACCTTCTTCCGCCGGCATTTCTTCAAGCCGCGCCGAGATTTCCCTCAAGGCTTCGGCCCAGCGGCTGGTGGAGTCGGCCATCAGGGCCACGGTATAGCCCTGGTCGCGGAAATACTCGGCCAGGGTCACCCCCACATAGCTGCTGGCCTCTCGGGCGGCCACCGGCATGTTGGA
>JARRQO010000058.1:0-9556 GCA_037381685.1 Deltaproteobacteria bacterium | reverse complement strand
CGACACTCTCAATAAAAAAATCTCAAATAATCCCAGCGCCTCGGCTGGGCCCAACGTTTTTCAGGGCAGCCCACCGCGTTCACTCGGAACGGCCAAAGGTCCTCAAGCTTCAACCTAAGAGAACGCCTAACTGATGAAGCTCTATCCAAGTTTAAAAAAGGCCCTGCTATTTTTATGAGATTTGTGCTATGGTTCATTTGGCAAAACGATTTGGCTTTTACAAGAGGGACCTTGGCGGCGCCTGAACGCGGGTCAGAAAAGGGGTGGATTGAGGAAGAACTACCGAACGCGCTCAGGGTTTTGCTGCGCCCTGCGATTTAGCCAGAAATGGCAAGACATTGACATTTAATAAAATAAAAGGAGAACATGATGGCGGTGACTTATCCCGAAATCGGCAACAAGGTGGTAGCCAAAGTGATCGGCATGCAAAATAACTGCAGCATGGGCATGAAGGTTGGGGACGAATTCGAATTGTCGATACACAAGTGTGGCGAATTCTGTGGCTACTTCTATCACAATCTGTTCAGCTGGGTGGCAACCCTACAATTCGGAGGAACCTTTCCGCTCTTTGAGAACCCTGATATCCAGGTCTGGGACTGCCCGAATGCCCAGAACCGCGTCCAGGTTGAACTGAAAAGGATCAAAGGATAATAATTGGGTTTTAAGGTACCAGGATCGGCGAGCTGGCTCGCCGATCCTGGCGCGTGGGGTTGGAAAAGCTGGCCGGGATTCTCTGCTTACCAATCAAGGTTGGTCTTTCAGACCTGAGCATACTTATAAGGCACTGTCAATACAGCCGGCTCACCAGTTTGCCCCGGCGGTAGAGGGTGATGTAGGCGTCTTGGGAGACGCAGAGGCCCAGGACGTCCGGGGCATAAGCCGAAAACTCCCGGGTCACCTGGTGGCGCATGCCGCCGCCCAGGTCGTCCTGGTCCGGGATCAGGCAGATGTTGACAGGTTTGAGGCGGGTCCGGAACTGGCAGACTTCCAGCCGGTCGTTGAAGATCACCGCCCCGTCGGACTTGGCAAGGCCCACCAGGTGTTGAATCCACGGTTCGGTCAAGGGTACGGGCCAGGCCAGGCGCACCTGGTTTTCAATGGGGGTGTGGGGATCATCGAGTTGGCCCTGGCTTAATCCCACCAGAAAGATGGCTCCGTGGCCGCTACGCCGCACCAATTCCAAGAGTGCCTTGAAGCGGGGGAGGACCCCGTTCAGGTGGCAGCCCGGGCCAACTTCCCGCAACTGGCGCTCCAGCTCCTGCCAGAAAAAATCCTGGAACAGGGGGATATGGAGGTGGCCCTGGCGGTATTCCAGGATGGACAGACGGATACGGGGATCTTGGCGGCCTTTCAGAGTCACCCAAAAGTTGATGCGGCCCCGGCTGGAGATGCTGGCCAGGGGGAGCACCGTGCGCCAGGCGCCGGTGTTGCCAAGCTGCCGCTGGACTCCCTTGACATGCTTGAGCAGGCCCACAATCCGACCGCCATACATGGCCAGGAAGGTGGAGCGGCCATCGGCGTTGAGGAGGAACTGTCTGAGGCCCTGCAAGCCCTGGTCCAGGGAGATATAGTTGGCTTCATGAAACCACAGCAGGGAGGGCCAGCGTTGCCGGTAGTACTCCAGGGAGCGATAGGTAGTGAGGATGGCAAACCCGGTGTAGAGGCGCTCCCCTTCCACGGAATAATAAAGGAGTTGTTTGAACAGGCGCCAGCCCTGGATAATGGCTTCCTCCCGCCTTTTATCCAACATGCCGCAACGGCGCAGGTCGGCGGCAGTGTACAGCATGGAACCGATATAGGGGTTGTCCTGGGCGTCCAGTTTGATGGTGGCGCAGGGCGCCTGGGTCAGACTCTGGAGATAATCGGCTACCACCTGTTCTTCCAGGGAGTAGGGCGTAAAAGGGTATAGGCCTTCCTCTTCTTCCGGGGACAGCGACAGGTGCATGATCACCAGCCGACCGAATAACATGCTGAGAAAGCGGCAATGGAACGGGGAGAGCAAAAACGCGGTTTGGGTGGTGCGCAGCCGGAAAAAGAACTGAAAATCCGCCAGGTCCAACCGGATCACATGATAGATGACCTGGTCGTTTTCCGTTAGGTTGGGATAAATGAAGCCCCGGACTTCCAGGAGGTGACGCTGCAGGTAGGTGGTGAAACAGGGAAAGAGTTCCCGGCCGCCAGAGGCCTCCAGGGCCTCGAGGTCAGGGGTGTCCAGCCACTCGATGGTGCAGGTGGTGATGTCGTACACCAGGCGCAGTACCTCGGGGGTGGTGATGAGGAAATGAAGCCGGGAAGCCAGAAACTCCCGGGTGCGGACGTAAGCTTTCGGCATGGGGTGCTAATTTCTCCTCCAATAAACTTGAAAACGGGATTCGGCGATTATTAGCTTTCTTTAAATATTATCATATTCTTGCTGAAGGTCAGAGGACCGCTTAGGACCGTTACCGGAGGCGGCGGCAGGTGGCAGGCAGGTCCTGGCTGAGGCGTCGGGCTTGGCCGGCGAGCTCGGGCCAATTCAGGTTGGTAAACTGCCGGTCAAATAGGAGCCAGCGGCCGCCCACCATAACGTGGGCTATGTCTGCGGCCCGGGCGGCATAGACCAGGTGGGAGTAGGGGTCGTAAATGGGAGTGAGGTGGGGCGGGTTGATCGGCACCACGATCAGGTCCGCGACCTTCCCGGGAGTTAGGGTGCCGATTACCGCGTCCAGCCCCGCGACCTTGGCGCCTTCCCGGGTGGCCAGGGCCACCACCTGAGCTGCGGGCAGAAGGGTCGGATCCTGGCCCCAAACTTTGTGGAGCCGGGCCGCCAGGCTCATTTCGCCCCACAGGTCCAGATTATTGTTGGACGCGGCCCCGTCGGTGCCCAAACCCACCGTCACCCCGAGCCGGAGCAGGATGGGAATAGGGGCTACCCCGGCGGCCAGCTTGAGGTTGCTGTCGGGACAGTGGCTGACCGAAACCTGCCGCTGGGCCAGGAGTTCCAGGTCGCCGGGTTCAAGCCACACGGCATGGACCACTCCCGTAAACTCATCCAGGAGGCCTAAACGGTCCAGATAGGTCACAGGAGACAGTCCGGTCCGGCAAGTTAGGTCCGCGACTTCCTCCTGAGTTTCCGCCAGGTGGATGAAGAAAGACGCCCCCCGGGTCCGGGTTAACTCCTTGGCTTTTTGGAGAGTTTCGGGCCCGCAGGTGTAAGGGGAGTGGCAGAAAATCGCGGAAGTAATCCGGTCTCCGTACACTGTGCCGGTGTCCAGGAATTCCGTGGCCACTTCCAGGTTCCGGGCCGGGTTCGGGACGCCGGGCGCGGGAAAGTCTATCACCCCCTGGGCCACATTAGCCCTTAAACCCGCATCAGCCAAGGCCCGGCGTATTGCCGCGGCAAAAAAGTAGCTGTCGGCCACGGTGGTGATGCCCCCCCGGATCATTTCGGCCGCAGCCAACTGCGCTCCCCAGTAGACCTTATCGGCATCCAGCCAGCCGCGTTCGGCGGGAAAGATGAATTCCGTGAGCCACTTCTGCAAAGGCAGATCGTCGGCCAGCCCCCGGAACCAGACCATGGGAGTATGGCAATGGGTGTTGACCAGCCCGGGGAGCACCAGCGCACCTTTAAGATCCAGGCTTTGGCGGGCGGCGGGAAGAGCCTGGGGAGCATGGCTTATCCCCACTGCCGCGATTTTTTCGCCCCGGATGGCGACATAGCCGCAAGAAATCGGCGCCGCCCCGGGCTCCATGGTCAGAACCAGGGCATTATAAAGCAAACAATCGCACATCATGACATTAAGGGTTGGCGCGCCAAAGGCCAGGCGGAGCGGTTAACCGGGCAGGTGGTCGCCGGGAGGTGGGGCTTCGTCCTGGTATTTTTCTCTGATGGCCACAATCACATCGTAAATGGCAAAAAAGGCTTCCACCACTTCAGGATCGAAGTGTTTCCCCGCCTGACCTTTGATATAATCCTTGGTCATTTCCTCGGTCCAGGGGCTTTTGTAGGCCCGGCGGGAAACCAGGGCGTCATAGACGTCGGCCAGGGCGACGATGCGGCCGGCCAGGGGTATCTCATGGCCTTTTTTCCCGGCGGCCAGAGAAAGATTGTCCTGGTAAATATCGGCGATTTTGCCCGGGTAGCCCGTGCCGTCCCATTTCTCATGGTGATTCAGGGCGATTTCCGCCGAGAGGGCATCCAGGTCGGATTCCTCATTGCGAAACAAGCGGGCCCCATGAATAGTATGATACTTCATGATCTGGAATTCTTGGGGATTCAGCCTGGCCGGTTTTTTCAGGATCAGATCGGAAATGGCCACTTTCCCCAAATCGTGCAACATAGCGGCAATTCTGATCAAATCCTTGGTGCGTTTGATTTCGTCGTCGGCCAGGCCATGGGAAAGAGCCCACTGATGATAAACCTCCGCCGCATAAGCCCCTACCCGGTTGGCATGGACCCCAGTTTCCTTGGGGTCCCGCAGTTCGCACATCTTGATCATTCTTAAAATAATCTCCCTGGTCATCATGGCGCGCTCAATGGCGGTTGCGGCATTATTGGCAAAATAACCCAGCACCACCTGGTCTCTGGGAGTAAAGTTTCCGGTCTGCCGGTCGTCGTCCAAGGGATTGATAATCTGCATCACCCCTACGGTCTTGTCAGTGCTGGTAATGAGGGGCAGCGCCAGGATGGATTTGGTCCGGTAACGTGATTGCTGGTCAAAAGATTCATTGAACCTGAAGGGCATTTCTGCGGGAATATGGTAGACGTCGTCGATAATCAGCGGTTTCCCGGAGAGAGCCACGTATCCGGCCAGGGAAGAGTTGTCAATCTTCAGAGTTTGACTGGTATAGATATATTTATTGGTGCCGGAGGCGCCGAACAGGGTGTCGTTGTGAATATAACTAAAATTGAGGACATGGTTCTCGATAAGGTAAATGGACCCCGCATCGGCTCGGGTCAATTTTCGGGCCTGAAAGTGCACCGCGTCCAGGAGGGCATGCAGGTCTTTTATTTGACTGAGTTTTTCGACGATCTGCAAAATGCTGCTGCAAATATCAGCATCGTCAGGTTCATTTTTTGATACGGGCTCACATCGCATCAGAGACTCCCAGGCTGCCACCCGGCTGATCGGGATTATCTCAAAAGATGGCAGAAACTGTTAAGGGCACTCAGGTAATATGCTTTATCGGCTAATGTCCACCGGTGCCCCATTTTGTTCTTCTACCGCCTGGAGGAAGCGGTTCCAATTGATGGCCCCAGCCAAGTTCCGGTTTTGTACCTTTTTCATGGCGTAATGCAGCATATCCGGAATTTTAAAGTAGATGTCCTTATGGACTTCCATGTAGATACGCCCCTTCAGGAAACCCAATTTCACCGGCTCATAGATCATCTCCACAGTAGTGCCCACGGGGGTCATATCAAAGAGTTTCACGATGTCTTCGGGATAATGGCGGATGCAGCCGTGGCTGACCAGGCGGCCCACCCCCATGGGCGCGGCGGTGCCATGCAGACCGTAGTGGGACAGCCCCAGCCAACGGCAGCCCACGGGGCAATCATCCCCCGGAGGCATATAGGAAATGCCGTACTTGGCCCGCAAGTGCTTGGGAATGCGCCAGCCCGGATTGACCGACTTGCTTTGCACCCGGAAGCGCTTGTTGAACGGAGTTTTGTAATCCAGGACGCCGATGCCGATGGGAAAGGTCCAGACTTCGTGTTTAGCGGGGAAAAAGCGGTAGCCTCTGAGTTCGGCCACGTTGATCAGATAGCCGGGGGGCGAGGGGTCAGACGGCAGGACCCATTGAGTTGGTATAAGGATATCGGTGTCCCAGGGCAGATAGAAATGGTCCAGGGCGCGGTGGAAGCGGGCCAGTTCCCAAAAGCCCAGATCGTATTGCCGGGCGATCTTGTAGAGATTCTCATAGCGCACGATGTGATGGGTTTGGGGTTGGCCCACCACGGTAATGGCGTTGGGGTCCAGGCCCGGGCCCTGAGGGTAACGATAGGTAAAGGGCCCCGCCCCCCAAGCTGGCTTTCCTGTCAAGATCAGCGCCCCGAGGAGCACGCAGGCCAGAAATCTTAAGCATCTTAACATTATGAATATTCTATCGGAAAACCGCAGTACAGCAAAAGGAAAAAAGCAGGCTCAGGGCGGGCCTTTCCGGCCCGCAAAGAATCCACCCCGGGTCAGCGCGGGTTAAAAAAGAAGAAATGCCTTGCGTCCTTAGGTGTTTAGAGCCATATTATGAGCATGAGGTTAGATGGGCATACCCATGTCTTCCCGGAGGAAGTCTGCCGGCGCCGGGAGGATTTCTTTAGCGGCGAGCCGGCCTTTCGCCTGCTTTATGATTCTCCCAAGTCCAGGCTGGTGGCGCCCGAGGAGATGGTGGCGGCCCTGGCGGAAGCCGGGGTGGACGCCGCGGTGGTCATGGGCTTTCCCTGGCGGCAGGAGCGATACTGCCGCCGGCAGCACGAAGTGATTTTAGAGGCCATGCGGCGCTTTACCGGGCCCTCATCGGGTTTTGCGCGGTGCACGTGCTGGCGCCCGGCGCCCTCCGGGAGGCGGAGCGTTGCCTGGCCGCGGGTTTTAAGGGCGTGGGGGAATTGGCCTGGTATGAAGAAGACCTGGGGGAGGATTTGACTTCGGTTCTGGCCCCCTTCGCCGAACTCTGCCAACACTTTCGGGTGCCGCTTTTGCTGCATACCAATGACCCGGTGGGACCCCGGTATCCGGGCAAAGGCGCGCTGTCGCTGCCGGCCCTCTATGAAGCCATCAAGGCCTTCCCGGAGGTTGACTGGATTTTGGCCCATTGGGGCGGCGGCCTGCCCTTTTACGGCCTGATGAAAAAAGAGGGCCCCGAAGTCCTGCGTCGGGTCTACTTCGACACCGCGGCCTCGCCCTACCTCTACCGGCCGGAGATTTACCGCCTGGCCGCGGAAATGGTCGGCCCGGAGAAGATCATCTTCGGCAGCGATTATCCCCTGCTGCCGGTCAGCCGCTACTTGAAAGAGATAGAGGAAGCCAACCTGCCGGAGGACTGGCGAGAGATGATGTTGGGGGGCAATTTGGCGAAATTACTGAATTTTTAGTGGCTTAGGATAAAAAGGAACATCGCATGAGATGCGGTATCTGTGGTTCGAAATTAAGGCCTTTGATTACAGATTTGCCTTTCAAGGTGAGTGAGACAAGCATTGTGATTTTGAAAGGTTTGCCGGTGTTGCAATGTGATAACTGCAGGGAATACTTGTTGGATGATTTGGTGATGAGCCGCGTGGAAGAGATCCTGCAAAAAACGGATACCGCAGCGGAATTGGAGATCATCCGCTATGCGGCATAAGTAAAGGTGGTGAGAAATTTTTTGCTCATTATCTGCCCAAGCCTAGTTTAGGCCCGATGGCGTTCCGAGGTGTAACTTGGCAACGAGAGGAATTCATGGTGCGCAAGGTGCACCCTGAATCAACTGCCCAAGCACAGCTTGGGCCATAAATGCGTTCCCAAGTGCACCTTGGGAACGAGGTGGAAGAGGCCAGGTTTTAGCATTGGCTATCAGGTGAGGGCTTTAGCGAAGAGTTGGGAATAATTATGGATAGCATAAATGGAATAATTGCTCTCTTGGTGGGACTACAATTTGCAGCGTTTGGATGGCGGATAAATCGTGAGATTAGTGTTGGTGATGAAGAACGTAAGACCTGGATTCCTTTAGCAGACTTTGTGAATATAATCATGCTATTTTCGACTATTATATGCTGTATCATTATCCCGTTAATGGGATTTGATACACTGAGGAAGCCTGTCTTTATCGCGGCTGCGATATTAATAGCTTTCCATCCGATGACTACTGCTGGACATTATGGGTTATTAACTAGGCGTGGACGTAAGCATTATCTTACCCCAGAGGGAGATTGGCCCTATAAAACAGGAGAAGAATACGTATCCTTTATTTTGTCTTTGATAATAACAGCAGTGTTTGTCGGTTTATATATGGTTCCATAGCCAGACTTGGAAAACCGCTTAATAGCAGAGCCTTGCTCATTAAGTTAGCATCCCCAAGCTAAGCTTGGGAAATAAAGGCGTTCCCAAGTGCAACTTGGGAACGAGGTATTGGCTGAATTTGGGAACGAGGAGAGAGATACTTGAGAATTTGGATGATTGAAGGTCCGGGCGGGAACGGAGGCTCGCCCCCCCGACATAATGACTTTTAGAGCGGATGAAAAAAAGCTGAAAGCTGACCGCTGATAGCTGAGAGCTCATAAACAAAGGACGCGATTTTGGAGTACACCTCGGATATTTTGGTAATTGGCTCAGGTCTTGCAGGGTTGGGTTATGCCTTGAAGGTGGCGGATTTCGCCAAGGTCAATCTGATCACCAAAAAGGGGCTGACGGAAACGTCAACCAGCAAGGCCCAGGGAGGCATTGCGGCGGTTTTGGGACCGGATGACCGGTTTGAGTACCACATCGCCGACACCCTTACCGTGGGCGAGGGCCTGTCCCATCCGGACATTGTCGAACTGGTGGTGCGCCAGGGGCCGGAGCGGGTCCGGGAACTGATTCAGATGGGGGCCCATTTCGACGCCGGCCGGGACAACGGCTATGATTTGGGCCGGGAAGGCGGCCATTCCCATCGCCGGGTGATTCACGCCCAGGACATGACCGGGGCCGAAGTGGAGCGCATCCTCTCGGAAAAAGTCCTGGCCCACCCCAACATTCAGGTTTTCGAACATTACATGGGGGTGGACCTCATCACCCGCCAACGCCTGGTGCGCCGGGGCGCGGTAATAGCCAACACCGAGGAATCCTGTCTGGGGGCCTATGTTCTGAACACCATGACCGGAGAAGTTGACACCTTTATGGCTGCCATCACCCTGTTGGCCACCGGCGGGGTGGGCAAGGTTTATCTTTACACCAGCAACCCGGACATCGCCACCGGGGACGGCATCGCCATGGCCTATCGGGCCGGGGCCTGGATCGGCAACATGGAATTTGTCCAGTTCCACCCCACCTGCCTGTATCACCCCGCGGCCAAGAATTTTCTGATCTCCGAGGCCCTGCGGGGCGAAGGCGCCATCCTCATCGATGGCGCCGGCCGGGCCTTTATGGAGAAGTATCATCCCTTGAAAGACCTGGCCCCCCGGGACACGGTGGCCCGGGCCATCGACCTGGAAATGAAAAAGACCGGCGCCGACTGCGTCTACCTGGATATCAGCCACAAGCCCGCGGATTTCGTCAAGAGCCGCTTTCCCAATATTTACCAGCAGTGCCTGGAATTCGGCATCGATATCACCACCCAGCCCATCCCGGTGGTGCCCGCGGCCCATTATATGTGCGGCGGGGTGGTCACAGACGCCTGGGGTCGCACTAACATTTCCAATCTCTTTGCGGTGGGGGAAGTTTCCATGACCGGCCTCCACGGCGCCAACCGTCTGGCCAGCAACTCGCTCCTGGAGGCCCTGGTCTTTTCCCATCAAGCGGCTCATGTGGCCCAGGAGACCCTGCCGGCTCTTAGGGCCAAGCCCAGGACCGCGGCGCCGGAGTGGAACCCCTTTGGCGCCACCGACAGCGAGGAGGCTGTGGTGGTGTCC
>JARRQO010000057.1:0-12783 GCA_037381685.1 Deltaproteobacteria bacterium | reverse complement strand
GTAGCTGAGTAAGGACCTTAAACCTTTAAGGAAATTATTACTTTATAGGAGGATAGCGGACGGTATGGATATTATGACTTTCGCGTTGATTTGTGGCGCGGTGGGCGTGGCCTATGGCCTGTTCACCACCACCTGGGTCCTGAAACAGGACGCCGGCAGCCCCCGGATGCAGGAAATTTCCGCGGCAGTCCGGGAAGGCGCCAATGCCTTCTTGAACCGGCAGTATAAGACCGTCGCCATGGTGGGCGCGGTAGTCTTCGTGCTCCTGTTCGGTCTCGGTAAATACACCGCCATCGGCTTTGTCATCGGCGCCACCGGTTCAGCCCTGGCCGGGTACGTCGGCATGTACGTGTCGGTGCGGAGCAACGTGCGCACTGCCCAAGCGGCCTTCACCAGCATGGCCCATGCCCTGAAAGTGGCCTTCCGGGGCGGTTCCGTCACCGGCCTGCTGGTCGTCGGTTTGGCCCTGCTTTCCGTGGCCGGCTACTACAAATTCTTGATGGCCATTGATCCTCAACAGGCCATGCATGCCCTGATCGGTCTCGGTTTTGGGTGCTCCCTGGTAAGCGTGTTCGCCCGGTTGGGCGGCGGCATCTACACCAAGGCGGCGGACGTGGGCGCCGACCTGGTAGGTAAGGTCGAAGCCGGCATCCCCGAAGACGACGAAGCCGGCATCCCCGAAGACGACCCCCGGAACCCCGCGGTTATCGCTGACAACGTCGGCGACAACGTGGGTGACTGCGCCGGTATGGCCGCCGACCTGTATGAAACTTATGTCGTCACTATGGTGGCCGCCATGCTGTTGGCCTTCACCATTTACGGCGCCGGCTCTCCGGCTATTCTCTTCCCCCTGGTCGTCGGTGGTGTCTCCATCCTCGCCTCGGTCATCGGCACCTACTTCGTCAAACTGGGCAAAGGCGAATACGTCATGGGCGCCCTCTATAAGGGCCTCATCGTGGCCGCGGTTCTGGCCATCATCGCCTTCTGGCCCCTGGCCAACAGGTTCATGACCGGCGTGGCTTCCAAAGCCGCCAAAGGCGCTGCGGGTTTTGCCATTCCGCCCATGAACATCTTCCTGCTGGCGGTCATCGGTGTAGTTCTCACTGGTTTGATCGTGGCCATCACCGAGTACTTTACTTCCAAGAGCTTCAAACCCGTTAAATCCATTGCCCTGGCCTCCACCACCGGCCACGGCACCAACGTTATCCAGGGCCTGGCCATCTCCATGAAGGCCACCGGCGCCCCGGTGCTCGTCATCGTCGCGGCCATTCTGGCGGCCTTCAAGCTGGGTGGCGGCCTGGCCCATCCGGGCCCCGGCCTCTACGCCATTGCGTTGACTGCGGTGGCCATGCTCTCCATGACCGGCATCGTGGTGGCCATTGACTCCTACGGGCCCATCACCGATAACGCCGGCGGCATCGCCGAAATGGCCGAGTTGCCCGAAGACATCCGGAACATCACCGATCCCCTGGATGCAGTGGGCAACACCACCAAGGCCGTTACCAAGGGTTACGCCATCGGTTCCGCCGCTCTGGCTGCGTTGGTGCTTTTCGCCGAATATTCCCGGTCCTTCCCCGGCGTGATGAGCTTTGAGCTGGCCGACCCCCGCGTCCTGGCCGGCCTGTTCATCGGCGGTCTGCTGCCCTATTTCTTCGGCGCCCTGTGCATGGAAGCCGTGGGTAAGGCCGCGGGTGGCGTGGTCGAGGAAGTACGGCGCCAGTTCCGGGAAATCCCCGGCATCATGGAAGGCACCAGCAAGCCCGAATACGGTACCTGCGTGGACATCGTCACCAAGAGTGCCCTGCGGCAAATGATGGTCCCGGCCCTGATCCCGGTGCTGTCCCCGGTCATCGTGGGCTTCACCCCCGGCCTGGGCCCGGTCGCCCTGGGTGGCATGCTCATCGGCTCCATCGTCACCGGCCTGTTCCTGGCTATTGCCATGACCTCCGGCGGCGGCGCCTGGGATAACGCCAAGAAGGCCATCGAAGACGGCCGTCGGCGACCCCTACAAGGACACCGCCGGCCCTGCCATCAACCCGATGATCAAGGTCGTCAACATCGTGGCCCTGCTCATCGTGCCGTTGCTCATCAAGTAAGCCATCTGCCTGGAGGGGGGCACCCAGGCGTGCCCCCTGAGGGCGGACCCCTGAGTCCGCCCCGACAGGCGTTTCGCCAACCGGTCCCGGCCGCGGGGCCGGTTTTTTTATGGCCCCGGCGTCTGCAACCTGGGGAAATTTGTGGTAATATGCCCCTGTGGGAGGATAACCTGGATGCGCCTTGACGAGCTCTTGCGGGAAAAGCGCCAGGAGATTTTGCAGATTGCCGCCAGGCACGGGGCGTACAATGTCTGCATCTTCGGCTCCGTGGCCCGGGGCGAGGCGGACGAGGCCAGCGATGTGGATTTTTTGGTGGAATTAGAGCCGGGACGCAGCCTTTTTGATCTGGGCGGGGTGCTGACGGACCTTGAGAATCTTTTAGGATGCCAGGTTGATATAGTGACCGAAAGAGGTTTAAGACTCCGCATCCGCGAGCGCGTTAACCAGGATGCGGTGCCATTATAATAAATAAACTTTTCTTTGTGCCTTTGCGTCTTTGCGAGAGAAAATGCACGAAAATGAAATCGCCAGGCTGATTGTTGACGCTTCTTATAAAATCCATACCACTTTAGGTCCCGGTCTCCTGGAATCGGTTTATGAGACGGTATTGACTTATGAATTAGAGAAACAGGGGTTTTTAATAGCCCGGCAGGTTCCCATTCCTGTTATTTACTCAGAAATCAAGTTTGATGAAGGCTTTCGAGCAGATTTGATCGTGGAAAAGAAAGTCATTGTCGAACTAAAGTCCATCGAGAGAGTGGCGCCGGTCCATAAGAAACAGTTACTCACATACCTGCGCCTGGCTGATAAGCGCTTAGGATTATTGATTAATTTTAATGAAGCCCTGATTAGGAATGGCATTACTCGGATAGTCAACCGGTTGGAATAATAATCTCTCGCCAAGACGCAAAGACGCTAAGTAATCAAGGTGCGCCGGGTGTATCCTGATTAAAAGTCTTTATCTTTGCGCCTTTGCGTCTTTGCGAGAGGATAAAGTTAATTTTTGCGTCTTTGCGAGAGGAAATTATGGACGCCTGGAAAAACCAGCTCTTTTTCGGAGACAACCTGGATATTTTGCGCAGCGGGCGCCTTCCGGTGGGCAGCGTGGATTTGATTTATAAGTCCGCGGCCCAGATCACCGCCTTCGAAGACACCTGGCACTGGGGCGAGGAGGCCATGGCTGCGTACGACGACGCCATGAAGCTGGGCGCGCCCCGGCTGGCGGACCTGCTCCAGGCCTTGCGGGCCTTTTTGGGTCAAAACGACATGATGGCCTATCTCACCATGATGGCGGTGCGCCTGATGGAACTCCACCGGGTCCTGAAGCCTACGGGGAGTTTGTATCTGCATTGTGATCCGACCGCGAGTCATTATTTGAAGATGATATTAGATTCAATTTTTAGCGTTGCAAATTTTAGGACAGAAATTATTTGGAAAAGAAGTACGGCACATAGTGATACAAAACAAGGAAGAAAGCAGCATGGTAGAATTCATGATGTAATTTTTTATTATACTAAAAGTAATATTTGGACTTGGAATGAAATTTATACACCATATGATCAAAAATATATTGATAATTTTTATCGCCATATTGAAGAGCAAACTGGACGACGCTATAGAATGGGGGATTTGACCGCAGCTAAGCCAGGCGGGGATACATCATATGAATGGAAAGGTGTCAAACCTTATAAAGGACGATATTGGGCATATTCAAAAGCTAATATGAAAAAATTCGAAAAAGAAGGTCGAATAGTTTATACAAACTCAGGAATGCCTTGCTATAAGAGATACTTAGATGAGATGCCAGGTGTTCCATTGCAAGATATTTGGGCTGACCTGAATCCTATCGGAGCATCAGGCAAAGAACGCCTCGGCTACCCAACCCAAAAACCCGAGGCTCTTCTGGAGCGCATTATCAGTGCCTCCAGCAACGAAGGCGATGTCGTCCTGGACCCCTTCTGCGGCTGCGGCACCACCATTACCGTGGCCGAGCGCCTGAAACGGCGCTGGATCGGCATTGACATCACCCATCTGGCCATTACCCTGATCAAAAAACGTCTCAATGACACCTACGGGGAGGAACTGGCCCCCTATGAGGTCATCGGCGAGCCCGCGGATGTCATGGGGGCTGAGGCCCTGGCCGAAGTCAACCGCCACCAGTTTGAGTGGTGGGCCCTGGGGCTGGTGGATGCCTTCCCCGCGCAGGACAAGAAAAAGGGCGCGGACAAAGGCGTGGACGGCGTCATCTATTTTAAGGATGATCCCGGCCGGGTGCATAAGAAAATCATCGTCCAGGTGAAAAGCGGCCACGTCAACGCCGCCATGGTGCGGGATCTGAAGGGGGTGCTGGACCGGGAGCAGGCTGCCATCGGGGCGCTGGTCACCCTGAAGCCGCCCACCAGGGCGATGAAGGAAGAAGCCGCGGCCGCGGATTTCTACGTGCCGGAGCATTTTCCCGAGCATCGCTTCCCGAGAATCCAGATTCTCACCATCACCGAGCTGTTCGCCGGCAAAAAGCTGGATTATCCTCGGTGGGCTCCCCCGGACACCTTTAAAAAAGCCGCCCGCCGCCGCAAGGGGCCGACCCCGCAAGAACAGGAGAAATCTTATCCGAAATTGCCAAATTCGGATTAATCAGAAATAGCGACAAGAAAAATGTAGGGTGGGCATGGCCCACCATTTATTTATGTGGCGGGCAGTGCCCGCCCTACATGGGACAGAACAGCCGGGGGCGGCTGTTCTACATTTTTTCTTGGATTTTGGCGTGAGAGCTTTCATGTGTCGTTTTTCCCAAAAATCCGTCAACCCGGAACCCGGAACCCGGAACCCGGAACCTTTTTTTCCGGAATGGCCTCTCCTGCTGGCTCTGCTCCTGGTGGGGCTGGTGCTGTTTTTCTATCAGTTGGGCGCGGCCTACCTGATGGACCCGGACGAGGGGCGCTATGCCGAAATCGCCCGGGAAATGCTGATCTTGAAAGATTGGCTCATCCCTCATCTCAACCTGCTTCCTTACCTGGAAAAGCCACCCCTGGTCTACTGGCTCACGGCTATCAGCTTCAAGGTCTTCGGATTCAGCGCGGGAGCGGCCCGTTTGCCTTCGGCGGTCAGCGCCCTGGCCGGGCTTTTTCTGGCCTACGGCTTGGGCCGGGCTTTCTGGGGGACGCCGGCGGGGGCCCTGGGGGCCCTGGTCCTGGCCACCTGCACCGGTTATGTGGCCCTGGGGCGCATCCTCACCCTGGACATGACCTTTGCCTTTTTTCTCAACCTGGCCATCGGCCTGGGATACCTGGCCCTAAGCCGGGAACGGCCCGGCCTGTGGCTCTGGGCCTATCTGGCCCTGGCCCTGGCGGTCCTCACCAAGGGGCCGGTGGCCGTAGTCCTGGCAGGACTTATCTGGATCATCTGGGTATGGATCAACCATTGGCCCTGGCGGACCCTCATCAATGTCCGGGGCTGGCTCCTTTTGGTTATTCTCACCCTGCCCTGGCTGGCTTATGTCCAATGGCGCTATCCCGAGTTCTTTCATTTTTTCATTATTGAGCAGCACTTTGCCAGGTTTCTGACCCCGGCCATCCACCCCGAGCCTTTGTATTACTACCTTCCGGTTCTTTTGGCGCTGCTCCTGCCCTGGACCTGGCTGCTGCCTTGGGGCCTGGGACGCGGCAACCGCTGGGGAGACCCGGATTATCGCTTCTTGGTGGTCTGGGCCGCGGTGATCCTGACCTTCTTTTCCCTGTCCCAGGGCAAGCTGGTACCTTACATCCTGCCGGTTCTGCTGCCTCTGGCGCTGCTCTTGGGGCGGGGCCTGGCCTATCTGACCGGCCCCGGCCGCCTGATGTTCAACAGCCGGTTGCTTAAAACCAGCCTGATCGTTTGGGCCGTAAGCGGGCTAGTGCTGGTAGCGCTGTATTTTTGGACTCCTCAGCCCCTGACCCGAGCCCTGTCCCGGGCCAATCTCGTTTCCCCGTTTCTCCTCATGGCCTGTTTGGTTTGGACCCTGACGCCCCTAACCGCCCTGATCTGGCGCCACCTGGGGGCGCTGCTGTTAGGGACCCTGCTGCTCAGCGCCCTGCTGCCTCCGGGCATTAACCGGGTGAGCCGGGAGCGCTCCTTTCGCAATATGGGCCTGATCCTCAAGAGCGAGTGGCAGCCTAAGGCCGCTCTGGTGGGAGTGCAGCTTTATTCCCAGGGGTTGAGTTTTTACAGCGGCCACATCTTTCATCTCCTGGGTTGCCGCACTGAACTGGACTTCGGAGAGAAGCTGGCGCCTCAGAAAGGTTTATGCCTCCCGGATAAGGCCGCGTTGGGCGCCTTCACCGCGGCGCATCCGGTGACCTTCTTTTTCCTCAAGGTGCATGATCTGCCCTGGCTGGCCAAAGGTTTGCCGGGCACATTTCACCGGCTGGCCTCGCATAAAGATTGTATTTTGGTGTCCTATAAGGGAAAATAAATTGTTATGGCAGACTAGATCACCAAGTCACCAAAGCCCTGACACCAAGCATCATGCCTCAAATCCTTTACCGCTATTTGATTCTGGAAATCCAGCCGCCCTTTGGCGTCAGTCTGCTGGGGTTTACCGCCATCGTGTTTTTAGGACGGATGATGAAGGTTACCCAGATGATAGTGGTCAAAGGGGTGGGGCTCATGGATGTTCTGAAAACCTGCGCCTTTCTTTTGCCCTATCTGCTGGTGTTCACCCTGCCCATGGCCGCCACGGTGGGCATTCTGCTGGCTATGACCCGGTTATCCGTGGACCACGAAATGACCGCCATGAAGACCGCAGGGTTAAGTTACAGTCAATTGGTGCCGCCGGTTCTGGGATTCGCCCTGGCCGTGGGTCTTTTGACCCTGGGGCTCACCGTGTATGTCACCCCCTGGGGCCAACAGGCCACCAAGGATTTACTTAAGGAGGTGGTCAAGCGGCGGGCCGATTTGGGCCTCAAAGAACAAACGTTTAACACTGACTTTAAGGGCCTGATGCTCTTTGTGAATCGGGTGGCGCATAAAGGCGGCCATCTGGAGGGGGTTTTCGTGTATGATACCCGGGACCCCCGTAATCCCTTGACAATTTATGCCAAAGACGGGGACCTGAGCTACGACCCACAACAAGAATCCATGCTCATGCAACTCTATGACGGCCGCGTGATCCGCTGGCGGCCAGGGGCAACCCACTGGCAGACGCTGGAGTTCAAGACTTATCAATTACCCCTGGAAGTGTTCAGTTTTTCCCTGCATCGGGCCAAATCCGAGTCAGAAATGTCCTTGCGCGAATTGTACGCCACCATTGCCAGGAATCCCCGGGGCTCGGACCCCTCGAACCGGGCCCTGGTGGAACTGAATCAACGTTTTGCCCTGCCGGTGGGCGCGGTGCTGCTGTGTCTGATGGCCATGCCCCTGGGCTTAAGTCCGCTGCGCCACAACCGCACCTGGGGCCTGGTCCTGGGCCTGCTGATATTTCTGGTGTATTACGTGATCTTTACCGCAGGGTGGCGCCTGGCCCTCAATGCCCGGCTCAATCCGGCTCTGGCGCCCTGGCTCTCCGATTTCCTGTTCGTTTGGGTAACCATCTATCTGTGGTACCGGACCGTGCGGGACTTGCCCCTGGTGCCTATAAGTTGGCTGGATCGAAGCCGGCGCTTGTTCAAGGTCGGGACTAACCGGGTCGGGAGGTCGTGATCAAAAAAATTCGCCGTTCTCTTTTTTACAATAAGATGATAAATTACACGAATAATTAATCAAAGGAGTGAGATATTTCAAAATTAAAGACTCTACAAGGCGCCCGAGTATTGATCACCGGCGGCGCAGGCATGATCGGCAGCACCATCGCCCACCAGGCCGTGGCCCAGGGAGCCCAGGTGAGTATTCTGGACGCCATGTTGCCGCTGTATGGGGGGAACCTGGTCAACCTGGAGGGCATTCTTGATCGAGTCCAGTTTATCCAGGGGGATATTCGGGACCTGGACCTGATGCGGCGGGTGGTCCCCGGTTACGACTATATTTTCAGCCTGGCGGGACAGGTGAGCTATGTGGACAGCAACACCGAGCCTCTTCTGGATCTGGACATCAATTGCAAGGGCCATCTGCAGCTCCTGGAGGCCTGCCGCCGGGAGAATCCCCGGGCCCGGCTGCTTTTTGCCAGTTCCCGGTTCGTCTATGGCCGTATTGAATACAATCCGGTGGATGAAGGCCACCCGTTTAACTGCTTAAGCATTTATGGCATCCACAAGCTGGCGGGGGAGAAGTATTACCGCTTCTATCAGGAGGCCTACGGCTTGCCAACCGTGAGTGTGCGCATCGCCAACCCTTACGGGCCCCGGCAGCAGATGAAACATAGCAAATATGGCATCGTCAATTGGTTCATCCGCCTGGCCCTGGAGGGGCAGCCTTTGACGGTTTTCGGCGACGGCAGCCAGCGCCGGGATTATATTTTCAATGAAGACCTGGCCGCAGGCTGTATCGCCCTGATGCTGAGCCCGGAAACCGATGGCCAGGTCTATAATCTGGGCACCGGCACCGGCGTGCCTTTCAGGGAAATGGCGGAACTGGTGGCGGCCGCAGTGCCCGGGACCGAGGTGCGGCAGGTGGAGTGGCCCCAAGACCGCTATTTCGTGGAAACCGGTGACTATCTCAGTGATATTACCCGGATAACCGCCGCCTCGGGCTGGCGGCCCCGCGTCAGCCTGAAAGAGGGAATCGAGCGCACCGCGGCCTATTACCGGGAACATCGGCGGCAATATTGGTAGTGACGGTGCGGCCTGGATGATAAATGGGTTTAAAGCCGACAATGACCGAATGGACTTCTGAGATAAAGAACCATACTTTTCTGGTGACGGGCAGCGCCGGGTTCATCGGCTTTCATGTGGCAAAGAGCCTGCTGGACCAGGGCGCCCGGGTGGTGGGGCTGGACAACTTTAACGATTACTACTCGGTGGCCCTTAAACATGACCGGGACCGGGAACTGCGCCGGTACGCCAATTTTGTTTCCGTGGCGGCCGATCTGGCCGACCTACCAGCCCTGGAGGCCCTTTTCAAGGCCCACCGGCCCCAAAAGATTTGCCACCTGGCGGCCCAGGCCGGGGTGCGCTATTCCCTGGTCAACCCCTTTGCCTACCAGAAGTCCAATCTGGAAGGTTTTCTCAATCTTCTGGAGTTGGCCAAGCGGTTTCCGGTGGAGCGCCTGGTTTACGCTTCCAGTTCCAGCGTTTATGCCGGGTTGACCGAGATGCCGTTCAGCGAAAGCCAGCGGGTGGACACGCCCATCAGTCTTTACGCCGCCACCAAGAAGGCCAATGAACTCATGGCTCACGCTTACTCTCACCTGTTTGATATTCATACGGTGGGGTTGAGGTTTTTTACGGTCTATGGTCCGTGGGGCCGGCCGGATATGGCCATGTGGCTGTTTGCCGAAGCCATGCTTCAGGGCCAGCCCATCAAGGTCTTTAATTACGGCAAGATGCAGCGGGATTTTACTTATATTGATGACATCGTTCAGGGGGTGGTGGCCTCGCTGATGGCTGCCGGGTTGGACAATTATGAGATCGTCAACCTGGGAAATCACCGGGCCGAGGAACTTACCAAGGTGATCGCCATCCTGGAAAGCGAGCTGAAGATCAAAGCGGAACAGAAGCTTTTGCCTATTCAACCCGGAGATGTCCCGGCCACCTTTGCGGATATTGGGCGGGCCCGGGAAAAGCTGGGTTTTGAGCCGACTACTCCCATTGATGAGGGGATTCCTCGTTTTGTGCAATGGTATCTGGATTTTCACCGGCTGCCCAGATCATAGAGGCTGAAAACCCCTAATCTGGATGACCAAGCTATGGATTTATTGGGAAAAATCAAGGATAAACAGGCGTTAGTCGGCATAATCGGCCTGGGCTATGTGGGGCTGCCCCTGGTCTTGCGATTTTGCGAGGTGGGGTTTCGGGTTCTGGGGTTTGATACGGACCCCCGCAAAGTGGAGCTCCTGAACCGCGGCGAGTCCTATATCAAGCATATCCCGGGAGCCCGGCTGGCGGCCTGGCTTGAGCCCCGAGAGGACCAGGGGCGGTTTGCCGCCACCCACGACTTGGGACGGCTGGGCGAACCCGATGTTCTGATTATCTGCGTCCCTACCCCCTTAACTGCCAAGCGGGAGCCGGACCTGCGGTTTGTGGAAAGCACCACCCGCCAGATCGCCGCCTGCTTGCGCCCGGGTCAATTGATTTCTCTGGAATCCACCACTTATCCCGGCACCACCGCGGAACTGCTTTCGCCTATCTTGGGAGGCAACTACCAGGTGGGAAAGGATTTTTTTCTGATCTACTCTCCCGAACGGGAGGACCCGGGCAACACCACCCACCACGTCAGCACCATCCCCAAGGTAATAGGGGGCATGACTCCGGCGTGTCTTGAGCACGGGGTGGCGCTGTACTCCCAAGCGATAGAACAGATAATCCCGGTGTCCTCCACCCAGGCTGCGGAACTGAGCAAGTTGTTGGAGAACATCTATCGGGCGGTGAACATTGCCCTGGTCAATGAACTCAAAATGTTGTGCCTGAGGATGGGGGTGGACATCTTTGAAGTCATCGAGGCCTCCAAGACCAAGCCCTTCGGGTTTCAGGCCTTTTATCCGGGACCGGGCCTGGGAGGCCATTGCATCCCCATCGACCCCTTTTATCTGGCCTGGAAGGCTCGGGAATATGATTTTTCCACCCGGTTTATCGAGTTGGCCGGGGAGATCAACACTTCGATGCCTTATTTCGTGGTGCAGCGGGTGATTAAGGCCTTAAGCGACCACCATAAACCACTGAAGGGCGCCAAGATATTGGTTTTGGGACTAGCCTACAAAAAAGACGTGGATGATCTCCGGGAATCGCCGACCCTCAAGATCATGGATCTGCTGATGCAGGAGGGCGCTGAAGTTCGCTATAACGACCCTCACATTCCCCAGTGCTCGGGGATGCGTCATTATCCCCACTTCAACCTGGAATCCACGCCGCTGAGCGCAGAGGTCTTGCAGGAATCGGACCTGGTGCTGCTGGTGACAGACCATACGGCCTATGATTACGCCTGGCTGGCCTCCCGGGCCCGGTTGATCGTCGATACCCGCAATGCCTTTCGGGGTCTGGCGGAAGACCATATTTATAAAGCTTGATAAGGGGTTAATTTTGATCTGCATATTTATATAAAGATTTCAATAAGTAAGCCTTACTAGCCACCATTGGCAAAATTATGGTCTTTCGGTTAAGAGGACCTACCTAAAAGTATCCCCCCCACAAAAAACCTCCCCTGACAAAAAATACATTTTTAAAGATAGGCTGTAGGGATAAACGCGGTCCTTTTGAGCGCGTCCCAAGTAAATCTATCCATATTTATGGGGGGGAGCACTTGCGGAGGCGTTTTATAGTAATTGCCAAGAGTCTTTTCCTACCCCCCCTCACCCTGACCTCTCCCCCCGCCGGGGGGAGAGGGAATATATGGAAGAAATTTTTGACAAACGCTATAAACGGGGCGGACACATAGGTCCAAAAAGCTGAATTTAATTTCGAAAACGTGGAAGTGACACTCGTTCAGGTCATCAGGTCCAGGAGTTGCGCGGTTTTTTCCTGCAGGAGCGCCGGGTCTTGCCGGGTTTCCACGTTGAGTCGAAGCACAGGTTCGGTGTTGGATTTGCGCAGATTGAAACGCCAGTTGGGAAATTCCAGACTGAGTCCGTCAGTGCGATCGCAGGCCATGGCTTTGGCTTGATACTGAGCCTCTACCCGCTTCAGGACTGCATCGGGGTCTGGCACGGTGCGATTGATTTCGCCGCTGACCGGGTAGCGACTCATGCGCGCCGCCACCAACGCGGACAAGGGTTGGCGGGCGCGGCACATGAGGGAGAGCACCAGCAGCCAGGGGATCATGCCGCTGTCGCAGTAGGCGAAATCCCGAAAGTAGTGATGGCCCGACATCTCCCCGCCATAGAGGGCGTTTTCCAGGCGCATGCGCTCCTTGATGAAGGCGTGTCCGGTTTTACACAGCACCGGACGGCCACCGGCGTCCTGCACCATTTCTATGGTATTCCAGGTGAGCCGGGGGTCGTGAATTATCGCCGCGCCCGGTTGGCGTTGCAGCAGGGCCTGGGCAATCAGGCCCACCAGGTAATAACCTTCGATAAAGCTCCCCTGTTCATCGAAGAAAAAGCAGCGGTCAAAGTCGCCGTCCCAGGCGAGGCCCACCGCGGCGGCATGGTCGCGTACCGCCTGAGCCGTGGCCCGGCGATTCTCCGGCAACAAGGGATTGGGGACGCCGTGGGGAAAAGTCGGGTCCGGTTCATGGTGAATCTTGATGAAACGAAATGGCAGATGTTGCTCCAGGGCATCCAGCACCGGCCCGGCGCAGCCGTTGCCCGCGTTGACCACCACCTTGAGGGGTGTGAGGTCTCCGGAGTCGATATAGCTCAACAAGTGGCTGATGTATGCATCCAGACAGTCCGTGGCAATGCGCCCGCCCCGGCGCGGGGCTGAGGGCCGCGGGTGCGGGGCCGCGGCCAGCAATTCAATCTCTTTCAGGCCGCAGTCACCGCTGATGGGCCGAGATTGCTCGCGCACAAACTTCATGCCGTTATATTCGGGCGGGTTATGGCTGGCGGTGACCATGATGCCGCCGTGCAATTCCAGGTGGAAGGTGTAAAAATAGACCTGTTCCGTGCCGCAGAGCCCCAAAT
>JARRQO010000056.1:0-9671 GCA_037381685.1 Deltaproteobacteria bacterium | reverse complement strand
GCGGTAACGTCGTTGAAACAAGTATAGCCCAGGACGTAATCTTGCGCCTCTTCTGTGCGCACCTGGCGGCAGGGGCGTCCGATCACCACGGCCAATTCCGCCTCGTAGTCCACCCGCCGGGACATGGTGGGGTAGACGATGTCCTCATCCGGGCCGATGACCGCGGTGGAAGGTTTGAGGAAGATCAAGGGCTCCTCCGGTAAGGGGTGCCCCAACTCTTGGGCGTGGTCCCGGTAGTTCAGGCCCAGGGCCACGATTTTGCCGGGTTCGCAGGGGGCCAGCAGTTTGACCGCCGGCAGGATAGCAACTTCGCCGACGGTATTTTTCCAGCCGTCGTTATAAGGAGTGCCCCATAAGATAAAGATTTTCTCTTCTTCCAGGATGCCGTAGCCGGTCCGGCCCATCAGTTCAAAGCGTACAATGCGCATAATTAAGTTCTCAGTTCTCAGTCCAGAGGGAGAGGGCGAGCCCTGCCCGCCAAATATTCTCGTGCGTCAAACGCGCCCTACTTCAACCCCAGCACATCCTGCATGTCGTACAGACCGGGGGGCTGGGACACGATCCATTGGGCCGCCCGCACCGCGCCCCGGGCGAAATTGTCCCGGCTGTGGGCCCGGTGAATGATCTCCAGGCGCTCGCCCAAACCGCCGAAGATCACCGTGTGCTCGCCCACGATGTCCCCGGCCCGCACCGTCTGGATGCCGATCTCCTCAGGGCGGCGGGGGCCGATGATCCCGTGGCGGGCGTAAACCCCGGTGGTTTCCAATTCCCGGCCCAGGGCGTGGGCGATGACCTGGCCCAACTTGATGGCCGTGCCGCTGGGCGCGTCTTTCTTCAGGCGGTGGTGGGCCTCGACGATCTCCACGTCGTAGGCCTCGCCCAATACGCTCGCAATGTCCGCCACCACCTTGAACATCAGATTGACCCCCACGCTCATGTTGGGGGCGAACACCAAATGGGCCCTGGAGGCCAGGGCCTGAATCTCGGCGATCTGGGACGGCGAAAACCCGGTGGTCCCCAGGACCATGGCCTTGCCCCCGTCGGCTACTTCGTAAAGATGGCTAAGCGACGGCTCCGGATGGGTAAATTCAATGACCACCTCCCCCTGAGGCAACACCTGATCCAAGGAATCGACCACCTCGAGGCCTTTTGCAGGCAGACCTACAACCTCGCCCACATCTTGGCCCACCGAGGCGTGGCCGGGCGACTCCACGGCCCCGACCAATTCAATGCCCTCAGCCGCGTCCAGCATATGCACAATGCGGCCGCCCATGCGGCCCGCCACGCCAGTTACGATGGCTTTGACCATAAAACCTCCTGGAAAGTGAGCAGTAAGCAGAGAGCTGTGAGCAGTATGTGGATTTTAGCTGCTCACCGCTAACTGCTCACTTTAAATCAGTCCATACTGCTGCATGACCTGGCGCAGTTTATTTTCATTGGCTTCGGACATGCTCCACAGAGGCTGCCTGACCTCGCCGGAGATTTTGCCCATCAACTTCAGCGCGGTTTTGACCGGAATGGGGTTGGTCTCATAGAACATGGCCTCCATCAAGGGCCACATCTGGTAGTGGAGTTCCCGGGCCCGGGACAGGTCCCCGCCGAAGAAGGCGTTGCACATGCCGGCCATATCCTGGGGGGTGGCGTTGGAGACCACCGAAATCACCCCCTGGCCGCCCACAGCCAACAGCGGCAGGACGGTGAAATCATCCCCGGACAGCACCGTGATCTTATCGCCGCACAACTCCAGGGTCTTGGCGCCCTGCTTCAGGTCTCCGGTGGCGTCCTTGAGGCCCACGACGTTGGGAAGGGCCGCCAGCCGGGCCATGGTTTCCGGCAGCAGATTGACGCTGGTGCGGCCCGGCACGTTATAGGGCACCAGAGGAATCTTGGTCTGGGAAGCCACGGTTTTATAGTGCTGAAAAAGACCTTCCTGGGTCGGTTTGTTGTAGTAAGGAGTGATCAGCAGGGCCGCATCTGCGCCCGCGTCCTGGGCATGTTTGGTCAGTTCCAGGGATTCGGCGGTGCTGTTGGAGCCGGACCCGGCGATCACGGGCACCCGCTTTTTTACCTGGTCGAGGCAGGTCTCCACCACCCGTTTGTGTTCGGCGTGGGACAGGGTGGGGGATTCACCGGTGGTGCCGCAGGGCACGAGGCCATGGATGCCGCCGGCGATCTGGAACTCGATAAGTTCCCGGTAGGCCTCTTCGTCAAACTGGCCGTTTTTGAAGGGAGTTACGATGGCAGTGAAGGCTCCCTTGAGCATGGTGCTACCTCCTTACTTGAGTTCGTCGACCCACAGTTCGCCCTGGTAGGCCACCAGGGCCTCGCCTTCCAGGAAGACATCGTTAAACGTATCCCCTTGGGACGCAAAAAATATGGTCAGGTCTTCGCCGCCCCGGGTATGAACGGTCACCGGGGAGGATACCTGCCCCAGCCGGGCGGCGAGCAGGGCCGCAGCCACGGCCCCGGTGCCGCAGGCCAGGGTTTCGTCCTCCACCCCCCGTTCATAGGTGCGAATCCGGATGGCTTGGGGCCCCTCGTGGCAGATAAAATTGACATTGGTACCCGCAGGCGCAAACAGCGGATGGAAGCGGACCGAACGGCCCCATTGGGTAACCGGGACCGCCTCCAGATCAGTAACGGGCACCGCCACATGGGGGACGCCCACCTTCATGAAATGGCCCAGCAAGGTTTCTTTTTCCAGGGGGATGTTTTGCTCCAGGCGCACCTCGCCCACTCCGGTCATGAGCAGCTTGACCCGGCGGCCTTTGACTTCCGCTTTAATGGTGCCGGCCAGGGTCTCAAAAGACAATTCCGGGGGGGCGATGCCGAGCATAACTGCGCAACGGGCGGCGCAGCGCCCGCCGTTGCCGCACATCTCGGGCTCGGAGCCGTCGGCGTTATAAAAGCGCCAGCGGAAATCCGCACTGGGGCAGTTCTCGATGAGGATGAGGCCGTCGGCCCCGGCCCCCTGCTGGCGATGGCACACCCGCCGGACGAACTCCGGCTGTTTGGCCTCAAGGATAAAGCCCTTGCGATGGTCGATGAGCACAAAATCATTGCCCCCGCCGTGCATTTTGTAAAAGGGGATGCGGCTATTAGTTTTTAAATCCATTTTTGACATCTAAATTGTTCTTTCTTGATGAGTTTCAAATAAGAACAATGCTAATGTTGAAGCAGCACCAACTGCAAGTCTAGCATGACGGGGATTAAGTCCTTTAGATTTACCATGCTTGCCATGCCCAGTTCCATATAAATTTCTTAATTCGCCTAAGCCTTGTGCGACATTCCCCAAATTACTCAATAAGCGGCGGATTATTTCAGACCCTTTGGCAGAGTTTGGAATAGTATCTGGAATTAATCCAAGGCTTTTCCTTGCTTCTTTAACAAGTTTACAAATATCGGCATTCTCATCAAATTTAATTCCTCGCTCATCTAGTATTGTTTTACAAGTTGTCTCAACAAGCTCTTTTGCCGTGCCTATAGCTAATCCAGGATCATCTTCAATGGCAGATTTCATTCTTTCAATCTGCCTATGTAATTCAGGTATATCAAAGATATAAGTGTTATCGGATATATCCTCTAATGTCGGATATTTTCCAATTGGTACAAGTCTACCATCATTATATTTATAGCCATCCCTTTCTATCCATTTACGTAAAGATCGAAAAGACGTATCTGCCCATTCTATTCCGCTTTCGACCAGACCTTCAAGATGACTAAGAACATTTTCATAAACAGTTAAAATCTTCCTGACATCATTCCATTTGGTCCAATCCACTGTGTGGTAATATTTTTCAACAAGCGAGCGTCTCTCGCCTGAAGTTGAAGGGGTATAATTAGGATCAACAGGCACATCAGCAGCATCAAATTCCATCTCAATTTCCCGCAAGGTCCAACTTACAAAAAATTCCCGAAATTCGTATCTTGTCTTTTTGCTAATTAGCTCATGTGCCATATTTTCATTTGATTTACAATTACTTAAGAAACTCCGGGATCGACTCCCCCCAGGTAAGCTGGCGGTAAGTCTCCCGTTTTCTGATAACATAAAATTCCCCATCCTGCACCAAGATTTCGGGCACTCGGGGCCGGGCATTGTAGTTGGAACTCATGGAGAAGCCGTAGGCTCCGGCGCTCATGACCGCCAGCGTCTCCCCCGGGGCAAAGGCCGGCATGAGGCGATCCTTGGCCAGAAAATCCCCGGATTCGCAGATGGGTCCCACGATGGAAGCCTTTACCTGGGGCCGGACCGCTTCCCTAAGGGGCCACAGACCGTGATACGAGCCGTACAGGCTGGGACGGGCCAAATCGTTCATGCCCGCGTCCACGATGATAAAATGCTTGAACTCGGTGGCCTTGGTGTAGAGCACCTTGGTCACCAGGACGCCGGCGTTGCCCACCAATACCCGCCCGGGCTCCAGGATGAGGGTGCAATCGAGGTCTTTCAGGTGTTCCAGCAGCTTCTGGCCATATTCCTGGGGATGGGGCGGCTCCTCGTCGTGGTATTGGATGCCCAGACCGCCGCCCAGATCCAGGTAGCGGATCTTGATGCCCAGGGTCCGCAAGCGCTCGATCAACTCTATCAGCCGCTCCAGGGCGTCCACAAAGGGCGCTACTTGAGTGATCTGGGAACCGATATGGCAGGCCACCCCCACCACGTCAAGATGGGGTAATTCCCGGGCCCGGCGATAATCCTCCACGGCCTCCTCGATGTCGATGCCGAATTTGTTCTTTTTCAGTCCCGTGGAAATGTAGGGATGGGTCTGGGGATCAATGTCCGGATTGATCCTCAGGGATACCCTGGCCTTAAGTTTGTTGCGGCCGGCAATGCGGTTGATCGCGGTGAGCTCCTGGGAGGACTCCAGATTGAACAGCAAAATGTCGGCTTTGAGGGCCGCCCGAATTTCCTCGGGCCGTTTGCCCACGCCGGAATAGACGATTTTACCCGGGTCCATGCCGGCCTGGAGGGCCCGATAAAGCTCGCCGCCGGAGACGATGTCCGCCCCGGCCCCCAGCCGTCCGAGCAGCCTCAGGATGGCCAGGTTGGCGTTGGCCTTTACCGCGAAGCAGACGATATGAGGAAACCTGGTAAAAGCGGCGTCGAAAACCCGGAAATGCTGAGTCAGCGTGGCGGCGCTGTACACGTAAAACGGCGTGCCCACCGCCTGGGCGATTTTTCGCACCGGCACGTTTTCGCAGTAGAGTTCACCGGCCTGGTAATAGAAGTGATGCATTTACGGTTAACCTTTCGGAAACGAGCGTTCAGTTGTCAGGGTCAGCTAACAATTATTCCGCGGGAGTGATTGTCTTCCGCCACGATTTTGCCCCCTCTGTGCCTTGGCGTCTTTGCGGGAGCCCAAAATATCCCGATCAAACCTCCCGGCTAACGGCCAATTGTTAATAAGTTACCGAAGCCACCTCCGAAGGCATACTCTCGTTGGCCCGGGGCGTGTCGTCCACCGCGGTCACGTAATAATAATAAGTCTGACTCCGGGTCACCTGGGTGTCCACGAAATAGGGCTTGGTGACCAATTTCGGGGTGATCAGGGTGTACTTTTCCTCCCCGGTGCGGCGGCGGTAGACCCGGTAGCCGGCCACATCCGGGGCCGGGCTCAGTTCCCAGCGCAGCTCCACCCCTTGGGAGGTGGGCACCGCGAACAGGTTCAAAGCCGGCGGCGGCGGGGTGGTCTTCTGGGGCATGGCCACCTGAGTGGCCGAATCCCGGCTGGTCAGCAAATTCCCGCCCAGCCGGCGCACCGCCACAACTTTATAAGTGTATTTCACATCATTGAGCACCGCCAGGTCCTGGAATTGGTTCGGGCTCACCGGCTTAGGCGTGACCAGAATCCAGGGCCCCGGGCCCGAGAGGCGGTAGATCAGATACCCGGCCAGGTCCCGGACCGGCGAGCCGTTCTCCAGCTTGGTTACCGGGTTCCAGGAGAGGTTTACGACCTTATCCCCAGGCACGGCCTTGAAGTTGGTGGGGACCCGGGGCAGCCAGCCCCAGGCGCGGCTCAAGGTCGGGGACCAGCCCCCGTTGTAGCCGTCCTGATCATAGGCCGCCACCCGGTAGTAATAGCGGTGATCCGGCGCCAAATCCCGGTCCCGGAACAGCACGTCTTCCCCATGCACTTCGCCCCGCCGGGGGAAGGCCAGATCAATGTCGGCATATAAGCTGAAATCCGAGGCCTCCAAAAGCTGAGGCGACACCCCCTTAAGCGCCGCCCGGTAGAGGTGGCAACCCTGCACCTGGGTCAGGGGCTGGCCCAACAGATTTAACCGGGGCAACTGCCAACTCAGGACCAGGGCCTCGCCTTCCTGGGTCAACTGAAAGTTGCGCACCGGAGCGGGCAGGACGCGGTCCGGGGCATACGGGGTCATCCGTTTGCCGCAGGCGGCGGCCACCAGGAGCAAGGCCAGGAGGAGCAGCAGAGGAACTCCTCCCCAACGCCCTGAAGCCGGAAATCCTGACCCCTGACCCCTGACCCCTGCTCCCTGCTCCCGGCTAAATCTCTTGTTCATGCAGATTCAGTCCTATTTCCGCTTCGGCCCGTTCCAGGGCCTCCCGCACCCGTTCCGGCGCGGTGCCGCCCGGCGAGCGCCGCCGGGCCACGGAGTTTTCGATCTTGAGCCAGTCAAACACCTCGGCCGTGGCCTGGGGGGCAAACTGCTGGATTTCGGCAAGGCTCAGTTCCCCTAGCTCCTTGCCGGCGGATTCGGCGTAGCGCACCGTGTGGCCCACCTGCTCATGCGCGGTGCGAAAAGCCACCCCTTGGGTCACCAGGTAGTCGGCCAAATCGGTGGCGGTGAGAAAGCCGCCGTGCAAGGCCGCGGCCATCTTCTCCGGCCGCACGGTGAGATTGGCCAGCAGCCCGGCCATGAGCTGCACCGAGGTCCGCACCGTGTCCACGCTGTCGAACAGAGGCTCCTTGTCCTCCTGGAGGTCCCGGTTGTAAGCCAGGGGCAGACCCTTCAGGGTCATGAGCAGGCCCATGAGATGGCCCGCCACCCGGCCGCTTTTGCCCCGGATGAGTTCCGGCACATCCGGGTTTTTCTTTTGGGGCATGATGGAGGACCCGGTGGCATAGGCGTCGGGCAGCACCACGAACCCAAACTCCGCAGACGACCACAGGACCAGTTCTTCCGCCAGACGGCTCAGGTGCATCATGATAATACCGGCATGGGCCAGAAATTCAATGACAAAATCCCGGTCGCTCACCGCGTCCAGGCTGTTGCGGCAGACCTGGGGAAACCCGAGCGCGTCGGCCACGGCCGCGGGGTTGATGGGAAAAGTGGTGCCTGCCAGGGCCGCGGCCCCCAGGGGTGAAACCTTGACTCGGCCCAAAGATTCACCCAGGCGCTCGGCGTCCCGGCGCCACATTTCGTCATAAGCCAGGAGGTGGTGAGCCAACAGTACCGGCTGAGCCCGCTGCAGGTGGGTGTAGCCGGGCAGGATGGCGTCCTGGTGCCGGTGCGCCAGGCGTATCCCGGCCAGGCGCAGGTCGCGCAGATCGGCAATCAGCCCTGTAACTTCCTCGGCCAGATAGAGCCTGAGGTCCAGGGCCACCTGGTCGTTGCGGCTCCGGGCGGTGTGGAGCTTGCGGGCCGTCTCGCCGAGCCGGGCGGTCAGCCGGGCTTCGATAGCCATGTGGATGTCTTCTAAAGCCGGGTCGAACTCGAACTCCCCGGCTTCGATTTCCCGCCCAATCTCAGCCAGGCCCGCCACAATCTGCTCGCCCTCGCCCGGCGTGATGATGCCCTGCTGGGCCAACATGCGGGCGTGGGCCCTGGACCCGGCGATGTCCTGGCGGGCCAGACGCCGGTCAAAGCTTAACGAGGTGGTGAAATCCTCCACCGACTTTGCAGTTTCGCCCTCGAAACGTCCGCCCCAGGGTTTATGGGCCATGTGATTTTCCTCTAGTTAGTTCAAGGTTCAAGATTCAACGTTAAAAAACTAGATTTTCCCTCCAACCTTCAACTTGAGACCGCGGCAAAAAACCAAGGTGTCATCCGGAGCGCCGCGAAGGATTTTATATTTCTTTGCATTTAAGAGATTCTTGTCGCTTCGCTCCCTCAGAATGACAGATGAGGGACTTTCGCAGAGGTCTCAACTTTGAACTATTACTTTCTGAGTTTTCAGCGGCAGTCCTACACAATTGCTGCTGTTGTGCACTATTTCACCGACTGGGGGCTTTTCTGAGGCCAGCGGGGCAACAGCGCCTTGAGCCCGACTTTGGGGTTCGGCAGCTTGGCGCCGCAGGCCTGGCAAGCGCCGTGAACCAGGTCCGCGGCGCTGTCCAGCTTTTGTAAATGGCCGCAGACGCGGCAGCGGGCCACCGGGTGGTAATTGATCCAGCCCCGCCCCTTCCAGAAACGCCAGGTGCCATATCTCCAGCGGTAAAGGATCACCGTGTACAGGCAGCTTAAACCCACCAGGTGCGCGGCGGAGATAAGAAACGCCCGCCAGGAAATCAGCACCGTGACGCCCATGACCATCAGGAGGCGGGACGCCAGACGCCAGGATTTATTCCAGATTCCCAGGTCGGCCAGGGTCCAGGGCAGCCGCACCCCGAACCAGAGGTTGGGGCCGGGCTGCCAGAAGAGCATGAGGAGACCCACTCCCCAGCAGGACCCTGAAACCAGGTAGCGCGAATAATACAGAAACCACGCCTCCGATATTAATTAGTTCCAGGTTCAAAGTTCCAGGTTCAAAGTTGAAAACTCAGGCCTTAAACCTTGAACTTTGTAACCCTATTTCCCTTCCAGCTTGGCCCTGATCTTCAGGCGCAGGGCGTTTAGGCGGATAAAGCCGGTGGCGTCCGCCTGCCGGTAATCGCCCCCGGCCTCGAAGGTCACCAGATGCGGTTGGTACAGGGATTTGGGGGCCTTGCGGCCCACCACCGTGACGTTGCCTTTATACAATTTCAGCCGGGCGGCGCCGGTCACCGGCTGCTGGGCCTCATCTATAAGTTTTTGCAGGGCCAGCCGCTCCGGAGCGTACCAGTAGCCGTAATAGATGAGCTCAGCGTACCGGGGCATGAGGGAATCGCGCAGGTGCACCACTTCCCGGTCCAACGTGAGGGATTCCACCGCCAGATGCGCCGCCCGGAGGATAGTGCCGCCCGGGGTCTCGTAGACCCCCCGGGATTTCAGGCCCACGTAACGGTTCTCCACCAAATCTACCCGGCCGATGCCATGCTCGCCGCCGATGGAGTTCAGCCGGGCCAAGAGCGCCGCGGGGCTCAGCCGCTCACCGTCCACGGCCACGGGGTCGCCCTGTTCGAAGTCAATTTCAATATACCGCGGCTTATCAGGGGCCGCTTGCGGCGATTTGCTCAGCACGAACATATCTTCCGGCGGTTCGGCCCAGGGGTCTTCCAGGATGCCGCCTTCAAAGCTGAGGTGCAACAGGTTGCGGTCGCTGGAATAGGGTTTCTCCTGGGTCACCGGCACCGGGATGCCGTGCTTTTGGGCAAAAGCCACACAATCGGCCCGCCCCTGCAAATCCCACTCCCGCCAGGGCACGATAATTTTAAGGTCAGGCTTCAGAGCCATATAGGTGAGCTCGAAGCGCACCTGGTCGTTGCCCTTGCCGGTGGCGCCGTGGCTCACCGCATCAGCGCCGGTCTTCTGGGCCACTTCCACCTGGGCCTTGGCGATCAGGGGCCGGG
>JARRQO010000055.1:0-9706 GCA_037381685.1 Deltaproteobacteria bacterium | reverse complement strand
ATTAGCTGATCTTTTCTCATGCAGAGCTAATTTATTTATTACCAATTTAGTAATAGATGAATGTGCTATGGCTTTTATGAGAGCATATTACAGAATGGATAACAGAAAAGAATTAAAACCCTCGTTTATAAAGAAAAACCCTTCCATAATTGCTAAATACCATTGGCGAATTGCTTCTAATATAAAGAAAATATTAAATTTTCCAAGATTAACTATTGGTTCAGATTTAATTACATCAGAAAATCTGATAAAAAAGGCAATAAATTTAATGAAAACACAATTACTATTGCCAAGAGATGCTTTCCATTTATCATTTATTATTAATCTTAATCTTAAGGGAGTAGTTACGAGCAATGGAGATTTTGATAACTTAAATTTGCGCAAAAATTTGATAGTCTATAAATATTGAGAAAGTCGAAAATTATATAATTGAATGCTCTACATAACCATCCTCATGGTAGGCAAGACTAAGGAAACCTTCATACGGGATGGCCTCGCTTTCTACCAGAAGCGCCTGCAGCCGTGGGTCAAATTCACTCAGACCCACGTCCGGGAAGAAAAAGAATCCGCCGGTAAGACCATTGAGACCCTCAAGGCCCGGGAAGGCGAGCGCCTCCTGGCAAAGCTTCCACCCCGGGCCTATGCCGTCGCTCTTACACCCGCGGGGCGGGAATATACTACGGAAGAATTCGCGGCCTGGCTCACCTCGCGGGAATTGGCCGCCTGTCCCCTGGCTTTTCTCATCGGGGGCCACTGGGGGCTTTCTGCCGAGACCCTGGCCGCGTCCGCAGAACACCTGTCCCTGTCCCGGCTGACCCTGACCCATGAACTCTCCCGTCTGGTGCTGTTGGAGCAACTCTATCGGGCCATGACCATCAAGACAGGGCACCCGTATCATGTTTAACCGCGACAGGTTTTCCTCTGACCCCCTCTTGTATCTGCCGGACTCGTGAGATATTAATCAGAAGAAAAGACTATTTACCAGGTAAGAATTCCTGTGTAGCCGCAAGCTTCACCCTGCCTGAGCTCAGACTTGCGGCTCCGTTTCCGGGGCAATTTATTTAAATGGTCTGACTAATGGGTCTCTGGCAAAATTTTTTGCCGAAATCTTACCAAGTTGGACCCAAAATATTCGGCGGCATAGAGGCTTTATAAATTTTGTCAGCGCAGGTTAAAGCCTGGGGCTACATTTAAATTTGACATTTGGCAAGAAGCTCTAATATGTAGAGGTTTTCGAGAGGAAAAATGCCGTTGGCTTTTTCAGCTAGCGGTTTTCGGGGAAAGGATTTGGAGGTGTCTATGGGATCGGGTTGGAACATCGTCGCGTTTCCGGTGATCCTGCCGTGGCGGGACGAATTTTGGACTTTGCCGCTCTATTTTCCTGACCTGAAGGTGGGGGTTACTCCGGGGTGGCCGGCTCAACTGGCTTACCAGGGAATGCCATTGCCCCAGGAGGCCCAGGTGCACCGCCGGGAGTTGGAGCATTATAAGGCTGGAGATTTGCGGCAGTGGCAGGCCTTTGAAAATTTTCAAAGAGGGGATGGAGAGGGTGATCTGATTCAAGCTATTCGAGGTTATGGGACGGTGAGCACGCCGGCCGCGCCTTCGCCTTCTCCTGATGCCTGGTCTTTGGCCTGGCAGTTGGAGAAAATGCAGGCCGACGAGGAGGCCCAGCTTCTTTTGGTGGACAAAGGGCAGGACTGGCTACAAGACGTTCTCAAACCGGAGCGCTGGGACGAGCAGACCTCCTACGGACCGGTGGCAGGGGTTAAAGAAATGGTGGACCCTGAACTGGCCAAACTGCGCTATCATCTCTGGCGCCGAGTCATGGCTCCCTTTTTGAAAGACCGAGCGGTGCCGTTTCTCCTGGGTCGCACCTCACGGGCCTTGTTTTTAACCTTGAAGGGGTGGCCGGAATGGACCGGCCTGAAAACGGTACGGTTGGATTTACCGGGCTGCCGGAACCAGGCCGAATGGCAGAAAGTGGTGGGCGAGGCAGGCAAACCCGCCTGGCAGGAGAAGTTCGTGGAACTGTTAGGGGCTTTGATGGCCGCGGTGGGCGGTCTCCAGGGCTTGGAAGGAGCGCATCAGGAACTCCAGGAATTTATCAATGATGTGATCGTGGCCCGGTGGCCTTACCCGGCCGTTTGGAATTGGGATCTGGAGATCTGGACCCTAGATGGAGCCGCGGAGGAGAGTCAGCCAATCATGTGCTGGCGTGGCGCCGGCACGGGAATTTTGCCGGGATAAAAGGCAGAGAAACTTCGCCCCTTGGGTCTTAAGCCAAAATATAGGGACTGTTCGAGGGCAGGGCTGATTATTCTTCTTCGGGTTCCGGCAGGGCTTCCAAAGGGGTGGTGGGCACGATTTTCCCCGCAGCAATCTCCCGCAAGGCCATAACGATTTCTTTATTGTCCCCTTTTGCCAGGACCGGGGCGCCGCGGTAGATCTGGCGCACCCGCTTGGCCGCCAAGTGGATCAGGCCAAAGCGTGTAGGAACTTTTTCCAAACAATCTTCGATGGTAACTCGGGCCATGTAGGTCCCCACTTAAGTTTGATCGCCGGGGATGAGCAGAAACAATCGCTTCGATTCCCCAATATTAAATTTACCTTTTTTTCATGGTCCTGTCAAAGGCATCAGGGAGTCTGTCAGCGGCTTTATTTCCTCCATCAGGCTCAGCCCGGTTTCCGCGGGTTGATCAAGTCTTCCAGTTCGGCCAATAATTGGGTTACCTACACTGCCAGATTGACGCATTTTATGCCGGCCAGACACTCGTCGGCGTCTTTTTGGTCCAGGTAAGAACCCACAGATTCTCCGGTCTTGCTGAGTTGGAGGGCATAGCGTTTACCAGTCTCGTCCCAGGTGACGCTTAAGTCTATATTGTTCTGGGCAATTTCGGGATGGAATTTGCGAATTTTTTCTTTAACGCGGTCAATTTGCTGGTTCATGACGCTTCCTTTTTAATGAAAAACAGAAAGCTAATTAATCAGATAGTTTCCTTGAATTCCCTGAGAAAATTGCCGAGTTCGATGCCCAGGTGATAGCATTCGATGCCCTGCAAGCATTCGTCGGCGTCCTTTTGGCTGATAAAAATTTCGGACTTTTTATCGCCCTTGGCGAGTTCGACCACGTATCCCTCCCCGTTCGGGTCGGGGCTGACATTGAGCTGAACGCCGTGTTTAACGATATCGGAATGATGTTCCAACAAGCGCTGTTTGAGATCTGAGAGAGAGTATCCCATAACGGCCTCCTGTTTTTAACCAAAAAATAAGGCTTCATCCGGACATTTCAAGAGGAAATGCCATGGTTAAAGCCACAAGGATTTACTGATCTTGGGCCGGGCAGGATTAGGGGTGATACGAAATTGCGCTCATATAAGTAAAGATAGCTTCGGGTTTGTAGGGACACCTACAAGTGCGATCACCTGAGGGCGGACACTTAGGTCCGCGCCTACGAAAACTAAAATTACCTGGATTACCGCAACTTGATATGAAAGGGTTAGACGGAGTCCGCAGCTTTGAAACGGCCGGAGATGGGCCGGTCGGCGGTTTCTGGGGGCTGAACTTCTCAGTGGGGGCAATGAAGCTGCATTACTTGCCGGGTGAGGGCCGTAGTTTGCCTTTGCCGGCCAGACGGATTTGCCGGACCAGTTGCTTAATTTCTGCAGGTGAGTAAACGCGGCCGCATCCCGGGCAGCAGATTTCCAACCCTTTTCAAGTGGGGCGCAGGGTGATGCTGGCCTTATGGCAACTGACACATTTCATCTGGCTAAAAATAGCGGGACAATTTCGGTAATGAGTCATCCACCTGGCGGCATTCCCGCAGAAGCGCATTGAGGTATAGCCAGGCAAAGCTTAGGAGAAATTCCGGGCCGTATTTTTTGGCCCCAAGGCTATCAAAGGCCATCTCGGAGCCCCGGGGGCCGTATCTGAACCGGTAAGACAGGTCACCCAAAAGGGGCCAGATCACCTCCCAGTAGTCGTCGGACTGGGCAAACCTGCCGCAGTCCATCCGGCGGATCGCCACCTCCACCACTTCGGGGACCACCTGTCGCAGGATCTCTTCCCGGGCTCCCAGTGACACTTCCTGCATAGGGCCGGACCCTTGGGGGGCGAAATCGGTAAAAGGCAGCCACTCCCGGCCAGGACCGGCATTTTCCAGGGTAAAGTCGCCCCGGCCATAGCGGGCCAGCAGGGCCACGTAATCCCAGGCAAAGACGTAAGCGTCTTCAGTAGGGACCATCAAGCTTTTGCGGGCATAAAAGATCCGCAGGTCCGTGCCGAATTCAGGGTCCTGGTCGAAGAGGAGGTAGAGTTCCAGGGGCCGGAAGGGGGCCACTCGCAACACCCACTTAATGGTGGCGTAGGGACGGGCCGGCAACAGTTTCCCCCGGAAAAGCTCCGCCAGGGCCTGGGACTCAAGGGCCGTCAGGCCGGCCAAGTCGTCGCGGTACTTTTTGCGGACGTACTGCCGGATTTGGGCTTCCCAGCCGCCGCCGGCCTCGAAATGCCCTAATGATACCAGGTCGTAAGGGAAGTCCAGGGAGGACGCAGACGTACTCAGCTTTTCTTGGCCTCCACGCGTTGATTGAATTTCTCTGAATTGATTATAAATCGTTCATGGTTGGCCTCGCCAATCTTTTCTTTTTCGTCAAAGGCCTCGAGCTTGAAGGTGACTTTACGGCCTTCCACCTGGGTGATTTCGGTGACAGCCCGCACTTCCATGCCCAAAGGGGTGGGCGCGGTGTGCTTTAAATTCATGGAGATGCCCACGGAGGTTTCTCCTTCTCCCAAGTGGCGGGACATCAGGTCGGCGCTGACTCCTTCAAAAAGGCCCCCAAGAAAGGGGGTGCCGAAGACATTGGGGACCTGGGGATAGAATTTTTGGGCGGAGTGCTCCGGCCCGGTCTTGAGCCACATCTCATTGGTCATACCTACAGTCAGTGCCATAAAAACTCCTTTAAATAAACCATTTCAGCAAAGGGGGACCTGGAAGCCCCGGTTGCGGGTCTGGCCTAAACTGCCAGGGGGTCCATCCTGATGGGGCCCATAATTTCTCCCTGGCCCAGGCGGCGGCCCAAGTCCCGGGCCTGCTCCAGGACTTCAGGCCGGTTGTTGATAGCGCCCTTTTCGTCAACGCCGCGCACCAGAACTTCGGCGGCATACCGGACGTTGATGGCGTCAAAAAAGTACTTGGCAACCAGACGGGAGCCTACGAACAACAACTTTCCCTTGGTGGCGCCGGTGACCAGCAGGACCCCCTGACGATTGGCGCCGGGGAAATCCTGATTGAGCACATAGCGCCGGGCCCACAGAGCCTGGGTGCGGTCGATCATGGCTTTGGCCTGGGCGCTGAGGCTATAGAAGAAGACCGGGGAGGCCAGGGCTACCACGTCGGCGTCGATGAGCTTGTCATACAGCTCCTGCATTTGGTCTTTAATGGGACAGGTGCCATCTTTGAAACAATGATATATTTCCATACAAGGGGAAATTTTCAGTTTGCGCAGGAATACCTCTTCCGTCAGGCCGCCAGCCTCCGCCACCCCCTGGAGGAAGGCCTTCATGAGGGTGTCGGAGTTACCTTGCCGGCGGGGACTGCTGAAGATGCCCAGAGCTTTCATAAATATCTCCTTAAGGTGATGAGTTACAATATGGAAAACCGAGAGGCGATGTCAAGGAGAGAGGCTGGTTAATTTAAAGATTTCTCGTTTCCTTTTATTATCCGGGCAAAAAGAGCTCTACCCTTATGGAATTAGTGGTACACATTCAGAGCCGGGAGTCTCTGGCTGTCGTTCAGGAGCAGGGCGCCGAAGCAGTGGCGGTCCGTTTGCCCCGGAATCCTGAGGGTCGGGATTGGTCCGAACTCGCGGACTGGCGGGCCAGGGCCCGGAAACATGGACTTAAGTTCTATCTGGTCTGGGACGGGCTGCTTAAGGAAGGGGACCTTGCCGGGGTGGCGGCGAGGCTTGCCAGCGTGGCCCGGCTTGATTCCGACGGGGTGCAACTCCGGGACCTGGGGCTGGTCCAGGAAGTCCAGCGAGAGTACCCCCAAATACCCCTTATTTCTGCAGGAAACTGGGGGGCTTATAACTCACCGGCGGTGCGGCTGGCGGAATTATTGGGATTCACCCGGGTGGTGCTGGAAGGAGGGGTGAGTCTCAAAGACCTGGCCTTGATGAGGCGGCAGACCGCGATGCCGCTGATGGTTACCTTGCCGCCTTTCTGCCGGGGTTATCCCAGCCTGTGCCTTTTAGAAGAATATACGGGCGGAAGCTGTGAAGCCTGCTGCCTGTCCCGGCTGGAAAATTTCACCTCCAGGGACCTGATGGAAGCCCTAGAGATGTTTTCCGGTCTGAACCAACTAGGGGTGGAGGCGGTGCAGATTCGAGGTGAATTGTTTGCCCCTGGGTCCCTGGGGCAGGTGATCCGGATGTTCAAGTCCGTGGCAGAGGCTTCTCCGATTGAGCGTCCCCAGGTTGTAGGCGCGGTCAAAGAGGTCCTTGCGGCCTTTGGGGAGGGCCTGGTAGGACTCAAGCCATCGGCAAAGAACTTCGACAATCTTTCGCATGTGCCTGAGCGATTGCACCCCCGGCGGAGCGCCTGGCGGTTCGAATTCCCCGGTCGCAACCGCATCTGGCTGGAGGCCAGGGATTACGCCGATGCCCTGGCTCTGTCCCGGGAGTGGCGGGAGCCGCTGTTGATTGCTTTGACGCCGGACACTTACGCCAAATTTTTGCCGGACCACCGGCGCTGGGGGCCGCGGCGGCTCATCTGGCGCCTGCCGCCTGCCATCCGGGAGTCGACTCTGGCGTTCTACCAGAAAGCCCTGGAAACCCTGGGTCAGGGGGGCTACTATCGATTTGTTGCCGGTGACTGGGGGGCCGTGGCCCTGATAAGGGACATCGGGGGACAGGTATATGGTGATCAAACTCTGGGGGTGCGCAATTCCTGGGCGGTTAAAGCCGCCAGGTCGTTAAAGGTTACCAGAGTTTGCCTGCCACCGGGGCAACCTGCTGAGCGCCAGGAGGAATTGCTCAAGGCAGCGCCAACCGGCAGCTTCTGGAGTTACCTTTACCGGATGACGCCTCTGGCCCTCTGCCCGAAAAAAGTGCCGGGTGTGCCGCCGCGGGAAAATCTTGGCTGGTTTTCGGGAGACGGCGGGGCTATTCTGGGATACAAAACGCCACAGGATTTCAGGGGTCGGGGACCCTGGTTCAGAGAGCAGGGCATCTTTCCCCTGATTGTGTCGTTGCCACGCCGTTCCATGCCCCGGGGGCAGCTTCCGGACTGGCTGAAGCCTTGCGCCAGAACCGCCCGTGTCCGTAAATAAATTGCAGGGTGGAGGCCTTTTTGATATATTCGGGTGGCATATAAGGCACCTTATACTCAGAACAAGGAGACTGATAATGACTCAAAAGTCGCTCCGCATTTCCCGGACCGTGGCGTGGGTGTTGGTGGCGGCCGTCTGCATCCTGGCCTTGGCGTCCTCAAGTTGGGCCGATAAAGCCGCTCCCGACTTTACCTTGAAAGACGTGCTCACGGGGAAGGAATATACTCTCAGCCAGTTCAGGGGCAAGGTGGTTGTGCTTAACTTTTTTACCTTTTTTTGCGGTCCCTGCCGGGATGAAATGCCTGACCTGAACAAAATCAATAATGAACTCAAAGGCAAAGGCTTGCAGACCTTGGGTATTGCCTTGAGTTCTGGCCCTACACAAATCCGCTTCCTGGTGAAACAACTGGGATTGCAATATCCGGTGCTCATGGGTAATGACAAAGTGAGTAATGCCTATGGGAGTATCGTGGTGGTACCGACCACAGTCATCATTGACAGGCAAGGCAACATCGCCAAGAGAATCGAGGGCACTCGCAACAAGGCCACCTTTTTAAAATTAATCGAACCCTTGCTATAGTGATTCGGCCCTGCCGGCCACTCGACGGGGAGAAGGCTGACCAAGGAAATTGGCCACTTTCCCAAAAATGAAGAATCTGGCAGGAAGGGGCGGGTTTTAAACCCGCCCTTATGGCTGGAAGTTCACTAAACCCTGCAAATCTTATCCTTCCTGACTAAAAGCCGTCCTTGACAAAACCGATCCTTTGATACCAAGTCGCAGTCGAAAAACCTAGAATCGTAAAGGCACAGCTGCGTGGGCGCCCTAAGTCAAGGGCGGACACCTAGGTCCGCCCCTACAAGAAAATTGCCGTTTGACTGCAATTTGGTATGAATAACAGCAATGTTCGTTAGGAAATTGCGTTGAGGGGATATTTGTTCTACGCAACTCGAAAATGGGCAGGAACCGGCCCTGTCTGTCCACGCAGTCATTTGGGATTATGACTATCAGAGATGCGACTGGCCAGATCTCTGACCAGCATGTTGGATAGGCTGGAGCTCAGATAGATTTTCTGAGTCAACACGGTACGGGTGGCGTGGACCAGTTCTTCCAGGGCGCAATCTTTCAACAAATAGCCTGAGGCCCCGGCATTGAGCATATTTAAGACAAAGAGGCTATCGGAGTGCATGGACAGTGCGATTATTTTGATATGAGGGAATTGGGACACAATCCGGCGGATGGCCTCTACACCGTTGGAGTCGGGGAGGCAAATATCTATGATCACCACCTGGGGGGAAAGATTCTGAATAAGTTTGATGGTGGATGAGCAATCTCCTGCTTCGCCTACAACCTCCAAGTCAGGCTCTCCGGCCAAAAGGAGGGCCAGACCCCGGCGTACGATCTGGTGGCTGTCCGCCAAGATAATCTTGATGCTCATGCCGTCTCCCGGACAGGCACCGGACCTGCCGCCCCTGGGTTGGGGAGGGCAGGAAATTTTCCTTCAACGAAATCAGCACCCACGGCCATTTCTCGTAATTTGAGATCAAAATATTAGGGTTTTCCCTAAAAAGCATTTAGGAAATCCCTAATTTTGGGTTCCGAAAAACCTTAGACGGCGATTTATGAGAGTAAGGCGCCGGCCAGGGATTGTAGGCGGGTTATAGTTCAAGAGAGGTCAATCCCTGACGGATGGCGTATTTGGTGAGTTCGGCCACACTGTGAATATCCAGTTTGTTCATCATTTGTTTGCGATGGGCTTCCACCGTCTTGACGCTGACGCAGAGGCTTTCAGCGATTTGATTGGTGTTCCTGCCTTCGGCCATTAGTTGGAGGACTTCCCGTTCCCGAGTCGTCAGGATGGAGTAAGCTGAAGAGTCCGGAGGAGACCAGCCCATGACAAAGTCCTTGACCACGATGTCGGAAATACCGGGGCTGAGATAGATCTTGCGGTTTAATACGGTGCGCACCGCCTTGACTAACTCCTCCAGGGCACAATCTTTCAGCAGGTATCCCGAAGCCCCCGCTTTGAACATATTCAAGACAAAGAGGCTGTCGGAATGCATCGACAGAGCAATGATTTTGATCCCCGGGGCCTCATTCAGGATTTGCCGGGTGGCTTCAATGCCATTTAAGTCGGGCATGGAAATGTCCATGATCACCACTTGGGGTAATTTTTCCTGCACCATCCTGACCACCGCCCGACCGTTATCCGCTTCTCCCACGACTTCCATATCAGGTTCCGCCGATAGCAGGCTCCTCAGCCCGTGACGCACAATCTGGTGGTCGTCCGCCAATACGATTTTTATCATGTCGCTATCTCCAATTGCGCTTTTCTGATACGCTGACGCGGCACCATCAGGGTTATCCTGGTGCCCTTG
>JARRQO010000054.1:0-9727 GCA_037381685.1 Deltaproteobacteria bacterium | reverse complement strand
AGACCTTGAGGGTGAGATTGATCGTCTTGCCGCTCACTTGTAGCTCCTCGTCACTAATTTGACATTTTCAAACACCAGCGGTTCCTTGTGGAAGATGGGGTCCTGGCCCTCGCCCGCATATTCCCAGACCGCCACGTGGCACATGTTCTCATCGTCCCGCAGGGCCTCATGATCCTCGGTCTGAAAGGCCTCGTTGAAATGTCAGCCGCAGGATTCCCGGCGGGCCAGAGCAGCTAAGATCATGATGTCCGCGACGTCCAAAAGAGCCGCCACCCGCCCGGCGTTTTCCAGGCTTTGATTGAAATCGGTCTCCGCGCCCGGCACCTTGACATTCTCCCAAAATTGGCCTTTGAGGTCGGCCACCAGCCCCCGGGCTTTGGTAAGGCCTTCATCAGTACGGCCCATGCCGCAGTACTCCCACATGATGCCGCCCAATGCCCGGTGGAAGTCCTGGACGGTTCTTTGCCCCTGGATTTTGAGGAGGCGGTCGACCCGGTCCCGGACATAAGCTTCGGACTCGTTAAAGGCTTCATGATCCGTGGTAATTTCCGGGAAGCTGGCGCCGGCCAGGTAGCCGCTCATGGTGTAAGGAATAATGAAGTAGCCGTCGGCCAGGCCCTGCATCAGAGCGCTGGCCCCCAGGCGGTTGGCGCCATGGTCGGAAAAGTTGGCTTCGCCCAGGACAAACAGTCCCGGGATGGTGCTCATCAGGTGGTAGTCAACCCACAGGCCGCCCATGGCATAATGGGAGGCCGGATAGATCATCATGGGCGTTTCATAGGGATTTTGGGCCACGATTTTTTCATACATCTGAAAGAGATTGCCGTATCTGGCTTCGATTTCGGCCTTGCCCAAGCGCTGGATGGCGTCGGCAAAATCCAGATAGACGGCGCGGCCGGTGGGACCCACGCCCTTGCCCTCGTCGCACATGAGCTTCGCGGCCCGGGAGGAGATATCCCGGGGGGCCAGGTTGCCGAAACTGGGATAAATGCGTTCCAGGTAATAATCCCGTTCATCTTCGGGGATCTGCTCCGGTGGCCGCGAGTCGTCCGGTTCTTTGGGCACCCAGACCCGGCCGTCGTTGCGCAGGCTCTCGCTCATCAGGGTCAGTTTGGACTGATAGTCGCCGTGCACCGGGATGCAGGTAGGATGGATTTGGGTAAAACAGGGATTGGCAAACCCGGCCCCCTTTTTATAGGCCCGGAAGCTGGCGGTGACATTGCTGGCCATGCCGTTGGTGGACAGAAAAAAGACGTTGCCGTATCCGCCGGTGGCCAGGACCACCGCATGGGCCGAGTGGCGCTCGATTTCCCCGGTGATCAGGTTGCGCACCACAATACCCCGGGCCTGGCCATCAACCAGCACCAGGTCCAGCAATTCCCGGCGGGGAAACATGGTGACCCGGCCCGCGGCCACCTGGCGCATCAGGGAACTGTAAGCCCCCAACAGGAGTTGCTGTCCGGTTTGTCCCCGGGCGTAAAACGTCCGGGACACCTGGGCGCCGCCGAAGGAGCGGTTGGCGAGCAGACCCCCATATTCCCGGGCAAAGGGAATGCCCTGGGCCACACAGTGGTCGATGATCAGGTTCGAGACCTGGGCCAAACGGTAAACATTGGCTTCCCGGGCCCGGAAATCCCCGCCTTTGATGGTGTCGTAGAAAAGCCGCCAGATGCTGTCGCTGTCATTGGGATAATTCTTGGCCGCATTGATGCCACCCTGAGCCGCAATGCTGTGGGCCCGCCGGGGGCTGTCCTGGATACAGAAGGTCTTGACGTTGTAGCCCAACTCCGCCAGGGAGGCTGAGGCGGAACCGCCGGCCAGACCGGTGCCTACCACGATAATTTCGAATTTTCTCTTATTGGCCGGGTTGACCAGTTTCATCTCAAATTTGCAGCGATCCCATTTTTCATTGAGAGGGGCTGCGGGAATTTTGGCATCAAGTTGCATCAATTGATCTCCCTATCTCATCGCCAGGATGACGAGCGGCAGCGAAAAAAAGCCCAGGCCGATGATTACCGCGAAGACAATGCTGAACTTTTCGATAAAGGGCATGTACTTGGGATGGCTGGCCCCCACAGTCTGAAAGGCGCTCCAGAGTCCGTGCCGGACATGGAAGGCGACGACGACCATGGATACCAAGTATATTGCCAGGTAGCCCTTGTCAGAAAAGACGTCAGAGGCAATCTGAAAGATATTCTGGCTGGTCTGGTCGACGATATGGTGGGAAAAGGTGTTCAGGTGCACCGCCAGGAAGACCAGGATCAAAAGGCCGCTGTAGGGCATGGTTTGGGAACTGAAGGTGCGCCCGCCGCCGCTTTTTTCCACCACGTACTTGACCGGCCGGGCGTGGCGGTTTTCCAGGAACAGAAAGATGGCGGTGCAGACATGGATAAATAAGGCCAGGGCCATGCCCACTTCGGCGGCCACCAGCAGTCTTCCCAAGGCGTGCAGATGCTCGGCATAGGCCACAAACGCCCGGGGGCCGCTATAAACACTCAGGTTGCCCAAAAGATGGGTGGTCAGAAACAGCAGAAACAGCAGGCCGGTTACGGCCATGAGCTGCTTTTTGCCCACGGAGGTGCTTAAAGTTCGGATAACCCAGTTCATCAAGTTCTACCTTCTTGTCTGTCGGGTTTGCATAGGGAAGATAAACAAAATTGTGAATATTTTAACATTCTATGTTATGGGAGAAAATAAAACAATCCCTGATTTTCCTGTCAGAAATTTTCTGACAGGGCAGCAGCGCCGCAGGGCATCTTAGAGCATTTCGTGACGAAATAGTGACCAAAATGATTTAGGGGAAACGCGGACGCGAGAAACGGTTTTAAGTATCGGGAATAGGTTGACACAACTGGGTTTAGAGAGGTATCTAAAAACCTATACCAATTAAATAGATTTTTTCCGTTAATTACCTGCCTCGCTGAGAAAAGAGAAAAGCTGGGTACGGCGGTATTGGAAGGGGGAAGAATGAAAAATAAACTGAACGGCTATGCGATGGTTATTATGATAGTGATAATCCTTTTGGGAATAGGTGGTTTTTCAAATACGAAAGCCCAGGTTGTCACAATCTATGAAGGGGCTCTGAAAGGGAATGATTATCGTCAGTACAGCAAAAAAGAAAAAGCGGCGTATGCTGTAGGATTAATTGATGGTCTCTTATTGGCCCCTTTCTTGGGAGCCCCGGAAGATAAAGTGAGCAAACTATACGACTGCATTAGCAGGCTGTTGAAAAACTCATTACTTTATGACCTTTAAATAAGGCTATCTTTACGGTCAAAAAGCTGCTATAGTCAAGGATAACAATATGTTATCTGGAGGCGGCCATTATGCGCGGTGAGGATGTACAGCAGCAAGCCATGTTCAGTTACCTTTCTCCTGAAGCCCGAGTGCCCCGGGACCATCCCTTAAGACCGATCCGGGACATGGTAAATCGAGCCCTGAGAGAGGTGTCCGGTGAGTTCCAGGCCATGTACTCCCGGGAGGGACGCCCTTCCATCCCGCCGGAGAAGCTGCTGCGCGCCCTGTTGTTGCAAATCTTTTACACCATCCGCAGCGCCCGCCTATTGATGGAACAACTGGATTACAATCTCCTATTTCGCTGGTTTGTCGGTCTCTCCATGGACGACCAAGTCTGGGATCATTCGGTTTTTTCCAAGAACCAAGAGCGCTTTCTCCACTCGGACCTGGCCGCGGCCTTTTTCACCCGCATCCTGGAACAGGCCGCCGCCGCTGATTTGCTGTCCAACGAGCATTTCACTGTGGACGGCACCCTGATCGAGGCCTGGGCCTCTCTGAAAAGTTTCCGCCCCAAGGACGCCCCGCCTCCCGAAGGCGGCAGTCGCAACCCGGAAGTGGACTTTCACGGAGAGAAGCGCCTGAACCGGACCCACGCCTCCACCCCCGACCCGGAGGCCCGACTGTTCAGGAAAGGTAAAGGCAAAGAGGCCAAGCTTTGCTTCATGGGACATGTGCTGATGGAAAATCGCTATGGCCTGGTGGTTTCGCCTCGCCTCACCGAGGCCACCGGCACGGCCGAACGGGAAACCGCGGTGCACCAAGTAGAGGCCGTTCCCGGCCGACACCGCATCACTGTGGGCGGCGATAAGGCCTATGATACCCGGGAGTTTGTCCAATCTCTGCGGGCTCTGAAGGCCGTGCCCCACGTGGCCCAGAACTGTAAGGGCAGGAACTCCGCCATTGACGGCCGCACCACCCGCCATCCGGGTTACGCCGTCAGCCAACGCCTGCGCAAACGGGTGGAGGAAATCTTCGGCTGGATGAAGACCGTGGGAAATCTCCGGAAGACGCGACACCGAGGCCAGGACCGGGTGGACTGGATGTTCACTCTCACCGCCGCCGCCTATAATCTGGTGCGCATCCGTAACCTGACGGTGTCGGCTTCTCCTTGAACTCAAGCAGTGGCCAAAATCACCATAAGTCGGTCGGCAACTGGCCCCCAAAGGAGGAAGCAGCCCAAATCTTTCCGAGAATTTGCTCGTCATAAGGATGCCGAAATCGTCCTTAAATAGGAAACACAACCTAATCACCCTGATTTTTCAACAGCCTGTTAGGGGTATGGGGGACAAACAAATAGCGACTATATTCGATAAGTACTAACAAGACCACCCTGAAGATTGGCATATGCGAATGAATTTTACGGCCTTCAACTCGCTTATAAAAATTTGTCCTGGCCTTGCCCCTCCCACAAATAATCCTGCCTCAGCAAAACCTTAATCCCCCTGCAGATATTTCTTGACACTCCCCCGCTATACGTATATAAGAAATACATTGATGTATTTAAAAGTAAAAAGGGGAGGATAGGCTATGGTTTTCGGGCGGAAAACTGTGTTAGCCTTAACTGGATTGACGGCGCGGCAAATGGATTATTGGGCCACAACCGGCGTGGTTAGACCCTCTATCAGGCCAGCGATGGGTAAGGGCTCTCGGCGGGAATATTCCTTTCAAGACTTGGTGGCCCTGAAGGTGGCTAAGAGGCTAAAAGATGAAGGTATCACCCTGCAGAAAATCAGAAAGGCCTCGGTGTGGTTAAGGAAAAACTTTCCCAATGTGGAGCAGCCCCTGTCCGAACTGCGATTTGTTACCGATGGTATAAACCTCTTTGTGTTGGACCGGGACCCAGAAAAGATTCTGGACGTACTGAGGGGCGGTCAGTTTGTCTTTTCCCTGGCCTTGGGGGAACTCATTGAAAGTTTGCAGGGTGAGTTAAAACAACTTGCGACCACTAGGAAAGAAAAGGTTATGGCGGGGGACCGGCTTTATACCGTTTTGCTTACTCCGGACCTGGAAGACGGCGGCTTTACAGTGGAATGTCTAGAGGAGCCAGCGGCCGTCTCCCACGGAGAAACCGAGCAAGAGGCCCTGGACAATATTATAGACGCCCTGGAATTGTGCCTTGAGCACGAAAAGGAATTACAGGCCGACAGAGGGAAAGTCCGGGCAGGATGAGTTACACCCGAAAAGACCTAATCAGGGCGGCCAAAAAACTCGGATACCGGATCAGGGAAGGTGGTAAACACACTCTGGTTATTGATCCCGCAACCAACCAGCGCATAACTACCATATCCAGGGGGACTCTAAGGGCTATACTCAAAAGGATGGGGATAACCGAGAACAAGTTGAAGAAGTTGCTATAATTTCTATCTTTTTTAATTGAAATAAATGAAAACATGGGAAGAAGAAATTAGGGAAATACTAAAGCCCGCTGATTTATGTGGAATCAGGAAGTTATATAGGTATCGTTCTTTGGAGTCTCCCGAAAATGGGTCAAAGGAATCTCGCGAACTTGAGAGGATTTTTACATCAAGAGAAATCTGGATGCCAAAGCCAAGTGATTTCAATGATCCTTTTGAATGTCAGCCAAAACTCATTTTGGGGCTGGGCCGTCTTGGGATTAGCAGTTATCTCAGGAAACTGGAGAACAGGAGGCTTTCCTACACGGATGAAACAACCCGTAAGCGGTTATTAAAAGAAGCGAAGGAAAAATTATATTCTGACCCGCACGGGGTTGCTAAAAATTCTTATGAACAATTTTTGCATAATACCGGTTTATATTGTCTTTCAGAAAAAAATGACGACATTTTAATGTGGTCTCATTACGCTAGCGGGCATAGAGGGTTGTGCTTAGAATTTGATCCTGCTATTGATGCTCAATTTGCTAATAGATACTTATTTGGTAGTTCACTCCAGGTTATTTATAGTGAGGAGCGCCCTGTTTTTAATGTAGCTCATATAGGGAAGCCCCGAGAATATCAAAAAGCCCTCCTGACTAAATCCATTCATTGGAGATATGAGAAAGAATGGCGAATAATTAAGACTTCACTAGAAGGGGGACCGGGACCGAAGCCCTTTCACTCAAGGTCAATGACAGGTATAATTTTTGGCGCCATAATCTCACCAGAAAATAAACAAAAAATTATAAATTGGATTAGAAGATACCCGACAAAATTGTCTCTTTACCAAGCTAAGATTAATAAAGTTAAGTTTAAATTAGACATAGAGCCCATCTAAGAGCTTGAAAATTTGACTCCCTAACCTAGGCCAGGGACAGAGCGGCAATCTCCACCGTCTTGGGGGTCAATTACCAGCCATTAGGAAAGAAACTGCGATGGCTAAAACTCACGCTTAGTTTGATTTAGAACGGAAAAAGAAGATTGAGAAAAGACGCAGATTTTCCCTAAAATCAATGGTGGCGGGGCCCGGAATCGAACCGGGGACACGCAGATGCTATTATCGGGCCTAGTGGCCCGGGACCGGCATCTTCCCGGAATCGGCCTGCGGCGAAGTCAAGCCCATGGAAACATAAATGCTGGTCAGTTTCTCCACCCCGAAGTCCGCCGGCTTGACCCATTCCGCCGGCACGTAGAGCAGGCCGCCGCCGAATGGCACCGGCGCCGTGGGCACCAACACCGCATGATAAGGGCGCCCATCAAAGACTACCGGTGCGGGCGTGGACAGCAAGGCCAGGACTGCGGTACCTCCCTCGCCCCCCAAAAAGCACCAGACCGGGCTCATCTTCTTCAAGTCCGCCTGCTCCTGGCGGTCAAAAATCCCCACGAAACGATTGGTCAAATCATAGATGCTGCCGATGAGCGGCACCCGGTGCAGCACCCGGTCGGTAAGGTTTTTAAACCGGCTCTTCAAGCCCGACTGCACCACGAGCCCCAGCAGAAACATAGCCAGAACTACGCTCACAAAACCGATCAGGTAGGCCACCAAATCGCTGGAGACAAAAGTTATGCCGATGGAGATGAGCAGCCGGCCGAACGCGCTTTGGGGTCCGGCGGCATTGTGGACCAGTCTTCCCACCCAGATTACCGCGGCCACGGTCAGGGCCAGAGGCAGCACCGCCAGGAATCCGGCCAGGAGGGTTTGCAGCGGTTTGTGGAAGAATCCTTTCATAAGTGCGCCCCCCGGCAAGGAAAATTTCGCGAATGAAGGAACCGGCCGCATGGCCGGCCATTAACTGCGAGTGGGACCCCCTACTTCTGCTTGACCACCAGCACCGGGCATGCCGCGTGGCCGATGACCCGCTCGGCCACTGAACCCATGAGCAGTCTTATTAAGCCGGTGCGGCCGTGGCTGCCCACGATGATCAGGCTGGCCTGCTTGAAATCCGCAGCCTTGATAATGCCTTCCTCCGGGCGGCCTACGGGAACCATGCTGTCCAGGATGAGGCCCCGGGCCTCCGCCGCCCGTTGCAGGCTCTGGATTACTTTGGTAGCCCCGGGGATATCCCGTTCGTCCGCGGCCACCGAGACCGCGACCATGGGGCTGCCCATACTTTGGGCCAGGTAGAGGGCTTCCGCCCAGGCGGCCTCGCTGTAAGGCGAGCCGTCGCAGGCCACCAGGAGGCGTTGGAAATTTAGCGGCACCCCCTGGGGCACCACCATGACATGACAGGAGCTGTGACCGATAACCCGGGCCGTGGTGCTACCCATGAGCAGCCGGGTCAAGCCGGAATAGCCGTGACGACCCATAATGATCAGGTCGGGCCGGTGTTCCGCGGCTTCTTCCAGGATGCCCTCATAGGCCGAAGAGCTGGTCCGGGTCAGGGGCTCCAGAGTTATTCCCTCCTTGGCCGCCTTCGCTTGCTGCGCCTCCAAACGCTCCCGCACCGCGTTCTCCTGGGCCTGCATCAAGTCCAGATTGACCACCGGAGGCATCAGGGCATCCGGCGATTGCAGCTCATAACCCGCCAGAAAGTGGATCACTTCCAAAAGCAGGATTTTACTCCCGGTGGTCCGGGCCAGTTGCAGGGCCGCATTGATGGCCCCTTCACTGGCAGGGGAGCCGTCGACGCACACCAGGATTTTTTCAAACGGGGTTGAAGGATTGTCAGCAGGCATAAATTTCCTCCCAGGTAAAACCGCTTAAGCCCTAATAAGCCGTAGAGCCTGATTCATGAGCCCCGGTTCCATTTGAAGCCATGAAAATATCTCGCCGCCTTGACCGCCTGGCGACACTAAACCTTAAACCTTAAGCTCGCAACATCAAACCCTGAACCTTGAATTTTTACTTCTTGACCACCAGCACGGGACAGGGGGCCTGGCCGATGACCTGCTCGGCCACACTTCCCATGAACAGCCGCTTTAAACCGGTGCGGCCCCGGCTGCCCATGACGATCAGATCCACCTCGTTTTTGATGGCCTGATGGATGATCCCGGCATCCGGGGTCACTCCCTGGGGCGACACCCCTTTCAAAGGCATACCCACCACGTCGGCCGCATCAAGCATCTCCTGGACCAGGGCCTTGGCTTCAAGGATATCCCCCTCCTCCGGGGCCACCGCCACGGCGATCAACTGGCTTTGCGCCTGCTTGGCCAGGGACAGGGCCAGCTTCCAGGCCAACTTGCTGGGAGGCGATCCATCGGAGGCCACCAGAATCCGCTGAAAACCGATGGACCCGCCCCGGGGCACCACCAAAACGTTCACCGGACTGTGCCCGATGACCCGGGCGGTAACACTGCCCATTAACTTGTCCATTAGCCCGTGTCGGCCCCGCCGGCCCGTAATCACCAGGTCGGGCTGATGTTTTTTGGCTTCCGCCACGATGACGGCATGGGGCTGCTGGCTTTCGGAGCTTAAAAACTGAACCGGCACCCCCATTTCGTCAGCCTCGGCTTTGATGAACTTGAAATTGTCCTGCACCTCTTTTTTCAGGGTGGCCCTGACATCCGGCATCACCGCCTGGAACTCGGTCTTGACTTGCACCACCTGCACCACCATGACCCGGCTGCCGCAGGCCTTGGCCAACTCCAGGGTAATGGCCACCGCGTTGTTTCCTCCGGCCGAGCCGTCGGTGCACACCATCAATCTGTCCCACTTGGCAGGGCAGACCACGGTTAACCCGCGTTTTTTGGCGTAGAACACGAGCTCTTTCGGAGTAATCACTGAATCAGACGAGTAAGTCGTGTGGACGTGAAGGTCAGCTTTAACCTGCATTCTCAACACACGCGTTTGTCAGGCGTTTTTCGCCATTTTCTCTCTGACCGCCGCCAACATTTCATCCAGCTTCTTTTCGTCAGCGTCAATTTTTCGGAAGAGCGGCTTCGCCTTAGCTATTTTATGCCCCACCTCCAACGGCTTCAAAGCGTCTTCCCACCTGCTTTGATGGGCGCTTCCGCCAAGGTTCAGTGTTTGCCAGAGCCGCTCTGCAGTGGCCGGGATGAAGGGCACCGAAATCACCGCTACAGCTTTCACGATTTGC
>JARRQO010000053.1:0-9771 GCA_037381685.1 Deltaproteobacteria bacterium | reverse complement strand
GTGACGACCTGGTTGGCCGCGCCCTGATAGACGTCAGGGGCCCAGAAGTGAAAAGGAAACACGGAGAGTTTGAAGAAAAACCCTGCCATGGCCAACAGCAACCCGATGATGCCAATAGGGCTGTGAATCAGTTGGGTCATTTTGGGCAGGATGTCGACGAGATAGGTGGAGCCGGTGGCGCCGAAGATGTAGCTCAAACCAAAGAGCATGAACCCGGATGACACTGCGCCGATGAAGAGATATTTTATACCCGCTTCCACATCGATGCCGTCTCCCCGCCGCAGCGGCACCAGGATATACAGGGAGTAGGAGGACAGCTCCAGGGCCACATAGATGGTGAGAAGCTCAACGGCTGACACCAGCATCATCATGCCGATGGTGGTGGTGGTGAGAAAAAGATAGAATTCCGCTTTATAGCGTTCCTCGATGTGGGCCAGGTTGTGGGAAATGGTCAAGACCAGGAAAAGTCCCAGGGCCAGGGCGAACTTGAAAATCTGGCTAAACAGATCCACCCGGTAAGCTTTGAAGAACAAATCGCCGTGCTGGAACAGGCAAAAGCCGGTTACCAGAAGGCCGATAGCCGACAAGGCCAGGGCGATTTGGTAATCCAACTGCACCTGCACCCGGCGCCTCAGGGTGAGGCAGAAGAACACCAGGGCCATGCCCAGATAATAGAGTTCCGGTCCGAAGAGCATCACGTTCATGGTTACATTCCCTGGAGAAATGGCACAACCGCGGAGTTAATCATGCTCACCATCAGCTGCGGGAAGAACCCGAAAAGGAGCAAGGTGCCGATGAGAATCATCCGAGGCAGCCCCAGGAAGGGACTGACGTCTTCATAATCTATGAATTTCGGATTAGGTTCGTTATAAAAGGTGGTCTGGACCACCCGCAGGGCGAACAGAGCGCCCACCACCAAAGCCGCGATGGCCAAAAGCCCCGCCACCGGGTAGACCTTGACGGTGGCGATGAACACCAAAAGTTCCGCCCAGAAACTGGCCATCCCCGGGACGCCGGCGCCGCACAGGGCCGCAGTAATAAAGAAGGCTGAGGCCACGGGCATGATCTTGGAGAAGCCCCCCAGGTCATGAATATCCCGGGTGTGGGTGCGGTCGTAGATGAAGCCTACCGAGGAGAAGAAGAGGGCGGTCATGATGCCGTGGGCGAACATCTGGAAGACCGAGCCGTTGAGGCCGTCCACAGTGCCGGTGGCCAGCCCCAGGCAGACGATGCCCATATGGGACACCGAGGAGTAACCGATAACGTACTTCAAGTCGGTCTGGGCCAGGCCCACGAAGACGCCGTAGATAATGCCAATGGTGGCTAAAACCATCATGAGGTTGGCCCAATACTGGAAGCCTGCGGGGCAGAGGAACATAGCCACGCGCAGGATGGCAAAGGAGCCCAATTTCATCAGCACGCCTGCGTGGAGCATGGACACAGCGGTGGGCGCCGCCACGTGGCCCACGGGAGACCATGTGTGGAAGGGCCAGACCGCGGCCAGAACGCCGAATCCGAAGAGCAACAGGACAAAGGCGACCTTCTGGATCCAGGGCGTGAAATGGGCCCCATGGAGCAAAACCATGTTGAAGGTGTTGAGCCCGGAGCTGGCATAAAGGAGCAGGATGCCGGGAATGATGAGACCGCTGCCGGCCATGAGATACAGCGTCAGTTTCATGGCGGCGTATTCTTTGCGGGTGGAGCCCCAGATCAGGATGAGGATATACATGGGCACTACGGCGATCTCATAAAACAGGAAGAAGAAGAACATGTCATAAGACATGAACACGCCAAAGACCCCGGTCACCAAGGCCAGCATCCAGATGAAATATTCCTTGGTTCGTTCTTCCAGTTCCCACATGGTGAGGCAGCCGGTAAAAATAACGATGCCGGTGAGAAGCAGCAACGGGGCGTTCAGGCCTTCGACGCCCACAAAGTAGGTGATGCCGAAGGTCTTGACCCACTCGTACTTCTCCACGAACTGGATTCCTCCCAGGGTCTTGTCATAGGTCACAAAGACAAAGATAGCCAAAGCCAGGGAGATACCCGCGGCCACCACGGCCACTGCCCGGATGAGGAATTTCTGCTCTTCCTTCAAGGTAAGGAGGATGAGCAGCCCCACGAACGGGGACATGAGCATACAGCTCAGAAACGGAAAAGAAGCAGCATGTTCGGTCATATCAGCGACCCATCAAGAGATATATCCCGACGCCAGCCAGGACCAATACCATAAACAGCAAATTGTACTGTAAGAACGCAGTTTGAATGAAGGACAAAATTCGGCCGCTGCCCACGGTGGAGAAGGCCACCGCGTCCACGCCGCCATCGACCACCCGGCGGTCATTGTAAGTGAACACCCGGGAAAAGATGCCATAAATGACGCGATTAAGGAACCAGCGCCAAAAATGGTCCATATACCACTTCTGGATGAAGAATTCCTGCAGGGCCGGAACCTTGCTGATAAAGCCCACGCATTTGGCATTCTTGGCGCCCCAATCGAGCCAGGCCACGATGATGCCGCCCACGGCGCAACTTACTGCGCCCGCCAGAAGGAAGTAGTTTGGGGCATGGTGGTGCACTTCGCCCAAAAGAAACTTTTGCAGATAGTCATGGCAGAAGCCCAGGACCAGGGTAAAGCCCGCCAGCGCAATAAGGGGAAAAGCCATGGCCCAGGGCACTCCATGGGAGTCGTTGTGGGCGTGGCCGTGATCGCCGTGGGATTCGTCTTCTTCCGGGACCACATGGCCGGGAACCTTGCTATAGGCTTCCGGGGACTTGGGAAAGAGCATTACGAAAATCACCCGGAAAGTGTAGTACGCCGTCAAAAAGGCCCCAAACAGGCCCAGGAACAGCCAGGATTTGTTGGGCAGAGCCGCCAGGGTCCCCATGATGGCTTCCTTGCTGAAAAACCCGGAAAAGGGATAAATCCCAGACAGGGCCAAGGCTGCGATGGTAATACAGACCATGGGGATATAAAGTTTGCGGCTTCCATTGGTGGCCATGGTAAAGAAGTCGTTGGTGCCGAAATGGTGGATAAAGACGCCGGAACAGAGGAACAATAGAGCCTTGAAGCCCGCGTGGGTAGTCAGATGGTAGTACCCGGCGAACAGGGTGCCCCCGGCCAGACCTGCGGCGGCCAGCCCCATGGCCATAAAGCCCAATTGACTTACCGTGGAATAAGCCCAGACCTGTTTGATATCTGTGGCCACCATGCCGATGGTGGACGACAGGATCAAGGTGATGGTGGCGATGCCCAGGATCAAGGTCATGGCCGTGGCCGAGGCCGCAAAGAAAGGAAAGATCCGAGCCATGAGGAAGACGCCCGCGGCCACCATGGTGGCGGAATGCAGCAAAGCCGACACCGGGGTGGGACCTTCCATGGCATCGGGGAGCCAGACATGCAGCGGGAACTGGGCACTTTTACCCATGACGCCGCAGAAGATCAACAGGGCCGAAGTGGTGAGGAGCCAGGGAGGCATCTTATAGGCCACCGCGGCGGCGTTTACCGAAGAGATGTCCAGGCTGCCATAGAATAATACCAGAAAGACCAGGCCCATGAAGAAACCGATATCCCCGAAGCGGGTGACCACAAAGGCCTTTTTACCGGCTTCCGAGGCCGAGAATTTTTCGTACCAGAACCCGATCAGCAGATAAGAGGCCAGGCCCACCAGTTCCCAGGCGATGTACAACTGCAGCATGGCGCTGGAAATCACCAGGGTGAGCATGGCCAAAGCGAACAGGGACAGAAAGGCGTAGTAGCGGCCGAAGCCCGGGTCACCGGCCATGTAGCCGATGGAGTAAACCTGCACCAGCCAACTGATAGTGGCCACGATCACGAACATCACCAAGCTGGTGGGGTCAAGCAGGAACCCAAAGGGTATCTTGACTATGTCGGATACCAGCCAGTCGAAGTTATAGACAATGGGTTCGTGCCTTCCCAACATAAAGAAATAGGTCCAGGCGATAATCAAAGGGATAGTGCTGGCGATCAACGATATCGTCAGCGACAGCTTGGCATTGTCCCTGGTAAAGATCATGATCAGGCCAAAGGCCGACAACGGCAAAAACACCGTAAGTAAACAACCCAGGAGAATCGGATCCCACGCGAACATGATCAACCCCTAAGCTCGGTGGCTTGTTCGATGTTGATGGATTTGAGCTTCCGGTACACGGCCACGATGATGCTCAAGGCAATGGCGGCTTCGGCCGCGGCCACGGCCATGATGAACAGCGTGATAACCTGTCCCACGGCCGGGTTGGGGGCCAGAAACCGGTTAAAGGCCATGAAATTGATGCTGGCGGCGTTTAAAATCAGTTCCACTGCAATGAGGATGGCGATGAGCGAGCGCCGGGCCAGCACCCCATAGAGGCCGATGACGAAGAGCACCAGGGCCAGGTAGAGGTAAGTCTGCAATTGATTGAACAGCAGCATCTAAAACCCTCGAGTTAAGGTTTACCGCGGCCGCCCCGGGCGGTAACGATGGCGCCCAGCATGGCGACCAGCAGCAGCAGCGAGACTAATTCGAAGATCAGGGCGTAATTGGTGAGCAGGTAATGACCGATGGTGGTAATGGACCAATCGGTGCTCCGCTTGGCAGCCGGGGTCCACTGGGTTTTTTTCAACAATATGCCCAGGAAGGCGAAGACCGCACCTGCGCCCAGTGCCGCGCCCATGATTTTAGCCCTATTCCGAGGCGGCCGGGGCAGATAGAGGGGTTCCGACAGCATGATGGCAAAGCAGATGGCGATGCAGATGGCCCCCACATAGATGAGGATCTCCATCAGCGCCACAAAGGGGCTGTTGAGATAAAGAAAAAGGCCGGAGACGCCGAAAAGTGACAAGGCCAGCCCCAGGACATTGTGGAAGATATTCCGAGCTCCCACCGCGATGAGGGCGCCCAGGATGGTAAGAGCGATCACCATGACAAAGGCTGCGGTGGCGGCAGCCTGGGGGGTGAGGAAGCCGCTTAAGAAGTTCATTCTTTGACCTCCTTTTCCTCTTTGGCCTTGGCTTCGGCCTTGGCTTTGGCTTCTTTAGCTTTGGCTTCCTTGGCTGCGGCCTCGGCAGCTTTAGCCGCCTCGATTTCTGCGGCGGTGGGAATCGGGGTCGCCGGCAAGCCGGCTTCCTGCTGGCGCTTTTGCAGTAAGACCAGATGATCGATGACGCAGTCTTCCCGAGTGTAACCCGCCAGACGGTAAACCTTGGAGAACTCCAGGGCTGTGGTGGGGCAGACTTCGACGCATAGGCCGCACAGGCTGCAATACTGGTGTTCATGAATATATTTAGTGGCTCTCTTTTGCTTGGCCTCCGGAAACTTTGTTCCTTCCACAGTGATCAACTGGGAGGGGCAGATACGGGCGCACATTTCGCAGGCGATGCACCGATGGGTCTGGGTTTCGGGGTCGATGATAAACTGGGGATACCCCCGGTAATTTTCGGTCATCTGGAGCTTTTGCCGGGGGTACTGGACAGTGACGATGGGTTTGACAAAGTAGCGTATAGTCACCACCATGCCTGCCAGCAGACTGTAGAAACCCACCGCAATTTCTTTTAAATAACTCATCATCGTGACTAAACCTTTATTCAGGCCGCTATACCGTTTGCCAAAAGTTTTATCAGTTTCACCCTTAATCCCACCCCTCGGGGCGAGGGAAATCAAGAAAAACCAACCTCCTCATAAGATTTTTAAGATAAAGGCAGTTATGAGCAGGTTTACGAAAGCCAGCGGGATCAAAATCTTCCAGGCAAAGGTGACCAGCTGGTCAAACCGCACCCGGGGAAAGGTCCAACGGAACCACATTAACAGGAAGACCACGGCATAGACTTTGATCAGGAACCAGACTACCCCGGGAAGGACCGGCCCGTGCCACCCACCCAGGAAAAGCACTGTGGCGATCGCCGAGGCGATGAACATATTGGTATATTCCGCCAAAAAGAAGAGGGCGAACCGCATCCCGGAATATTCAGTGTGGAACCCGGCCACCAGTTCCGATTCGGCCTCGGGCAGGTCAAAAGGAGCCCGATTGGTCTCCGCCGTGGCGCAGATAACATAAAGCAGGAACGCCAGGGGCTGGACCATGATGAACCAATGCCGGCTCTGGGCCGCCACGATGTCGGAGAGCTTGAACGATCCCACCATGAGAATGATACTCATGACCGTGATCAGCAGAGGGATTTCGTAAGCCACGTTCTGGGCCACGGAGCGGATGGCCCCGAACACTGAGTACTTATTGTTGGAGGACCATCCGGCCATGAGAATCGCCAGCACTGCCAGGGTGGAGAAGGCCAGGATCAGGACGATGCCGACGTTCATGTCCCGGATGATCATGGTTTCGGAAAAAGGAATGACCAAAAAAGAGAGCAATACTGGCAGAAAGACCACGATGGGGGCCAGCCAATAGACCGGCTTGTCCACTTCTTCCGGGGTGATCAGTTCCTTGCCCATAAGTTTAAGGGCATCGGCCAGGGACTGGAGGACTCCGTGCGGACCCACCTCCATGGGACCGGGACGGCGCTGCATATGCCCAGAGACTTTCCGCTCCACCACGATCAGAAACAAGGCGTTCACCGAGACCAGGGCAATAACCCCGATCAGGCCCACGATCATCCGGGCCCCTGCACTACCCAAGAATTGCGCCGCAAGATCCATAGTTCGCGCTCAGTCAAAAACGGTTTTTCAGTTAAGGGATTTTGGGATTCGGTCCCAGCACCCGATATTACCGGTCAATTTCCGGGATGACCACGTCAACGGAGCCCAGGATGGCCACCAGGTCGGCCACCAGAGTATCTACGGCCAGTTCCGGGAAGAGGCTCAAATTTGCGAAAGACGGGGTCCGGAGCTTGATGCGGTAAGGATTCACGTCGCCCTGACTGACGATGTACATGCCAAATTCTCCCCGGGCGCTTTCCACGGCCTGGTAAACCTCGCCCACCGCGGGCTTGATCCGCTTGGGCACCTTTTCCGCCATGATGGGGCCTTCCGGGAGCTTATCGCAGGCCTGCTCAATGATGCGCAGACTCTGCTCCATCTCGGCCAGTCGCACCATATAACGGTCAAAGATATCCCCCCGGGTCCCGGTGGGGATTTCAAAATCAAACAAGGGATAGGCGGAATAAGGTTCGCTCCGGCGAATATCGTAGGCGATGCCACTGCCCCGGAGATTGGGGCCGGTGACGCCATATTTCACACACTGCTCCCGAGTGATGAGGCCCACGTTCCGAGTCCGGTTGATAAAAATGACATTTTTGGTCACCAGGTCGTCGTAGTCGGCCCAACGGCTGCGCAGCCGTTGGCAGAAGGCCCGGCAGCCGGCGACAAATTCGTCGTCGATATCGGTGGGCACTCCGCCGAAGCGATAGTAGCAATAAGTCAGGCGGGAGCCGGTGATCCGATCCAGAATGTCCAGGACGTGTTCCCGGTCGTCAAAACAATACATAATGGGGGTGAAGGCGCCCAGATCCAGGAGGTAGGCCCCGAACCACAATAGGTGCGAGGCGAGGCGGTTGAGTTCGTTGGTTATCACCCGGATAAATTCGGCCCGTTCCGGCACCTCCAGACCCAGAAGTTTTTCCACCGCCATGCAGTAGCAATGGTTATAGGCCAGAGCGTGCAAGTAATCCACCCGGCCCATATTGGGCAGAAATTGGGCGTAGTTGCGATTCTCCGCCATGTGCTCGTGGCCGCGGTGGCCATAACCGATGACTGGCTCCGCCTGGGTGATGAACTCGCCGTCCATTTCCAACAGCACTCGCAAGACCCCGTGGGTGCTGGGATGCTGGGGACCCAGGTTCAGGGTGTAAGTTTTTTCTTCAACTCCTAATAGCTCAATCATTGCCCTGGTCCGCTTTGAAATCTTTCAGTAAAGGATGGAAGTCGGCATCCTCCGGCAGCAAGAGCCGCTTGAGGTTGGGGTGATTGAAAAAATGGATGCCGAACAAATCAAAAACTTCCCGTTCATACCAGTCCGCGCCGGGATAAACCTGGGTAATGGTATACATGCCCTTCTTTTTGCCGAGGGGCACATGGACTGCGGTGCGGCAGAGTTCGTCGAAGTTGGCGAAGTGGTACACCAGGTCGAAAGATTCCACCAGGTCCACCGCGGTAAAGGATTCCAGGAAGCAGCCGGCCTCCAGCATGGCCTGGGCCACGCCCACCATTTGGTCCGGTTGAGCGGTCACCTCCAGGTGGTATCCGGTCTTGGCGTATTCACCCTCGGCCACCTTTTCCAAATTCATAGGACCCAGAGCTTTTTTAAGATTATCCTTTAGCATCTCTGAACTTCCTGAGGCGACCTCGTTTGGTGATTTTTTCTTCCAGGAGGAGGATGCCTTCGATCAACCCCTCCGGGCGGGGTGGGCAGCCGGGGACGTAAACGTCCACGGGGATGATTAGGTCGGCGCCGGGCACGATGGCGTACTGGGTCGGGTAGTAAAAGGGGCCGCCTGAAATGGCGCAGTTGCCCATGGCGATGACCCACTTGGGCGCGGGCATCTGCTCATAGAGCCGCACCACCGCGGAGCCCATTTTCTTGGAAATGGTGCCGGCCACGATCATCAGGTCGCACTGCCGGGGAGAAGGACGGAAGACCTCCGCTCCGAACCGGGCCAGATCGAATCGGGCCATGCCTACGGCCATCATTTCAATGGCGCAGCACGCCAGGCCAAAAGTCATGGGCCACAGCGAGTTGGCCCGGGCCAGGTTAAGGGCCTCTTCCAGAACTCCCAGATGGATTAGGGGTTCACCTGTTTTCGTTTCCAACTGAATACTCCTCTGTTCCAGGCATAAATGATGACCAGGGACAGAATGCCGATGAAGATAGACACTTCGATGAAATCCCGCCAGACATAGCCCTTACCATAGGCCAGCAGCACCGGGAAGAGAAAGAGCACATCCACATCGAAGGCCAGAAACAGCAAGGCAAAAAGGTAGTAGATTACTGCTACCTGAATCCAGGCGCTGCCGATGGTGGGCATGCCGCATTCGTAAATCGCGTCCCGGGTGGCGCCGAAGCTTTTGGGGGCTATCAGTTTGGCGATGACCAGGGGGCCCATGGCGAACAGGGCCGCCGCCACCAAGTAGACTAGAACAAACGAGAAATCGGTCAAGGCTTGCGGAATTTCCAACGCCCGACTCCTTGTGCTTTTTGGTACAACCTCGCCTTTTATACCCCACGGGAGAAATCATAGTCAAGGGGTTTTTTCCTTGTTCACGCAAAAATCTTTGCCTGCCCGCTAGCCCTGGGCGGGGCAAAAATATTAAACTTTAGGAAAATATGAACATGTGTGAATTTTAAAAGCGGTTTATTTGCAAAACATGTTATGATTATTAACAGAAAACCCCGGACTCCCGGGGATTTTTTGCGGTAAGGAGGTAACCCCGCCGATGTCGCTTTGGGAAAGTCTGACCATGCCGGGTTTCGAAGCCATGCGGCGCCGGACCCAGACGGTGATCCTGCCTATCGGGTCGCTGGAGGAGCACGGGCCGCACCTGCCGCTGGGCACCGACGCTTTTCACGCCCTGGAAGTGGCCCGGCGGGTAGGGGACCTCAGGCCAGTGGTAGTGGCCCCGCCGGTGTTTTATGGCATGTGCCGTTCCACCCGGGAGCATCCTGGCACGGTGAGCATCTCTGGAGACACCTTACGGGCCCTGTTGATGGACGCGGGGCGGGAATTTTTTCGCCAGGGATTGCGCAATCTGATGTTCATCAGTGGCCATGCCGGGGGCACCCATATCAGCGCCATGGTCGAAGCCGGGGAATGTCTTCTGGCAG
>JARRQO010000052.1:0-13882 GCA_037381685.1 Deltaproteobacteria bacterium | reverse complement strand
AAGTGGAACGTTACAAATGCACAAAGTGGGAGAAAAATTTCCAAAATGTGCCAAATGTCCCGAGAAAATATACTTATATAATTGTAATTATTAATAAAATAAGTATACAAATAATTAGAAATTTAAAATCGCCCAATTTTGTCACAAAATTTTTGGGGCCTGAGCCTCTCGGAACGCAATTTTTAGCCCAAGCTGTGCTTGGGCACCGCTGGCCCGAATAATTCGCCGGGCTGCAAAAACCTGGTGGCACAGGCTTGCTAGCACGGGCCAAGACCCCGTTTTGCGGCTATTTATTTTTTATTTATTTTATCTTTATATTTCAATTGCTTGTCGTAAAACTCCCCAAAGTTCACCAATACAGCGGGCTAGTGTGGCAAGTGAGACATGGCTGGCGGCCCCTTTGCCCTTATCAATATTCATAAACAATATTAATAACTTACCTATATGACCACCATCTCCTCCTGGTTATGTGGCACAAACCGAAAAACCAGCCCCCCATTTTCCTCCCCATCGGCCTGATTTGCCCCCCTCCAAAGCTTGTGGCGCGGCAAAACCCCCGCCTCCCGCCTTCACTAACCCCAGCGCGGGTAAATTAGGGGCGAAAAACCCCCTTATTTTCCCTTACCAATATTACTGCAAAATTAACTACTTACCCCTACCACCTGAGACAATTGGCACAAACCCGGGAAAAAACCGCCCTTTTCCTCCCCCCAAACTGTCCTATGTGTCTCGCGCCAAAACTGGGTCAAGTGTCTACTGCCTTCTGGAACCGCCCCTTTTTTCCGTTAAACTGGAACCCATGCGCACCAAACACCCGGCGTTGCGGAAAAAATTTTTATGGAAGCGGTTCTTGCCGCGCCCCGTTGCGGTCCGGCAGCGGTGTGTTGCGGTACATCAGCGGCACATCCGGGAAGAATTGCGGTACACTCCTGAGACCGTAACGGTAAAAACCGATAAATATCTGGCACTTAATGGAACCAGTCCCGCTTTTTTTCTCTAAGCGGAACGTTACAAATGCACAAAGTGGTAAAAAATTTCCGAAATGTGCCAAATGTCCTATAAAATTATACTTAATATATTGATTTAATTACTAATATAATTTTTTCAAAAAGTATACCTAACCAATCGCCCGATTTTGTCACAAAATTATTTTTTAAGGGAAAGGCCTTGAATTACCCCAGACCATCGGGAAGGGAACTTAGTGGAATGCGATAAAAAATCCCGCCATCACCTCTATTTCCCTAGCTTCTCCACCTTAACCCCGATGAGGCGGATGAGTTTGCCCCGGGGGTTCTCCCGGCGGTCCAGGAAGGGCATAAGAAGTTTCATGGCTTCAAAGATGAGGGCGCGCCGCAAGGTGGCGGGCTCACCCAAAGTCTGGGAGCGCGTGAAAGTGGTGAAATCCGCGAAGCGCACTGTGACCACCACGGTGCGGAAAGTAGCGAATCCCTTGGCGGTAAAGCGCCGGTGCACTTCCCGGCACAGGCTCCAGAGGCGCTGGAAGATAAACTCCAGGTCCTTCATATCCTGGGCAAAGGTTTCTTGTTCCCCCACGGATTTGGGCTCCCGTTCCGTGACCAGGGGGCTATCGTGGCGGCCTCGAAGCCGATCATACAGCGACGGTCCCCATGAGCCGAACTGCGCTTCCAGCTCTGCCGGAGAAAACTTCTTTAAATCCTGGACCGTTTTAAGGCCCAGGCGGGCCAGGTATTTTTCCGTTTTGGGGCCGATGCCGGGAATTTTGCGCACCGCCAGGGGCGCCAGAAAATCTTCCGCCTCCTCCGGGGTAACCACGGTCAGTCCGTCGGGTTTCTGGAAATCCGAAGCGATCTTGGCGATCAGTTTGTTGGGCCCGATACCCACTGAGGCCGTAAGTTTTTCTTTAGCCAGGATCTCCGCCTTGATCTGCCGGGCCACCTTCACGGCCCGCGCAAATGTCCCGGTAAAACTCAGATCAAAATACGCCTCATCGATACCCGCAGACTCCACCACTGGGGCATAATGATGCAAAATCGCCATAATTCGGCCCGAAACTTCCCGGTACCTGGGATAATTCCCCCGGGTGAAGACCGTGGCAGGCTGGCCCCGGCGCCGGGCGGCTTCGGCCAACTGCCAGGCCTTGGATATGGGCATGGCCGAATGGATGCCATAGAGCCGGGCCGAATAATTGGCGGTGGATACCACCCCCCGGCCCCGGCCGCCCGCGGGGTCGGCGCCCACCACCAGGGGCTGTCCTTTAAACTCCGGGTGATCCCGCTCTTCGATGGCTGCAAAAAAGGCGTCCATATCCAGGTGGCCGATGATCCGCATATGGCCTCATTGTAACCAAGCTCAGGCACGGAGCCAAGAAACCCGGGAAAGGGATTGCCAAACCGACTCTACTCATATAAGAATCAGAGAGGGTCCAAAGAGATGAAGTTCATAGGGAAGGGGCCGCTAACGGCCGTCATTGCGGCAATGCTTGTCTTTCTGGGAAGCCTGGGGCTAGGCTCCGCCCGGGCCCAGGAGAATCTCCCGGCGCTGATTAAAAAGGTCCTTCCCGCGGTGGTGACTGTGGTCGGGTTTAATAACCGCGGCAAGGTCACCCGCCTGGGGAGCGGATTTTTCATTGATCCCCAGGGCCATCTCATTACCAACCTGCACGTCATCAAAGGCGCGGCACGAGCCGTAGTGAAACTGCCCAAGGGGCAAGTTTATCCCCTCACTGAGATGGTCGCCGTGGATGAAAAAGCTGATCTAGTCAAGCTGGCGGTGCATCTGCCCGGCGGCTCGCCTCACTACCTGACGATGAGCCCGGCCCGGCCGGAAGTCGGGGAGCACGTGGTGGTCTTGGGCAGCCCTCTGGGCCTGGAACACACCGTAACTGAAGGCATGGTTTCGGCGATCCGCACCGTGCGCAACCGGGGGGAGTTCCTGCAAATCTCGGCTCCCATCTCCCCGGGTTCCAGCGGCGGCCCGGTGGTCAACATGAAAGGCCAGGTCATCGGCATTGCTGCGTTTCAGGTGAAAGGCCAGAACATCAATTTTGCGGTGCCGGGTTACCGGGTGCTGGCCCTGCGGGACGGTCCTCCCCGGGCCCTGCCGGGTCACAAGGCCACGGGTAAATCACTGCCGGCGCGCCCCGGAGTCAATGTGCCGCGCCCGCAAATGCAGGTGGACTAAGAACCATGACTCGGCGGCTGGATTTTGGGAGAAAATCCAATCCCCCCAATCCCCACGGTACGAACTATTCAATCCTCGGTTTACGGACTACGCCGCGGCGGCCTTTTTGCGGTTTCCGGGCCAGCCTTCCCGTGGTGGTATGGACCGAGACTCCGGGCTTATAGACGATATACCACGTCCCATGGGAATCCTTGACTTTTTTGATCGTCGCTTTGATTCCCTGTTTCTGTAACTCGGCCACCTTGGCTCGGGCCTGTTTGCTGTGCCGGTAGCGGGCTACCCGCACCTGCGGAGAGTGGGCGCCACCCGGTCTGACCTGGGCCCCTTCGGGCTCTTTCAGCCTGGGCAGCCGCGGTTTGGAGACCGAGTCGAAGCTATTCTGGAACTTGAGCTTCCGCACCACCTCCCGGCGCACCCGCCGCAATTCTTCTCGCCGGCTCTGGTAGTCCCGATGTGTGCCGGTTTTGGCCTTTTTCTTGGCGGTTACAGGTACAGGAGGATAAAGGGGGGTGATGGAGCCGGTAACCGGAGCCGGATGCCGCGACTTGGCCGCCACGGGCGCCGGAGCCCGGGGTGATTTGGCCGCGGCCGGGGCGGCCGGGGCCGGCTTGGGAGGCGCCATAGCAGTTCCCGGCGCTGGCGGCGGCCATCCGTTAACTCCGGTCACCGGGGTCCATTGGGACACCTTGGCCCCGCGCTGGGACATCAAACCCCAAGAGTAGGCCGCCCGGTAGATATCTCCCCGGCCCGCCAGGGCTCCCAGGGCGAAGCTCATCATCATTAAACCCACCACGCCGATACCGGCGAAGATGGTGTCCTTGAGCCCCAGAGTCAAATGCCAACCGGCCTTTTTACTCTTTTTCCCCCGGTTTGTCTTCACGGCGCCCCCCTTGGGCGGCTTCGGCTGGAATCCCGGTAATCGCAATTGTTGCCGCAAACGATTCTCCTACCGATTTACATGGTTTCCGGGGCCTCCACCCCCAAGATCCCCAAACCATGAGCCAATACCGTCTTTACACAACTCACCAGCCCTAAGCGGGCCTGGGTCAGCCCGGTATCGTCAGAAATAAAGCGATGTTTGTAATAATAACTATGCAATTGTGCGGCCAGTTCCGTCAAGAAATAAGTTAGGCGATGCGGCTCCAGATTGCGGGCCGCGCCCTCCACCAGTTCCGGATAATTGGCCAGCATTTTGAGGATGGTCAACTCCTCCGGCAGAGTCAGGAGGCTGAACCGGGCCGGGTCCACGGCGGCCATCTCGAGGTCCTGGGCCGCGTCCTGGCGAAAGACCGAGGCCAGCCGGGCGTGGGCATACTGGACATAATAGACCGGGTTCTCGCTGCTCTGTTGCTTGGCCACTTCCAGATCAAACTCCAGGTGGGCGTCGGGCCGCCGGGAAAGAAAGATAAAGCGGGCGGCATCCTTGCCCACTTCGTCCATGACCTCCCGCAGGGTGACGAAGGTGCCGCCCCGGGTGGTCATGGCCACGGGCTCCCCCTGGCGCAGGAGCGACACCAGTTGCACCAGGATCACCTGCAAGCGGCCGGTGACATCCAGGGCCTGGGCCGCGGCCTTGAGCCGGGGCACGTAGCCGTGGTGATCGGCCCCCCAGATATCCACCACCAGGTCAAAGCCCTGCCGGAATTTGTGCAGATGGTAAGCCACATCCGAAGCGAAATAGGTGGTAGCGCCGTTGCTGCGCTTAACCACCCGGTCCTTTTCATCTCCGAACTGCGCAGCCTTGAACCACAAAGCCCCGTCGGCCTCATAGAGCCAGCCGTGCTCCTGGAGCAAGGCGAAGCTTTGGTCCACCAGACCCTGGCGGTAGAGTTCGGTTTCGCTGAACCAGCGGTCGAAGCTGACGCCGAAGTCTATCAGGTCCTGCTTAATTTCATCCAGGATGACGTCCGCGGCATAGCGGCCCAGGCGGAGCAGATCGTCTTCCTGGAGTTTGGCCGGAGGGGGAGCATTGCCTCGGGTCAGATAGTCCCGGGCCAGATCTTTCATGTAATCACCTTGATAGCCGTCCTCCGGGAACTCCACCGCCTCGCCGGCCAGCTCCCGCAGGCGGAAATACAGAGATTTGCCCAGGGTGAGGATTTGATTGCCCACGTCATTGATGTAGTATTCCCGCACCACCGTATGGCCCGTGGCGGCCAGCAGATTGGCCAGGGCGTCCCCCAGGGCCGCGCCCCGGCCGTGGCCGATGTGCAGAGGGCCTGTGGGGTTGGCGCTGACAAACTCCACCTGCACCTTTTGCCCCGCGCCTAACTCGCTGTTGCCATAGGCCGGTCCCAAGCGGTGAATCTCGGGGATCACCCGGTACCAGTAGCTGTCGGCGATGAAAAAGTTGATGAAGCCGGGCCCGGCGATTTCCACCTTCTGGAGCATACCCTCCGGAGCCACGAGGTTTTTAATAATGGCTTCGGCCACCTTCCGGGGCGGCATCTTGGCCTGTTTGGCCAGGATCAGGGCCAGGTTGGTGGCCAAATCGCCATGATCGGTATGTTTGGGGGCCTCTACTTCAAAGGCGGGGAGGTTGTCAAAGGCTAAATGGCCCGAGGTCTGACCCCGTTGGACGCTGGCCGTGATGAGATCACGGATGGATTTTTTGAGGTGCATTTATCCTCAGCTTTCTCATTAATTATCGAATGGCGATGGCCACCAACAAGCAAGGTTCACGGCAAGGCTTCTAGACCGGGGCAGGCACAGCTTGGCGCCAAAGCAGCTGCGTTCCCGAGTATGACTCAGGAAGTTAACGCTCTTCTGGTTGATCAACCTCCTTTTGATCCTTTCCCCTTCTCCCCTTGTTCTTCCTCTTTTGGCGGAACTTCACCCACCGGTTTGGCCTTAAGGGTCATATCCCGGGTGAACTCCAGGCAGTGCTGGCCGGTAAAGGAGTATTTCTTGACGCAGGTCTCCCGCCAAGCGCAGACCACGCAGATACTGGCTTCCTGGGTGTCGGGTTTTCTTTCCATGTCACACTCCGGTATAGCGCCTGATATTGGCAGTGCCCAAGGCGCAGTAAACTTCATAACTGATGGTCTGGGACCAGGCGGCCAGATCTTCGGCCCGTAGCGTATCCTCCTGGTCCTGGCCCAGAAGCACGGCCCGGTCGCCCTCCTTGACCTCCGGGAGCCCGGTGACGTCCACCATGGTGAGATTCATACACACCCGGCCCCGGATAGGGGCCCGGCGGCCATGAATCAGCACCTGGCCGCGATTGGAAAACAGGCGGCTGTAGCCGTTGCAGTAACCCACCGGGAGCACTGCCAGGGCACACCAGTCCGCGGTGGTGTAGGTGCAGCCATAGCTGATGCTGCTCCCCGGGGGCAGGTGTTTCATTTGGAGGACCTGGGCCGCCAAAGACATCACCGGCTTGAGGTCCACCGAGGGCGTCCTGGCCGGGGAAGGAGACGAGCCATAGAGCATGAGGCCTGGCCTCACCAGACCCAGATGGGCGTCGGGCACTTCCCACAACGCGGCGCTGTTGGTAATATGGCTCAAGGGCAGGCGCCAGCCCTTCTCCCGGGCTGCGGCCAAAAGCGCGGTAAATTCCTCCAACTGCTTAAAAGTATAAGTTTTATCCTCTTCATCTGCCACTGCCAGGTGAGAAATCAGGCCCAAGACATCGAGGTGCCGCAATTTTTTCAGCCCGGCCAAAAACGGCAGCACCTCTGGGGGAAGCACCCCCAGGCGGCCCATACCGGTGTCCACCTTCAGATGCACCCGGGCCTTTTTCCCCTGAGACGCGGCGGCAGCCGCCAGGGCCTGGGTCACATCCAGGCGAAACAGGGCCACGTCCAGGTCGGCGGCCACGGCGCGTTCGGCTTCCTCCGGTAGAATTCCCAAAAGCAGCAACACCGGCTGGGTGATTCCGCTCCGGCGCAGCATCAGACCCTCTTCCAGGGACCCCACCCCGAAATAATCCGCACCCGCAACCGCGAGCTTCCGGGCCACCGGCAGCAGCCCGTGCCCGTAAGCATCGGCTTTGACCACCGCCAGCATTTTGACCTGGGGATCACAGAGACGCCGGAGCTGGCGGAAATTATGTTCCAGGGCCGCCAAGTCAATGGTCAGGTCTACCATGGTGGTGATCATCATGACTATATTCTTCCTCTGGGTTAGGGCTTGCGGCGATATGTCGCCGGGATCTTATCCGCTTGTTGGGCCACCTTTTTCTCCTGGTCCTCTTTATGGGCCTTAAGCCGCTCCTTAAGACGAGGGTCGCCAAGGGCCAGAATTTGGGCCGCAAAGATGGCGGCGTTTTTGGCCCCGGCCGCGCCGATGGCCATGGTGGCTACAGGCACTCCCGCGGGCATCTGCACCGTGGACAACAGGCTGTCCAAGCCCTGAAGACTGGAGCCGGGCATGGGCACCCCAATCACCGGCAAGATGGTCTCCGCCGCCAAGACCCCGGCCAGATGGGCCGCGGCGCCCGCTGCGGCAATGATGATCTTCAAGCCCCGGCCGGCGGCATCCCGGGCATAGGCCTGAACCTTTGCCGGGGCGCGGTGGGCCGACGCTACCACCACCTCGCAATCGATGCCCCAATCCTTGAGCAACGTTGCGGCGGGTTCCACCTGGGGCCAATCCGAGGCGCTGCCCAAAACGATGCCAACATCTACCATATAGTTTCCCTTAATTTGGTTTTTGAGGAAAGAGGCCTTTGGCCTTATCCCTCCGCTATAACTGTCCCGCCCGGCGGCGGCGCAGAATTTGGGCCACTTCCGCCGGAGAGTAGGTGTTGAGCACGTCTTCCGGGGCCAGCCAGCCTTTCCGGGCCGTCATTACTCCGTAGTTTACGTCATCCAGGCCTTCCAGGCTATGGGCATCGGGATTAATACTGATCAAAACCCCCAATTCTTTGGCCCGGCGCAGCCAGCGCCAATCCAGGTCCAGGCGGAAGGGGCTGGCGTTAATCTCCACGATCACCTGGTGGGCCCCGGCGAATTCCAGGAGGGCTTCCAGGTCATAGTCATAGGGTTCCCGGGCCAAAAGCAAGCGGCCGCTCGCATGCCCCAGCATGGTACAGAAGGGGCTGGCCAGGGCCGCCAGGATACGCCGGGTCATGGCCTCCCGCCCGAGATTGAACTGGGAATGGACGGAGGCGATGATAAAATCAAATCTTTGCAGGATGTCTTCCGGATAATCCAGGGAACCGTCGCTCAGGATGTCCGATTCCACCCCCCAGAACAGAGCAAAATCCGGATGTTCCCGGCGGCAGGCGTCTACTTCCTGTTTTTGCCGCTCCAGGTCCGGCGGTTTCAGCCCTCCGGCGTAATAGGCCGACTGACTGTGATCCGACAGCCCCAAAAAACTCCAGCCTCTGTGCGTGGCCGCGCCAATGAGTTCCTCCAGGGAGTTGACCCCGTCGCTATAGTAAGAATGGACGTGGAAGCAGCCCCGGACATCGGTGCGAGTCAGGAGCCGGGGCAGGCGGTTTTGCAGCCCGGCTTCGATCTCCCCCCGGCCCTCCCGCAATTCCGGAGGAATGAGGGGCAATCCCAGCCGCCTGTAGACTTCTGCCTCGTCCCGGCAGGGCTGCAGGGTGCGGTCGGCAAATAACCCCTGGGGAGTCAGCTCCAGATTGTGGTCCCGGGCCAGGCTTTGGAGGGCCTGGAAGTGAGCCTCGTTGCCCGTGGCCGCGAGCCAGGCGGCCCCGAAAACCTCAGGCTCGGCCAGGGTCAGGCGCAGGGGCACGCCTTGGGGCAGGGTGGTTTCAAGCTGTCCTCCCTCGCGGTCTGAGAACCCCGCCTGCAAAATTTTTTCCAGGCCGGCCTGTACCTGGCGGGGTGATGCGGTGGCGATGGCCAGATCAATGCCCCAGGCTACTTCCAGGGCGCGGCGCACCTGCCCGGCCAGTTCCAGGCGCGCCACTCCGGGGACCCTGCGCCAGAGAACCGCCAGGGATTCGGCTAAGGGCAAGAGATCCCCCAGCCGGAAGAGTCCGGCATAGCGCCGCAGGTTGGCTAATGCGGTTTTGATTCTCTGTTGCGATTTGGCCCCAAAGCCGGGAAGCCCGGTCAGCCGGTTTTCCTGGCAGGCATATTCCAATTCCCCGATACTGGAAATGTGCAGATCATGAAACAGCATCCGGGCTTTCTTGGGCCCCAGGCCCGGTACCTGCAGCAGCTCCAGAAGCCCAGGCGGCGTCTTGCCTTTTAGTTCCCGGTACACAGCGGCGTCTCCCCCGCTGAGCAGCTCTCCGATGATCCCGGCCAGGGACTTGCCGATGCCTTTGACCCGAGCCAGCTCCCCGGAACTGAAAGCGGCCGCCAAATCCCCGGGATAGGTGAGCACCGCTCGGGCCCCGGCGGCGTAAGCTCGGACCTTGAAAGGGTTTTCTCCGGCCAGTTCCAGGAGGAGAGCGATTTCCTCCAGCACGGCCGCCACCGCTTTTTTATCCATGGGAAATCATCAATACCGCTGGGCCAGGGTCAAAACCGTGTCCACATAGGCCTCGGAATGATTGTAGCTATAGACCGCCCGGCGCCAGGAGGCGCGGTTATTGAGATTAAAGCCGCTCTTGTGGAGATAACAGGCAATGCTGAAGATGGCGTCGTCGTGGGTGAACAGGTCCACCGGCCCGGTGCCGTCGGCCGCCACCCCGCAGCGGTTCAGGCTGGAAGGCAGAAACTGGCAGAACCCCATGGCACCAGCCCAGGACCCGCACAAGGAAAACGGGACAACCTGATGAATGGCGCAATATCTTAGGAAGGTGGCCAGTTCCCGCATTACTGCCAGGGAGGCAAAGACATTGAAGACCGGATACTTGCCCGTGTTGCTGCCCAGATTGGACTCCACGGTGAGGATGGCCACGATGACTTCCGGGGCCACCCCGAAGCGGGCTTCCGCCTGATGGAGGATAGCCCGGTGGGTCTCCAGGTAAGCCCGGCCCTGAGCCACCACTGCGGGCGTCAGGAATTTCTTATAAATAGCCGGGGATTCCTTGCGCAGGTAAGCGATTTTGCGGACGATGTCCGGCAGGAATTGATTACGGGGGTCCGCGAAGGTCTGGAGAACGTAATCCTTACTAAGCCCCTGGCGCACCAAGCCGTACTTGAGCCCCGCATAGGCCACCGGCGGAGCCTCGGCCCGAACCCCCACAGCCATAGCCAGCAGCGCCAGGAGGGCGCCCGTCACCACTCCCCAAAACCGGCTTCTCGCCATGCTCTCCCCCTTGATCCATCAAAATTACGCTATCCCCTTTCCCCGGAATTGTCAAGGCAGGCTTGACCGAGCCAAAAAATTAAGTTACTTGAATGTTTCGATATAATGTTATATGAAGACCGGAGAAACAAATTCACCGCAGGACATCCGGATGAATCCATTTAATGGTTGGTCCTGGAATCCCACGGCCATATATGGGATCGATTTTAGCGGGGCGTTATTGGCGGGCCGCAAGATCTGGATATCGTTGGCGGTGATCAAGGGAGGCGTTCTTGAAATAAAAAATTGTTTTCGCGGCCTGTCGTTACCCAATTCAGGCAGAAGATTACCTGACTGTTTAGAGGCTTTGGTTACTTTTATCGCCAGTCACAAAAACAGCATATTTGGCTTTGATTTTCCCTTTGGCTTACCGCGGCAAATTGCTGAGAACATTGGTTGTGAAAACTGGACCGGGTTTATTTCGGCTTTTCCCCACGAATTTAACAATCCCCATGAATTCCGCTATAAATGCCAACAAGTTTTTGCCAAGCCGGAGGCCAAGAGAACTACGGACAGAGAAAGCCATACCCCATTTTCTCCTTATAACTTACGTCTTTTTAAGCAAACTTATTTCGGCATAACTGGGGTGCTTTATCCACTCTTAAAAAATGTCAACGCCTGTGTCGTACCCATGCAAAAAGTCATCGATGACAGGCCCTTGATTTTGGAAATCTGCCCCAAATCTACCCTGGTGAGGGAAAAGATCGCCATCAAAAAATATAAAGGCAAAACCAAAAAACATTTTGTTAATCGACAACTTATCCTTAACCGGTTGTCGGAAAAGGCTGTGATCATCCCCAAAAACCTGAGCCGCTCAATCCTGGCAGATGCGGAGGGGGACGCGCTTGACAGCGTCATTGCCGCTTATACCGTGGGTAAATCCCTGCTTAATCCGACTTTCCCCTTCCCCGCCGGCTGGAAGCGGGAATATGCCATCGAGGGCTATGTTTATAGCTGACCATCTCAACTGCAAAGAAGTTTCTTGGCGGTGAATCCCTCCAATTTTCCTCCAGGCGCGCTTTTGAGAATACCGGGTATCGGGGCTCCGGTTTATGCCGAGGCGCCCCTGGCGCCCCTGACCACTTGGAAGATCGGTGGGGCCGCAGCCCGGCTGGCCCTGCCTGCAAACCTGGAGGATGTCTATCATCTGATGGCCCTGGCCCAGGACCGGGGCTGGCCGCTGTTTTTTCTGGGCCGGGGCTCCAATGTGCTGATTAGTGATACGGGCCTGCCGGGACTCACCCTCTACCTGGCCAAAAGCCTCCAGGGCATTGAGCGTCACGGGGAGGTCTTGCGGGTGGGGGCCGGGGTGGCCCTGCCCCGGTTGGCCCAAGCCGCGGCCCGGCTGGGTTTTTCCGGGTACGAGTTTTTGGTTGGCATCCCCGGTACCGTGGGCGCGGCGGTGCGCCTCAACGCCGGGGCCGCGGGTTGCAGCCTCGCCGACCTGCTCACCCGGGTCTATGTGGTCACTCCCCAGCTACACCTACTGGAATTTCAGGCCGCGGAACTGCATCTGGATTACCGCTCTTCCCTCCTGCTCAACTTTCCTCACTGGCTGGTGGTGCAAGCGGAGTTCAACCTCACCCAGCCCGCCTCCTCCGAGGCCATCAAGGCCCGCATGCGGGAACTGCTTCAGGCCCGCCGGGCCCGGCAGCCCGCCAACCCCCGGAGTTGCGGCAGCGTCTTTAAAAATCCTTCCCAGGGGCCGAGCGCGGGCTGGCTCATCGACGCGGTCCGGCTGAAAGGGCACAGTTGCGGGGATGCGGTAATCTCTCCCAAGCACGCCAACTTCATCCTCAACCGGGGCCGGGCCACCGCGGCCCAGGTCCGGGACCTTATCCGGGAAATCCGGGAAACCGTCTGGCGAACCCAGGGCGTGGCCTTGGAGCGGGAAGTAGTTTTTCTGCCGGAGGACCTGGCTTAGCGAAGCCCCGGTCTCCCCCTGCAACCCTTGATTTTCCAGCCAGAGCACTTACACCTTTAAAATTAACCGCGTTATCGATCCCGAAGATATGGATCAAAATTGCCGGCGCCGCCCCGCAACCAGGGGTTCGCCTGCCGGGGTTGGTTCCGGTGACGCTTGAGGCGAGAAATCGCCACTAAAAAATTACCGGAGGCAAAAATGGGACAATACGATATTCGAGCCCGCTCTACTGAGACTTTTGGCCGGGTGCTTTGCAGTTGCCGCAACCACCATTTTGTGGTGGATGGGCCCGTGCCAAACGGCTGTCCGGGCGAAGCGGTTACCCCCGCCGAAGTGTTTCTTGCCGGCGTGGCGGCCTGCGGAGTTGAACTCATGCAGGTTATCGCCAAAGGGGAAAATCTGCCCCTTAAGGCCGTAAGCGTGCAAATCAGCGGAACCTTGGATCCCAACAACAGGGTGCGTCCCGATGTCAACCTGTTCAATGCGGTCCGGTTGCAGTTTTTGCTGCAGGGCATAAACCGCGAGCAGGGCGCCCAGCTTGTCACCACCTTCAAGGGCAGGTGACCGTTGTACGGTACGGTCGCGGTGGCGACCCCAGAGGTCCAGGTCGGCTTCGATGTCGACAGTTAAAGGCCGGGCAAATCCAGGCTGAGCCCGCTTGCTTGGTCAGAGGCCGGTGTTGAGCGGGAAGCGCCTGATATAAGCAGATGAACCTCGCCCGGAAGAGCTAGCGCCTTCCGGGCGAGGGGACCGTGCCACCTCCCTTAATTGGGGGCCAGAGATCCGATCATTTAATTTTTATGGCCTTGGAATTCTCCCAGAGGCCATGGATATTGCAGAGCGAAGTGGCCAAAAGAACTCCCGGCTTTTTTACCTTCAGGGACACGATGGCTCCATGGTTGGTGTACACCGGACCCTTATCCGCGCCTTCCACGGATTCCCCGTGGGCCGTAAATTCGCAATTGGCCACCTGGTAGGCAAACTTGTCGCCTTCGGGCTTAAAATAGAGGTGAATCCACCTGATGTGATGCTCCGTGGTGTTGGGGTGAGCCACTTCCTTGCCGATGGTCACGTTGACCTCAAACATTTCGTCGGCTTTCACTTCATCCGGGCATTGGATGACGGGAACGTGTTTTTCTGTTTTCCAATCAGCGGTCTGGTAAAGCTCTCCGACCTTCATAAATTATCCTCCTTTCCTCAAGTTGAACAATGACCCACCCGTCAGGGGTAATCGGGGTTGGCCTTGGGGCCCAGTTGGAAGACGGGCGGGATACTAGGGCCTTAGGAAAAAGGCGTTGAAACCCGCTCATCAGGTAGGTACTAGAGCCATCAATGTCAAGAGAACACGGCCATGATTACCGGAACCAGGGACACCATCCCGAACTGATCACCTTTATGATCTTTTCGGGTTTTGGGAGAACGGCATGTGAAACAAAAATTTTGTGACAAAATGGGGCGATTTTAAATTTCTAATTATTTGTATACTTATTTTATTAATAATTACAATTATATAAGTATATTTTCTCGGGACATTTGGCACATTTCGGAAATTTTTTACCACTTTGTGCATTTGTAACGTTCCAC
>JARRQO010000051.1:3723-13653 GCA_037381685.1 Deltaproteobacteria bacterium | reverse complement strand
AGAGACTGTCGGAATGCATGGACAAGGCAATTACTTTGGTTCCGGGGGAATCATTTAGGATTTGGCGGGTGGCTTCAATACCATTCAGGTCGGGCATGGAGATGTCCATGATCACCACCCGGGGAGATTTTTCCTGAACCAACCTGACAACCGCCCGGCCATTATCCGCTTCACCCACGACCTCCATATCTGGTTCCGCCGACAACAGGCTGCGCAGCCCGTGACGCACAATTTGGTGGTCGTCTGCCAATACGATTTTGATCATCTCACTATCCCCATTTGAGCTTTCTTGATGTGCTGGCGTGGCACCATCAGGGATATCCTGGTGCCCCTGCCAGCCTCCGATTCCACCTGGACCCGGCCGCCGAGATAATGCAAACGTTCCCGGATACTAAAGAGCCCAAAGCCGCCATTACTCTTTAATCTTGGATCTCGCAGAACGTCTTTAATACCCACCCCATCATCTTCTACTTCGATGTTGACGCCGTCGTTTTCCCTTCTGATGGTTACCCGGGCATTGCGAGCCTGGGCATGTTTGACTATGTTAATCATCAACTCCCGTACGGATCTAAACAGTAGGACTTTGATTTCATCATCCATGGGTATGGGTACCATGTCCTTTTGCACGTCAACCATGATGCCATGCTGGGACCGTACATGTTTAGCGAACCATTCCACTGCCGCCTCAAACCCCAGTTCGTAAAGGACAGGAAGGCTCAGTTCAAAGGTCAAGGAGCGGGTGTCCTGGATCATCTTCTCGATAAGTTCCCGCACCTCGGCCAAATGCTTGGCCTGATCCGCGGCGGCGGTTTTTTGCAGCACCCCCACCTTGATCTTGGAGACGGCCAGGGCTTGGCCGATATGGTCGTGCAGGTCTGTGGCCAATTGGCGCCTTTCCCGCTCTTCGGTAAGGGATAACTCGGAGGCCAGGGATTGAAGTTGCTCCTGATAGGCCCGGATATCTTCTTCAGCTTTCTTCCGATGAGTAATGTCAGCGATCATGGCCACCGCGAATTGGGGGGCGCCGCTGGTGCCTCGGAGTAGAGACACGGTTACCTGGCCCCAGACCAACCGGTTATCTTTGTGCCGGTAACGACTTTCCCGGGAGTAGGAATCTCGTTTACCTTCATAGAGTTCCTTAAACAGCAGAGCGTTTTTTGGCGCATCTTCCGGCAGGAGGAGGGCCTGGAAAGATTTCCCGACCACTTCGTTTTTCTTAAATCCCAGCATCTTCAGCAAGGCCGGGTTGACGTCCAGGATGCTGCCGTCCATGTCCACCAGCGACATACCGTGGGCCGCTTCTTCGAAAATTTTTCGGAAGCGTTTTTCTGTTTCCCGCAAGGCTGTAATGTCACTGAACATGGCAAAAGCGCCAGCGAAATGGCCGTCTTCGAACATGGGAACCGAACTCATAATGACTGAGGCCAATCCGTGGTTGGCGCTGGTGATATCCAATTCCTGCTGGGCCACCTGATTCTGGCGATTCTGGGCCATGACATCTTCTAAAAGCTTTTGATTGTCCTGATCCACCAGGTCGTAGATGCTTTGATTTTCCAGGGTTTCCTGGCCGGTGATCTCCCTCATGCGGCGGTTGGCAAACTTAATGAATCCCTGTTCATCAATAATCCAAATGCCATCGTGAGCATTTTCCACCAGTCCGCGGTATTTCCGTTCTGATTCAGCGATCTTGCGGTAGAGAATCGCATTTTCCAAAGCTATGGCGATCTGATTGGCAAAACTGACAATAAATTCCCGGTCGCTGTCGGTGATGGTCGCGTCTTCGCGGATTCGATCCGCCAAAAGGACACCAATGACCTTGCCCCGCACTGTAAGGGGAACCAGAATGAAGGCCTTGGGCCTGAAAAATTGGATCAAGGGGTTGTTCATGTTTAGTTTGCTGAGGCCGACATCTTGAATCACCACCGGGATGCCGGTCATGGCGACCCGGGCAATGATATTATCCACCTTGGTAACAGGGATTTGGTAATTTTTCACCCGCTCAAACAGCTCGGGATCGATGCCCTCGGCACAGGTGAGATCCAGGAGCTCCTCTTTTTCGTCCAAGAGGAGAATCCCGGCGCGATCAAGCTTGGCAGAGTTGATGAGCAACCGCAACGTGACCTGGAGCAGTTTCTCAAGATGGAGGACCGAAAGAGCGGCGGTGCTGGTTTCCTGAAGGCAGATGAGTTGATCGATTTTTTCTTTTAATTGAATATTCAGCCGGTGAACCTCGTCAAATTTATTCTTTAAAAGTTCTTTATCCCGCTCAAGTTCTTCAATAGTGTAATTGAGCGCTCGCCAGGGAACAAGAAGTCTTAACAAGGATTCCCGTAAAGAATATTTTCTTTCCCATTTAAACTGATACTCACAATATTCGTCACCTTGAAAATAACATTTGGTTTCATGAAGAGTGGCAGGTGGCAGATCCCAAATTGTAGGAATACCTGAATATATTCCTTTATTAAATAAACAATAATCAATAGTACCTGGGATATCGTCAAACCAGTGGAGACGAATAACTGCACTGTCACCCGCGATACTTACTAATTCTATGCGCTTATTTTTATTAAACTTATCATTAATGGCTTGAACTCTTCGGAGGGTTCGGCGGGGATTTTTATATGCAAACAGGATAATCCGCTGAATATAGCCTAACTTTTTCCGGGCGGCGGATTCAAATCCTATCTTAAAAGCGATCTGATCATCTTGGGTAATGGCCTTGGCGTTTTCGAACATCTGGGTGACCACATCACTGGACACCCAATTATTGATCTCCATTAAAAATTCTTGAGGGTTGCCCAAGTCTTCAATTTCGGAACCCAGACCGATAAAGAGACGCGGCACCTCCTCCGGTAGTTTTTCCTGGAAATATTCGATTATGGCCCGGGTATTCAGGCAACTATGGTGTTTCTCCATTGTCGTACCTGACTCCAGCTTTATCTTCGTCCTTAAGGCGCGGCGGACACAACGCTATTTTTAATTATCAAGATTATTGGCTCCGAGCCTGTAGCGTAATGGACTGATTTGTATAAAAAACTTGTCCGATGCTTTCGACGACTTTCGTCGTGATGCCGAAGAAGTTGGCCGGAACCATAAATTTTAGACCGGGCTATCTTTTTAGCTTTAGACATATTTCTCCTCAAAACATCATAAAGAGAATTGGCGATAAAAGTCAATCGTATTTATTTCCTGCCCAAGCCAAGTTTTTCTGAATCCTGTGGGCCTCCGGCAAAATTCTTTTTTGGCCAAAATCTTATTAGTTGTACCTAAAGTGTTTCGGTGGCAAGCCTGGATCAGCGTATGCTTTCGCCTGCGGCTACATTAAATCAGATATTTGCAAGAAGCGTCTTAAGGAAGATAATTCAGCTCCGGTGGTCCATTTCAGTCTGATGGAGCCTGACCGCGACAACAGTGGTGCTGTGATCGTGATCTGGATTAATTAACTAAGCCACCCCTATTCCGAACTTTAAATTAATTATCGTCAACATGGCGGAAATACTTAAAATTTATCAGGGTTTCCTCTTAAACCTGCTTGTTCCCGGGTAGATATCCGCCGAAAAACTTCAGGGGAAATAAATTTGGGCCAGTTTTTTCAAAACGTGTATTCTCGAAAAAGCGGCAGAATAAATAAAAACAATAATAAATTATTCTAATAAGTTAACTCCAAGACCTCAGTCCGGGCAAACTGAATTTGAGAAAAATTATGGAACCTTATGTGCATGAATATGGCATAAACCAAATATAGTCTAACAATAAAACTCTATAATATTATATAGAATCTATATTTTTTTATTTTTATTAAAAATGTGTGATAATAATTAAATGCAATTTCTGGTATAAGGTTAACACATTTATGTAATGCGTGAATATATGCGGAAACAGGGAGGTTCCCTGAGGCTTTCCTTTTTTCTCCGGAAACCAAGGGATTTCGAACCCTAAAATCAGGGAAACCCTGAAGCAAAAATCAGGGAAACCCTTATTCTCGCCAACTAAAAACGCGATTATTTTGAAAGGTTTATCAAATATAAAAAGGAGAAAAAATATGTTTTCAATAAATCTCCCCAAAATTTCTCTGAGTAAATTCTTACAAATGAAATTGAATAGCTGGCTGTTTCGTCTCTTGCCATTCTCCGTCTCCCGTTTCTATATCATGTTCTTGGGAAGAATTTATTATCTCCTGAACTGGTCGGAAAAAGTCCTGATCAGAAATACCTGCCGCTACATCTTTAGGAGAAAATTGATTTCCAGGAACCTTAACCAGCAAATTAAAGAGGTCTTCCGGGGAATTTTTGACCATTACCATGAAAAAATGTTCGTGGGTTATTCTCATTTTCCCCGACTGTTGAAGTTCATAAAGACCAGGGTCAAGTTTGCCGGGGACGAGCAGCTTCAGGAAGCTTTGCAGGAGGGCAAAGGGGTCATTCTGGTCACCGGACATTTCGGGGCGGTGGAGTTTTTGCCAGGAGCCATGGCCTTAAACGGTTATCCCACCTCCATGATCTGCCGCTTCCAAACCACCCGCTTGCGGGAATCCATGGGGCAGCGGGCCAGCGCAGTAGGCCTGGAACTCATTGATGCAGATGAGGGTAATATCGTTTTATCGGCCATGAAGGCTTTGAAGCAGGGGCGGATTCTCATCACCGAGTGTGACGAATTCGATGAATGGCGGCCTGATCCTCGCCGGGACAGTTACTTTCTCGACTGCCGACTGCCTGCGGATCGGACCCTGGAGCTTTTACAGAAACGCTCGGGGGCCCAGGTGGTTACGGCTTTGATGAAACGGGAAGGTAAGAAGCACTATACTTGCAACCTGACCGCAGTGGGCAACGGGGCTTTTCCGGCGCATATGACTCTAAGCCAGCGTTGTCTCAGCGTTTTGGAAGAAACCGTTGAGGAGTTCCCGGAACAATGGTACCAATGGAAGAAGTTTGGTAAGCTGATTAAATCTCACGTTGAGGTCGAGAATGATAATCAAGAAACTGGATATCTGGCACCTAAGATTGGGTTTTCAATCCCTAATCAAGCATAATTTGGCGATACACAAGGGGTCCGACAACCTCATCCTCAGGGTGACCACGGATGCCGCAATTACAGGTTACGGAGAAGGTGTGCCCCGAACCTTCGTCACCGGTGAGAGGCTCACCGATAGCCTCGCCTTCCTTCAAGGCGTTCTGGCGCCGGAACTCTTGGCCAGGAAGTTTCATTCCCCCCAGGCTCTGGTCGTAGCCCTGGAAGACCTCTTCCAACAGACGCAAGGGGGAAGCTGCCCGGCGGCCTTCTGTGCCCTGGAGACGGCTCTGCTGGATGCCGCGGGGAAGACCTGGGAGACGCCGGTGAGCGATCTGATTGGCCCGAAACAGAGAACCAGCCTGGTGTATAGCGCCGTAATTCCCATGTTGGCTCAGGAACAGCTGAGTCAAATGTTCCAATTAATTAAAGTGAATCACATGAAATTTGTCAAAATAAAGGTGGGAATGGATACTGACCTGGAAAACCTGAGGATGGCCCGGGAACTTTTGGGCCCGGATGTGGAAATCCGGGTGGATGCCAACTCAGCCTGGGGCCCTGACGAGGCCATTGCCCGCCTGAAAGCGATGGAGCCTTACCAAATCAGCGCAGTGGAACAGCCGGTGAACAAGGCCGACTTTAATGGTCTGAAACAGGTGCAGGACGCAATACGAATTCCGGTGATCGCGGATGAGTCCTTATGTAGCGAAGAAGATGCTCGCCGTTTAATTGAGCTTAAGGCCTGCCGGATTTTTAATATCCGGCTGTCCAAATGCGGCGGTCCGGGAGCTGCCACCAGGATCAGGCGGATATCCGAGAAGGCCGGGATTTTATGTCAAATTGGTTGTCAAGTAGGGGAAACCAGCATTTTGTCTGCGGCGGGCCGCCATTTTGCTTTGACAGTGCCCCGCCTGTCCTACGTGGAAGGATCATTTTCGCCCTTCCTGCTGGTCCGGGATGTGGTAGCCCAACCGGTCATTTTTAATAAGGGTGGGGTGGCCTACGAGCTTCCCGGCCCTGGTCTGGGGGTTGAAGTTCTGGAGGATGCTTTGGAGGAACTAGCGGTCTCCCACCATCAGGAGGCGATTCATTGAGCAGGAAAAACCAAGTCTTTGAATAGATCGCCTATTCTTGACGCCAAGCTCAACATATGCCGGTAGGTCAAAACTGGAAGGCACAACTTAGCCCCAAAGAGTGGACATTGCTGGTGTAATTGCCGTTGGCCTGCAAGGGGGCCGGAACTCCGTTGGAAGGAATAGCATTGTTTTTAGTGCGTTCCTCGGCCAGAATGAAGTTGTAAGCGATTCCCAGGGTAAATCTTTTGAGGACCTTGATATCCCCGCCCACGGTAAAGATATGACGGTTAGCGTCTGGTACCTGCGGATCAAAGCTGGAATCGGGTACCGGAGTTAGATCGTAGATGTACCCAGCCCGCACTTTCATGCCTTCCTTGATTTTATAATTGACGCCAAACCTGAAGGCCCAGGCATCATGCCAGTTCTTGGGGACGGTTACAGTGCGGGTTCTGACCCCGTTGGCCACAATCGGCGTGTCCAAGTTAGTTTTAAATTTGGAGTAAGAGGACCAGCCAGTCCAGGTAGTGTCGAACTCAAAGGTGAAGGGATTCAGTCGGCTATAGGAAATCCCCGCGGTCAGTGAGGCGGGGAAGGTGAGGCTGGCGGAACCCTTAACAGGGGGAGTCGCCGGTAAAGGGGACGGCCGGGTGGTGGTGAGGTCGCCATAGTGGGTTAAAGAAATTTGACTACGGTAGGCGACGCCCAGCTTCACCCCAGACAGGGGTTCGTAAAGCAGGCCGAAGTTGTAGCCGGTCCCAGCGCCATCTCCTTTCAAGTTAACCTCGGCATCGGGGAGGGTCACGCCCCTAATAACCACCGGGGATTTGCGTTTAAGCTGGACCTTGGACCAGAGCATATCGATTCCGGCAGCGATGGAAAGATTATCCAAAACTTTAACGGAAATGACAGGGTTAAGGTTGTAAGTTTTCATACTGGAGTAGGTGGTCAGATAACGTCCCGCCCAAGTTGGCGGCCAGACGGTCCCCATCCCGAATGGGGAAAAAAAGCCGATGCCCACAGCCACCCGTTTATGCAGAGGAATGGCGATATAGGTAGTGATGGTTTTATAAATGCGATGATTGGTCTGGGAGTCCTGGCCGCCGCCGCTGAAATCGCGATCCGGGTAATTGAGAAATGATCCTTGATAGACCTGGGCGCGCTTTAATTGGCTAAGACCGGCAGGATTATAAAAAATGGCTGAGGCATCACTGGCATCGGCCACAAAAGCGTTGCCCTGGGCCATGGCTGCAGTGCCCTGCTGAACTAGGGCAAATCCGGAGCCCTGGGCCGTGGAAATGAAAAAGCACAGGGTCAGGAATGTGACAGCTATCAGCAAGACAAGATAATTTATCTGGCGAAAGGATTTGCACAGGCTAAGAACCGTCAGCGAGCAAGAAAGCATATTGGCCTCTTAAGCGATAATGAGATTTGAATGAGGTCAAAAAATTCAGCTTTTCTTAATTTGCCCCTACCATATTTTGGCATAGGCTTAAAATTCATTGACGTATTAAATTCATAAGATGTATTCTACTATTCAAAGGAAAAGGTAATTTGTCAAATATTTTTTTCTTAAAATCTTGAATTAACGGAGTAAGCAATGCTTCGTTGGTACGCGGAGGCCCAGAAGAGTTGCATTTGATATCGACAAATGCCTGGTTTAATTGAATCAGGAGAGATTCTGGATTGAATTTTTGAGGGCTGCGCTTATTTGGGTTCGATTTTCTGTTTGGATTGGAACATTTTAATAATATTTTTACAATATATACTTTACTTATTAATGTCTTTATGATTATGATTGACAGAGATGGTTCCCGGAAATAGAGTTGAGCTGCAAGACGTATGGTTCTGTAAAGAAAATGGCAAATTCTCTGGACCTGAGCCTGTTGCAGGGATCTTTATTAAATCCTTGGGGGAGGATGCCGGGTAGCTGGGTTAAAATTGCTGAGGACAATTATGGGGGGGACGTATGATTATCAGGGGACGATGGAAAAACTTGGTTTTCCTGGTTTTGGTCACTGCCATCATGGCGGTGGTCGCCGGTTGTGCGGAGTATAGCCTCAAGTCTCCGTCGCAAGGTGTTAAAACGTTTTTTGTGGCAGGTCACGAAGCGGATTTCTTGAGCACCATGTGTTCTTCGTCCGGTTATGTCGATTTCTCCGCTTATTCTCATCTGGCCGGGGTTAAATATCCACCCACTCAAAAGGTGGAGGTTTTGAGCCAACCGCCTTCCAAGCCTTATAAGTCTTTTGCGGTGCTGGAATACAAGCCGTCAGCGAGTTCCTCGACTGAAGCGGAATTAGAAGGCTTGAAGAGCAAAGCCAAGGAGATTGGTGCGGATGCCATCATTATCTGCCGGCCGGGAGCGAACCAGGGGTTACCGGGGTTACCGGCTTCGACCAGAATGCAAGCCGTGGCTATCAAGTATAAATTTACAGGGGAAACGAGCTAGGGAAAAGTTCTTCAGGCGCCGGAAATTTCAATGGCGCCATGACGGCTCCGCTGCTGGTGTCGAACAGGGGGTGGATATACGGTCAACCTGCTTCAGGAGCTCAAGGAGCATAGCCCGCTAGAAGTTGAGGGGTAGGCGGTCCAGACCGAGACCATCCCGGATGAGGTGGCCCCGGGCTTGTCAGCGGCCAGGGAAGGCGCGATGGAGGCCGCCTGCCAGCGTCTCATGGCTGAACTTAAGGGGGGGTTGGTTGGCGCCTGGGTTAATCCAAAACAGAAGATATCGATTTAGTCCCACCGGAGTTCGATAGACTCCACTCCCCGGCTACCCTGCACCGGACTCACGGTACCGCACCGGGGGCATTCCACCAAGGGCGAGTGGTCGTGGGGATGGACTGCGTCCTCCGGCAGGCGTCCCTGATAGCCGCATTTTTCACAGACCAGGATCATAGGTTCAATCTTCAGAAGGAGCCGGGAATGCTCCAGAGGGGTATCCTTGACCAAGACCTCATAACACTTTCGGCTGGCGGCCTCAGAATGCACTGCCAGGGCCCCCACTTTCAGGACTACCTCCAGGGAGCTTCCGGCAGGGGAATCCTGCTGCTTTTTGAGTTCTGCCAGGATCTTGGCGATAACCTGCTCCATTAATGAATATTCATGCAAGGTTAGAGCACCTCCAACTGCTTTTCTAGTTTTCTTGAACCTCAGATATCAAGGCATAACACTGTTTGAGGCATATCATATCTGATCCCGGGAAGCTAAAATTTTTCCTTTGTGAGGCCGGGGCGCAGGCCGAATCCTGCCATACCGTTTGAGCGGGGACGCGACTGTTCCGGCTGGTTGCACTCCTTGCCAAATCTGGTATCCATCATTATATTAAACTAGGGTGTAAGGACTGAGGCTTTGGGCCATTAACCAGGGGAAGTAAACGCGCCGGAGGAGCCATGAACGCAGAAGCCCAGGGGACGATAACTCGCAAACAAGTGGCAATCCGCTTGCTTTATACGCTTCTTTATGTTGCCATCTTCGAGGTGGTTAAAAGCGTTGTGCTGCTGGCGACTATATTTGAATACTTTTTGTTGTTGATAACTTTGCAGCACAATGAGCCCGCCAGGACGTTTGCTAACAAAGTAGCTACCTATGGTTACCGGCTAATGCGCTATATGACCCTGAATGAAAATCAGCGTCCCTTTCCGTTCTCCGAGTTTCCCGCTGTAATTGAGCTCCCCGACGAGGAGGTCCAATTCGACTGACACTACGCATTGCCATCCGGGCTCCAGACCGCGATTCATGCTGGTGAGGATCATACCTGCTCTGGTATTAATAATATTAGTCCTCTTTTTGGGGAGCCTCCTGAGTCAGGCGGCAGAAACCTCGATGCGGGCCAAAAGGTTTCCGG
>JARRQO010000051.1:0-3692 GCA_037381685.1 Deltaproteobacteria bacterium | reverse complement strand
GAAGATCACTATCTCAGAAAAAGAAAAGGTCCTGGGCAAAATTGAGGCGACCCTGAAAAAGCTTAACCAGGAGGGGTATGGGCTCATTGCCAAGGGCACAGTCATCGGTAACCTCAGCCCCGCCATCAAGACCTATGAAAAGTTGACCATTCTGGATGGAAGCGGCCTGATCATCATTGCCCACCACGTTCCCAATCTCTACTACCAATACTTCGGTCGGGCGCGAATCAACCCCAATATTTACCTCATCATCAAAAAGGCCAGGGTGAATTTCTCTGAGAGTTACATCAGATATGGGTACGTGGTGGAAGGTGAGTATGCAGCCTACGCACAAAAATTTGTGGATGCGATCCGGGAAGACCTGGAGCGGGGTATTGAAGGAGTAAGCCGCCAGCCATTGCCAACGGTCCGCTGAGGTTTTGGCTTTTCGTTCATTGATTTGGGCACGTGGGCCGAAAAACCCGGCATCACAAAGTTTCCAAGGCTACGGCCATGCCTTCTTCTTAAATAGCCATAAAATTTTTAACACTTTTTTGAGTGGTGTATGGAGCTCGCTGAAAATCCAAGGGTGGATGCTTAAGGGATAAAAGTTAAAATAATACATTGCGGGTGCCTCGAGAATTTTTGAGTAACCAGAGGTGCTTTTAATATTTAGATAAAGATATGCCCAAGATCAGAAATTTCAGCATTATCGCCCATATCGACCACGGCAAGTCCACCCTGGCGGACCGCCTTATACAGTGGACCGGCATGGTGGAGGAGCGCCAGTTCCGGAACCAGCTTTTGGATACCATGGAGTTGGAACGGGAGCGAGGCATTACCATCAAGAGCAACACCATTTCTCTGCCCTATACCGCCAAAGACGGCGTTGATTACGAACTCAATCTCATCGACACGCCGGGGCACGTGGATTTTTCCTATGAGGTCTCCCGGGCTTTGGCTTCTTGTGAAGGAGTGCTGCTGCTGGTGGACGCCTCCCAGGGGGTGGAGGCCCAGACCGTGGCCAACCTTTACCTGGCCATGGAGCACGATCTCACCATCATCCCGGTGATCAACAAGATCGACCTGCCTGCGGCGGACGTGGAGGGGGTCAAAGAGCAGATCGAACGGGAGCTGGACCTGGACCCGGACAAGGCCATCCTGTGCTCCGCCAAGGAAGGCATCGGCATCGATGCAGTGTTAGAGGCCATCGTTGCGCAGATTCCACCGCCCCAGGGGAGTTCGGAGGGGCCTCTCTCCGCCTTGATCTTTGATGCCCAATACGATTCCTTCCGGGGGACCATTGTCTCCGTCCGCATCTTTGAGGGTAAGGTCAAAACCGGGGACAACATCCGCCTGATGTCCAATAACGCCACTTATAAAGTGGAAGAGACGGGCATCTTCAGGCTGATCCGGGAACCTCGCAAAGGGCTGTCCGCCGGCATGGTGGGTTATCTTATTGCGGGCATCAAGACGGTAAGTGACACTCGCATCGGCGATACCATCACCCTGGACGACCGCGCGGCGGCCCAGCCGCTGCCGGGCTTCAAGGAAGTCAAGCCCGTGGTCTTCGCCTCCGTTTACCCGGTATCCGCTGACGACTACCAGGACCTGGCCTACGTTCTGGAAAAATACAAGCTCAACGACGCCTCCCTGATCTACCAGCGGGATTCTTCCGCGGCCCTGGGCCAGGGCTTCCGTTGCGGTTTTTTGGGGCTGCTACACCTGGAAATCGTCCAGGAGCGGCTGGAGCGGGAGTACAATCAGAGCATCATCATGACGGTGCCCGGGGTCCAGTACCGCTTCACGCTGGCCGACGGCCACGTCATTACGGTGGACAATCCCTTGTACTATCCCGATCCCAGCAGCATCAAGGCTTCGGAGGAGCCGTTTATCCGGGCCTCTATCCTCATTCCGGAGCGTTTTGTGGGCGCGGTGATGAAGCTCTGCCTGGAGCGCCGCGGGGTCAACTCCAGGTTCAACTACCCCTCGCCGGGCCGGGTGGAGATCACCTTTGACATGCCTCTGGCTGAAGTCATCATCGATTTTTACGACCGCCTCAAGACCATCACCCAGGGCTACGGCTCCTTTGACTACGAACTTCTGGACTATCGCGATTCCAACCTGGTGAAGCTGGATTTTTTGGTAAACGGGGAAAAACTGGACGCCCTGAGCATGATTGTCCATAGGGACAAGGCCCGGGAATGGGGGGTGCGAGTGTGTGACCGCCTCAAGGAGGAAATTCCCCGGCAGCAGTTTAAGATTGCCATCCAGGGCGCAGTGGGCGGCCAGATCATTTCCCGCTCCACCATCAGCGCCTTTCGCAAAGACGTCACCGCCAAATGCTACGGTGGCGACATTACCCGGAAGCGGAAGCTCCTGGAAAAACAGCGGTCCGGCAAAAAGCGCATGAAAATGGTGGGCGCGGTGCAGATCCCTCAGAGCGCCTTTGTGGCGGTGCTGAAAACGGAAAATGAGTAGGGGGCAGTTAATAACAAGTTGTTCCTCAATGAAACTTCTTCGCATCGCTAGCATGTATTTTGAGCCGCCGCCAACAGGATGGTCATCTTGGGAATTCAAGTTTGGCGATATAACCGTTAGTACAATACCCGTAGGAACGGCCCCGCCGATTGAGGGGAAGTTACGCCTGATTGTAAAGGCAGAAATCTTAATTCAAGCATTAAAGGAAGATGGGGAAGGATTCATCAATATCCCTGAAAAGGAACGAAGACAATGTGAGGAGACGCTAGAGACTGTTGCCAATATAATTTCGGTTTTCTGCCGTTGTGGACGCTCAATTTCTTCACCTTTTCCTTGCGTGGCGCTAATCATTGATGATCCTAAAGAACGGGAACATTTAGATAAGACTCGAGGTTTCCGCACAATGAGGTCTTTAAATATTGGCCATCATTTTCAGATTCCGCAAAGTAACAATCTCATTTCTGGACTTCAGGATAGATTAGGAGGTGTGGCTCTTTTGGCTGAAGCCTTTAGCCATAAGATGCAATCAGGCCGATTCCATGATTTCGTCAGGTTTTTCGAGGCAGCCTTTGCACTAAGTTTTAACCAAGTTCAAAAGAAACTTTTGCAATTCTTAAACCCAGTTTACGGTTACACGAAGGAAGAAATAGCTGATTGGGTCAGAATGCGTCACCCATTGACCCATGCTGATGGGAAGAAAACTGACTTTATCTTTTTGGATACCGACGTTAGACAGCTAACATGGCGGATGGAACAAGCTGCGTTGGATGTCCTTTTCAATAAGGGAAAGTGGCATGACCCTTCGAGAACTCGTAGGCAAGTTTGGGTTCCCATTGCCGCGACCACTTCCGCTAAAGGAGACCTAATGATCCGGCAAGGCTCAGAATTATCAACGAAATTTCAGTTACTTGACGATTTCGGGGTCTTTCCAATGGATTTGCAGTCAGTTATACAGACACCACCTGAATCATGGTGGTTCAAATTCGAAAATGTTAATCCTGAGGAGCAAACTAATCAAGTCATGAAATAGAAGTAGGCAATCAATAGTTATGAGCACAGACCACCATCTAACCCCTGCCCCCCTGCCCCTAACCCCTAATCCCGGTCTTTACCTCCACATCCCCTACTGCAAAACCAAGTGCCCCTATTGTGATTTTTACTCCAGTACCGACGATGGGGCTATCTCATCAGATCTGGCTGCCCTGGAGGCCGAAGTCCGCCTTTACCGGGAA
>JARRQO010000050.1:0-17535 GCA_037381685.1 Deltaproteobacteria bacterium | reverse complement strand
TTATGCCACCTATAACCTGCCGGTGGACGCCATCCCCGACCTCTCGGACGTTCAGGTCATCATTACCACGAACTATCCCGGCCAGGCCCCCCAGGTAGTGGAGGACCAAGTCACCTATCCGCTGGCCAGCGCCATGCTGGCCGTGCCGCGGGCCAAGGTGGTCCGGAGCTATTCCATGTTCGCCCTCTCTTTAGTATACGTGGTGTTTGAGGACGGCACCGATATCTACTGGGCCCGCACCCGGGTGCTGGAGTACCTCAATTTTGTGCGCAACAAACTGCCCCGGGAAGTCAGCCCCACCCTGGGTCCCGACGCCACGGGGGTAGGCTGGGTCTATGAATACATGGTGCAAGATCCCACCGGCCGCCATAACCTGGCCCAGTTGCGCAGCATCCAGGACTGGTACCTGCGCTACCAGCTCCAGACCGTGCCCGGCGTCTCGGAAGTCGCCAGTGTGGGCGGCTTTGTCAAACAGTACCAGGTGGTGGTGGACCCCAACACCCTGGCCTCTTACGGCATCCCGCTCTCCAAGATCAGGGGCGCCATCATGCGCTCCAACATTGACGTAGGCGGATCAGTCGTTGAAAATGCCGAAACCGAATACATGGTCCGGGGTCTGGGCTATATCCAGAGTATTCGGGACTTGAAAGATATTGTGGTGGGCGCCGACCGCAGGGGCACGCCAGTCTTGATCAGGGATATCGGCACGGTGCGCCTGGGGCCGGCGGAGCGCCGGGGCTTAGCCGAAGCCAACGGCGAGGGCGAGGTGGTGGGTGGCATTGTCGTGGCCCGCTTCCACGAGAATGCCCGGGCGGTCATTGAAGGGGTGAAAGCCAAGTTAAACGAGCTCAAAGCGGGCCTGCCGCCGGGGGTGATCATCACCCCGGCCTACGACCGCTCCGACCTGATCGAACGGGCTGTGGCCAACCTGACCCACAAGCTCATCGAAGAAATAATCGTGGTGGCCCTGGTCTGTATTATCTTTCTCCTGCATTTCCGCAGTTCCCTGGTGGCCATCGTCACCTTGCCCCTGGGAGTGCTGATTTCGCTGGGGATCATGTATGAGGCGGGCATCAGCGCCAATATCATGAGTCTGGGGGGCATCGCCCTGGCCATCGGGGTGATGGTGGACGCCGCGGTGATCATGATCGAAAACGCCCATAAGCACATCGAACACGCGCCGCCGGACGCCCCCCGGGGCCCCCTGATCCTGGAAGCAGCCAAAGAGGTCGGACCCTCCCTGTTCTTTTCGCTGTTGGTGATCACCGTATCTTTCCTGCCCATCTTTGCCCTGGGCGCGGAAAGCGGCCGCCTGTTCAAGCCCCTGGCCTACACCAAAACCTTTGCCATGGCCGCGGCCGCGGTGCTGGCCATTACCCTGGTGCCCGTAATGATGCTGGCCTTCCTCCGGGGCAAAATCCCGGTGGAATCCCACAATCCCATCAACCGCGTGACCCAGGCTATCTATAACCCCCTGTTGCGGGGAGTGCTCCGCTTTCCCTTCATTGCCATCGTAGCAGGCGCAATTTTGGTGATCATTACGATCTACCCCCTCAGCAGGCTGGGCTCCGAGTTCATGCCGCCCATCAACGAAGGGGACATATTGTATATGCCCACCACCATGCCGGGCATTTCCATAGGCGAGGCCAAAAACATCCTCCAGCAGACGGATCGCATCCTTCGCACCTTCCCGGAGGTGATCAGCGTTTTCGGCAAGGCCGGCAGGGCCGACACCGCCACCGATCCGGCGCCCCTTTCCATGCTGGAGACCACCATCCGCCTCAAGGACCCCAAGGATTGGCCGCCGGGCATGACCATGCCCAAGCTTATGCAGCAGATGGATGAGGCGGTCAAGTTCCCGGGCCTGTCCAACTCCTGGGGGTATCCCATCAAGACCCGCATCGACATGCTCTCTACGGGGATCAAGACGCCGGTGGGCTTGAAAATTTCCGGGCCCGATCTGGCTGAGCTGAACCGGTTAGGCCAAAAGGCCGAAGCCCTGTTCAAGAGCCTTCCCGAAACTACCAGCGCCTATGCCCAGCGCACCACCGGGGGCTATTATCTGGATTTCGCCATCAAGCGGCGGGAAGCGGCCCGTTACGGCCTCACCGTGGGAGACGTCCAGGACGTCATTCGCACCGCCCTGGGCGGCATGAATCTTACCTACACCGTGGAGGGCCTGGAGCGCTACCCGGTAAACCTGCGCTATTTTCAAAACTTCCGGGAGAACCTGCCGGCTCTGCGCCGGGTTTTAATCCCCACGCCTACCGGCGCCCAAATTCCCATGGATCAGGTGGCCGATCTCAGGATTCATCAGGGCCCCCCGATGATTTTCAGTGAAAATGCCCGTAATATGGCGCTGGTTTATGTAGATATCCACAATATCGATGTAGGCAGCTATATCAAGAAGGCGCAAAAGCTCCTCAGCGAAAAGCTGAAAATGCCCGCGGGTTACGCGTATTCCTGGAGCGGCGAGTTCGAATACATGGAAGCGGCCCGCAAGCGCCTGGATGTCATTGTCCCCATCACCCTGGTCATCATTTTTTTCATCCTGTTTGTCAACACTCAGTCCATCGTCAAGGTGTGCATCATCCTCCTGGCGGTGCCCTTCTCCCTGGTGGGGGCCATCTGGCTCCTTTACCTCCTGGGTTACCACCTCAGCGTGGCGGTCCTGGTGGGCCTTATCGCCCTGGCCGGATTGGACGCGGAAATGGGGGTGGTGATGCTCCTGTACCTGGACCTCGCCTACCAGCGGGCCCAACAGGAGGGCCGGCTCATTACTATCCGGGATATGAAAAATGCGGTCATCGATGGGTCGGTCAAGCGGCTGCGGCCCATGCTCATGACCGTCATGGCTATCTTGGCGGGCCTGGCGCCCCTCATGTGGGGCAGCGCCACGGGTTCGGCGGCCATGAAACGCATCGCCGCGCCCATGGTGGGCGGGGTGATCACCGCCTTCTTCCTGACCCTGTTCATTTACCCGGCCATCTATCTTTTGTGGAAGTGGCACTTTGAGGTAAAACGGCGGCGTCCAACAACCGAGTAGCCATATACCAAAACCGTCACATCCAGCCTCGTAGCACCCACCGTATGGAGCTGCGCGCCCGGACCGAATGCCGTTTCGCTCCCCAAATCGCCCCTTGCACCAGGTTCAGAGCCCCAGCAGCAACGTTGACCTGGTATTCTCCCCGGAAGTGGTTCAAATCCGCCCAACAGCTGGGGCCTCGGTATTGCCGCGGCGGGATGATGGCGGCGACCTCAAACGCGGCGAGCCGCGGGCGCTTTACTTTCTTGCGGCTTTGTCAAAGCCCTCCGGGGTGGTGGTCTTCCGGTACCCTGCGGGCAGCTCAAAGAGACGTGCAGGCACCTTGCCTTCCTTGATGTCCCTATATACTAAAGAAAAGTGCCGCTCCCGGCACTCCATCTTGATGGGCACTCCCAATTTTTTGGCCACCCAGTAGTATTGGATTTCGCATCTCCGGTCACCAGGGACGCTGACCTGGTATTTATCGGTCTCATAGCCGGCTACCCGGTCATGACCCACCAGGTGCTTGTGGATCGCTTGAGGGGGAATCTGGATGAACTGACCGGGCAGTCTGGATTTCAAGGGCATTTCCAGGTAGCTGCGGTGAGGCGGGATGAGCACCCAGAACACCTGTTTGTCCGGACGGATGATGGTGACGGTCCGCCCTCGCTCATCCACAAATTCCTGGCGCATTTTACCGTTACAGATGTAAATCCGGCCCGGGAAGGTTTTATGGCCGTCCTTGACGATCATCTGGGCGGAAAACTCCGCCCCCCAAGACCTGGCCGGAACTATCAGGACCAGCAGCAACAACCACCAGAGACACCGCCTTTTGCCAGGGGCGTGGTTTCGGGCCATTATTTAACTCCGTTTCAAAACCGAGAGGGCTCCGATCCCGGCTCGCGCCCAGAACCAGCTACCCTTACGCAGGCACCCGCATAATTAAAGCGGGTTCAAATTTCCCGGGCGCAGCCGATCCCCTGGCCGGTAAGGCAATAATATTCCTCGCCGGCGCAGGCCAGACAAACCTTCTGACCGCCCTGCACCCTGATCCTGGGCTCCATTACCCCTTCGCCGCAGCGCTCGCAAACTTCCGTGGCAAAAATCCGGGCAAATCCCGGCATCTGAATGGTGAGGGTCTCGATCAGAAACTGCTCCGAGAGGTCCACTTCTTCCAATTCCCGCCGGGCCATTCCTTCCCACAGGTGCTCGAAACGGTGCAAGTCCTCCGGGGTGCCCTGACGCTGGACTACCACCTTTTCAAACAACGGCCCCGCCGCAGGGTAACGGGAAAACATGCGTTCCTGGAAGTCGGGGTGCACCACCAGGCGCACCGCAGCGCTATCGGTGCGCCGGGCTACGGTGACCGCGGTCTTGCCCAGATCTTTATAAATCAAGGCGTTGTTGCCGAAGGTACAACCGGTGACCACCTGGATGCCGTCGGTAAAGCAGTTGTTGCATTCCACGATGGCCACGACTTCCTCCATGCCGGTGCTCTCCTGGTCCAGGTAGTCCATGGCGTACTGCCCGGCCTTGACCCCCAGGGCCAAAAAGGGGCAGCGGTGCCCGTGAATGCTCTCGGCGTGGCGCAATAATCCCGCCAGGTCTTTGCCGCGAATCATGCTTTCTACGGCAGCGCGCGGTGATACGTGTTCATGCATAATATGGTCTCCTCTACAATTTGAGGGGTATTTTAGGAACAAGTGGGTTGTGATTTTCGCACCACTGGAGATATTTTATAATTAAAATAAATTTTTCACAATTTGTCGATCCTCAACTATCCTTGAGGCCAGGGAGGATCAGCACCGCCACTAGCGCTTAAACCCGCCAGAGGAGAAACGGGGCCCCTTCCCGATTCAGCCAGCGGCGGCGGCGGGCGTAGTCTGGCAATATCCTGGCTACCTGGGCCCAGAAGTGGGGATTGTGGCCGGAGACTTTGAGATGGGCCAGTTCATGCACCACCACATAGTCAATAATTTCGGCAGGCAGCAGGACGAGGCGCCAGTTAAATCTGAGGGTGCCGTCGGGGTGACATTCGCCCCAACGCCGCTTCCAGCCTTTCAGTTCCACGGGCCCGGGCTCCAGACCCATAACATCCCCGAAATGTTGCACCCGTTTGCGCAACAAAGCCAGAGCACGCTCTGCATACCAGGCGACCAGCCGGGACCAGAGTTCGGCCCCCTCGGGCACCGGTACCCGGAGTTCTTTACCGTTCGAGCTTATGGCTCCCGAGGCGCCCTTGAGCACCGTGAGCCGAAAAGCCTCGCCTAGCAGGTAGGCTTCCCCGTTTTTAAGCCGCGCCCAGGCCGCCTTGCGGTCCGCCACCTTGCGTTCGATCCAGCCCCGGTGCTTCTTCAGGGCCTGGGCCAGATTTTCTTTGGAGGTGCCCCGGGGCACAGTCACCACCACCCGGCCTTCCGCGGTGACCTGCAGACCGATGCTCTGGCGCCGGGGACTGATTTTATAATCGATACTGAGTTCGGCTAATTTGGTCATAAATATACCAGGCGAAAGTGAGTGACCCTCTTAAGATGAAATCTTGGTCTGTCTGCAGCATATTTGCAGATGTTATCAAAAATCCACGGCTCTTAGGGTTTTTATTGAGCCACCCAAATGTCATGAGTCCTTTTCCCTTTTCAGGCTGCAAGGTTTCAGGTTCTCAGGCTTTATCAGGCAAACTTTGAAAATTAAGGGGATGACTTGATTTGGCCTGGATGAATGGATAACTTTTGATTACTATTTTTTAAATAATTACAATCACTAGAGGCGATCAGGTCCGCCTCCACCCGAGCCACGATTCTATGGATAAACGAGGGGGCATCATGTTTCCAGCAACCACCAAGAGAGTGATGCAAAATACCCGCCCGGAGATTAATCAACGGATCGCCAAACAGACCGAGGCCAGGCTGGCAAAATTACCCCCGACCACGCCGGTTAATGTCATCAATGTCCGGCTGAAGCAATTGGACCGGGAATGGGATATTGAGCGGGTTTTGGAAACCACTGCTGCGGCGTTGGCTTTTGTGGGGATTTTACTGGCCTTAGCAAGAAGCTGGTATTGGCTCCTGCTTCCCCTGGCCGTTACCGGTCTGCTGTTTCTGCACGCCCTGCAAGGGTGGTGTCCGCCGGTGCCGCTGTTAAGACGGCTGGGGGTCAGGACCGAAACCGAGATCAACGAGGAACGCGTCGCCCTCAAGGTATTGCGCAAAGACTTCGAGGACTTGCCGAAGGCTGACGTAGACGGCCAGACTCAAGCCTTGGAGATTCTCACGGCCGTCAGGAAATAGTCGTCCGGCCCCGCATTCAACTTTTCCGTCCCCACTCTCCGCCACCCTGGTCAATTAAAGAGATAAAAAAACCGGGGGCAGCTTCCCAGCCCCCGGCTTTTTGTTTGGGTCAGTAGGGTTCCCGGTTACAAGCGGTAGCGCTCGTCCACGATACGCTCCACTTCTTCTTCCGTGGGCATGGTGTCCCGGTAGCCGGCCATGTATTGGTTCCGGAGCCAGCGGAAGAGGCTGACGGTTTCGTTGATCCGGACGATCTCCGGGATATCGCCACTCTTCACCGTCTTGATGTGCTGGTTGTACTGGCCCAGCATACTCACCACGTCGAAGAAGGTAGCCGCGTCCCGCTTGATGCCCCGCTTGAAGGACTTGCCCTCCGTGGGGTAAATCAGGTCCGGGGCGGGGTTGCCTGAGATGTCGATGCGCTGGAAGGGCCGGCGCACCGCCACTTGCCATTTCCGGGACTCCACCATCATCCGGGAGATCAGCGGTCCGGCCCAGTCGTGGGTGACTTGCCCCGTGGGGCAGGCGGAGAAGAATTCCACCAGGGAAGGACCGTTGTAGGCGATGGCCTCCTTGAGGATCTTGATGGCATAGAAGGGATTGTCAATGGAGAGCTTGGCCGCATACACGTGGGAAATGGCCATGGCCTGGCTGATGATCCGGCGGTGCAGGGTGGTCTTGCCCGCGTATTTCTTGCCGATGGGCGAGGTTGAGCGGTCGGAGCCGAAGCGGGTGGCCCCGGACTTCTGCATGCCGGTGTTCATGTAGCCTTCATTGTTGAAAATCACCCAGGTGATGTCGAAGTTCTCGCCCAGGGCATGGTTGAAAGGGCCGTTGCCGATGTCGTAGATGGCCCCGTCCCCGGCAAAGACGATGATCTTGGTGAGCACGCTGTTGTAGCGGTTTTGATAAGCCTGGTCCAGGCTGAACTTCGCCCCCAGAGCCGCGGCGGAGGCGGTGCCGAAACCATAGTGGCCCGCCGGATACATCCGGGTGTTGAACGGGTTCACCAGTTCGGAGACCTGGTCGCAGCCGGTGGCGTTGATGGAATAGATATTGAAGCCGTGATCCAGCATGTGCTCGATGGCCCGCTTGTTTTTCTCTGACAAGATTTTGAGGCCCTGGTAGAAAGTGGCAATGCCCTGGGGGTTGTTGCGCAGGGACTCCGCGGCAAAGAAGGTCAGCAGGTTAATGATCCCTTCGGAGCAGCCGGGGCACAGGGTATGCTTGCCGGGGTAGAGCTTGGAGAAGACGAAGAGCACCTGACTCCCGGCACTCCTGGGGGAGGAAATATTCGTCGCGCAGATCGTTTTTGTCCACCATTTTCAGGGCGTCGGTGGGACAAACCTGGGCGCAGACGCCGCAACCCTTACAGGCGCTGGGGTCGGCGTTAATGTTTAACGCGAAGCGCTCCCAGGGGATGCCCTTGGGCGGATTCTTGAATTTCTTGAAGTAGCGGGCCGCGCCGTTGCGGTCCACCGGCCGGTCAGTGACCGTGGAGATCAGGGCCGAATCCGGGCAGGAAGCGGTGCACAGGCCGCAGGCGATGCATTTGGAGGCGTCATATACCGGCATTTGGGTGCCGATGAAGCTCATATCCCGGTAGCGGCTGGTACCCGAGGGCACGATGGGCAAAAAATGGTCCCAGGGGACTTTCTTACCATCCAGGATAGGTTTGATCATATCCTGGTAAAAGACCTCCTGATAATCCTCCGTCAGGTTCACCGATTTGATGATGCCCATCTGGTCTTTGTCGGTGAGGATTACCTTCAGCCCCGCAGCCCCCGGCCCCTGGCCGAAGTTTTCCGGTAGCGGGGGCTTGTAGACGGGGGCGCTGGCATCCAAGGCGATGGCGCCGGGGGTTTCGCTGACGTGACCCGAAGCCATGTCAACGCCGTACTTGAGCAGGGAAATGTTGGACTCCAGCATTTCCCGTTTTTTGGTTCCCAGTTTCTTTTCCAGGATTTTCTTGAAGCGCTGCTCGAATTCGCGCTCCGGCAGGATACCCATTTCCCGGTTGATGAGGCCCAGGAAGGCGGGGCCGGGCAGGTTCCGGTTCAGATGCTGGATAGCTGCCCGGGTGCCGTCGATGGTCATCAGCTTGATGCGCCGGTATTTGATTATGGACTGCACCTGAGGCGGGAAGGAGGCTATGACATCATAGCAGCTTTTGGTGGTATTGATTACCAGCAGGCCGTTTTCCTTCAGGCCGCCCACGTACTCCCTTAAAATCTGGTCGGAAAGGAATTTTTCGTTGAAGAAGGCCAGGACGTCGCGTTCCGTGAGTTCCGAGGAATTGCGGATGGGTTGGGAGGAGAGGCGCAGATTCATGAAAACGGGAGCGCCTTTGCGGGCCGCGCCATAGCGGGCCCCGGACTGGATGTATTTCTTGCCGGTGCCCACATCCTGGGCATAGATCAGGGCCGCGGACTCCAGCGCGGTCTTGACGCCTTCGGCCCCCACCCCGATGAAGGTCATGCTCAACTCTCGTTCCAGATAGCCGGTCAGCGGCGAGGGCCTAAGCGTCAGGGGGCCTTCGATGCCCACGTAAAAATCCCGGTGGAAGCGCCGCTTCTTTTCGTAAAACGACAGCATGTTTTCCACCACCGCGGCAGCGTCGTATTTGTTGAAGTCCTTGCTGCCCAGACCATAGACCCCGTGGAACAGAGTGGGCATATCGGTCCGGCCATAGAAGCGGTGCTCCTTTTTGCCTTCCCGGCCGGCCCGGAGAGAAATTTGCAGTGAGGCCTGCACGTCCGCCAAGAGCAGCTGGTTGTGGGCCGTACCGGAGCGCTCCAACACGGAAATCACCTTGGCTTTACGCATGCCGTATGCCAGTTCTTCGTAGCAGGGCGGATTGAACAACACCGGCCGCACCACCCCGATATTATAGCCCTTGACATCCCGGTAGTAGTCCACCACATCCTTGACGACGCCGGCCGCGGACCCTAACAGGACCACCACCATGTCGGCGTCTTCGGTGCGGTAGCATTCCACCACTTTGAGATTGGTGCCCAGAATCTTGTTCATGACGTTCATGGCCAAGATAAAGCCCCGCCTTAAAAACCGGTATGCCAGATCCTGGGACACCTGGCCTTCCATGGTCAGGTCAGTGTCAGTGAAGGTGCCGGTGAGGGTGCCGTGCTCGAAATTGGGCTGGTAGAGGCGGTTAGGCGGCCCCACATAATATTCCAGGAAGGCGTTGGAGAGTTCCTTGATATTTTCAATGGCGTGGCTCTTGATGAAACCGTCGCCGATGACCATGGTGGGGAGCATCACCTGCTTGAGTTCGCTCACCTTGAAGGCCACGGGGAGCAGATCGTGCATTTCCTGGTTGTCGGCGCTCACCAGTTGGGCCCAGCCGGCATTGCGCACGGCATAAAAATCAGAGTGGCCACAGTGGATGGAAAGCGAACCTTTGTTGACCTCCCGGGCCATAACGGTCATGACCACCGGCAGGCGTTTACCCGCCACGGAGAAGAGATTCTTGGTCTTGAGCACCAGGCCCTGCGAGGAGGTATTGTCGGCGTAGCGCCCACCCTGGCAGGCCATGGCTTCCACTGCGGCGATGGCGGAAAGCTCGTCACTGGGCTGAAAATACATGAGCTCGTTGCCGAAGAGGTCCTTCTGACCGTGGGCTGCGGCCCGGGCGAAGGTTTCGGCAATGGGAGTGGAGGGGGTGATGGGATAGCCGCAGAGTCCGTCCACCAGGCGGGTCAACACCGAAATGGCGGCCTGGTTGCCATCCATCAAGACATCCTGGCGTTTGCGCATATTTTCCAACATAGTCTTAGGTATGGAAGCCAGGTCAAAGTTAAAGAGTTCACCCGCGTCAAAGCGCTCCCATTCGGTAGGCCAGTCGATAGGCAACACTTTACTTTTACGGGTTTGCCGCAGCCGGTGGTAGGGGAGCTGCTGGCGCAAGGTATCGATTTCGGTGCTGGGTCTCATGGGGACATTCTCCTTTGCAAAAAACTAATATAGCTTTTATCGCAATTAATGAACTTTTGGCAATAAAAAAATTGCTTGATTTAATATTTTATCCTTCATAAAATTATAACATAAATATTGAAGGATAGATATGGCAGCCGCATATTTTTTTCGGGAATTTTCCCCCACTCAACAACAAACCCTGGCCCAGGCCATCCAGGCCCATCAGGACTATGTCCACGCCCTGAGAGCCGGCCAGCCCTTCAAGGGCGGCATGCATTGGAAAAGGATCAAGGGCAAGGAATACCTCTATAAATACCGCGACCGCTATGGCAACGGCGCCAGCCTGGGGCCCCGTTCGCCGGCAACCGAGCGGCTGCTGGCGGAATTCACCCGCCAGCGCCGGGAGGTGAGCGCGCGGCTGGCCCGCCAGCGTGACCATCTGGCCGCCACGGCCCGGTTTTGTCGCGCCGCCCTGATCCACCGCGTTCCGGAACCGGTCATCCGTATTGGGCGCCGTCTGGAATCAAGCGCTTTGGCCAAGGCGCCGCTTTTGGTGATCGGGGCTCACGCCTTGCATGCGTTTGAATTTGCTGCGGAGGTCTTTATTGACACCTCTAAAGATTCATCTTTGTGGGAGGACAGCGGGCAAATTACTCTTGCTGCGGCAACGCCGATTCCGCCGGACGACCTCCTGGGCCTGCTCCGCCAGGCGGACCGCTCTTTTTCGATCCTGTCCAGCGAAGATTTCCAGGCCGTTAATAAAACCGGCTTCCGGGTGCGATTCGTGCATCCGCCGGTCGTCAGAACCCTGACCAAACCCGGAGATTATGCTGATCCCAGGCCCCCGGTGCCGGCCGAATCCGGCGATCTAACCGCGCTGGTTAACTCTCCCAAGTTTTCCCAGATAGTTATCGGCCAAAGGGGCAATCCGGCCCTGATGGTGGTCCCCGACCCCCGGGCTCTGGCCCTGCATAAGCTCTGGCTCAGCCAGCAAGAGGGCCGGGAGCCGGCCAAGCGCAGTCGTGACCGCGTTCAGGCCATGGCCCTGGTGGAACTGATCTTACGCTACCTGCCCCAATACGATTTTTTCTCGTCCCAATTACGTCTTTTTCCACCCGAGGTGGCCCATCAAGCCCAGAGGTTGATGGAAGGCTATGAACCGGAGCCCTGACCTGCCGCGGCCCAGGCAGCGCCAGGCTTTCCGAAACCTAACTTATCTGCGGAACCCTGGGCGTGATCACCCGGTGAATCGTCAGAGACGATCTGAACTCTGCCGGGAAACGGCTTGGGCCACTGGACGCAACCCATAAGAATGCCTACTTTTTAATTGAGGTAACACTCTGGAAGGGACCCCAAACCATGCCTGAACCCGAACCAGTCATCATCAGCGGGGAAGAAGCCAAACAAAAAAGTCCGGAAAAGCTGTTTGCCGAACTGGCCAGCAGTCCGCAGGGCTTGAGCGGGGCTGAGGCCGAGGCCCGCCTAGCCCAGTATGGCTTCAATGCCTTGGAAGAGAAAAAGGCCCACCCTATCCTCAAATTCCTGCAGTACTTCTGGGGACCGATCCCCTGGATGATCGAAGTAGCCGCGCTATTGTCCGCCCTGGTGCGCAACTGGGGTGATTTCAGCATCATCATGTTCCTGTTGGTGTTCAACGCGGTGATCGGTTTCTGGGAGGAGAATGAAGCCAGTAATGCCTTAGAGGAGCTCAAAAAAGAATTGGCTCTGACCGCCCGGGTCCTTCGGGACGGAAAATGGCAGGAAATTGAGGCCCGGGGATTAGTGCCGGGGGACGTCATCCGCATCCGGCTCGGTGATGTGATTCCGGCTGATGTCAAGTTGGTGGAAGGTGATTATCTCAATATCGACCAGTCCGCCCTGACCGGAGAATCGCTGCCGGTCACCAAGAAGAAAAATGAAATCGCCTATTCGGGCTCCATCGCCAAGCAGGGAGAGATGGTGGCCCTGGTCACCGCGACCGGGGGCAATACCTTCTTTGCGCGCACCGCCAAGCTGGTGGAGACCGCCGGCGCAGTTTCCCATTTTCAAAAAGCAGTGATGCGCATTGGCGACTTCCTCATCGTCATCGCCATCGCCCTCAGCGTCGTGTTAGTGGTAGTGGAATTGCACCGGGGCTTGCCGCCGCTGGATCTCATTCAGTTTGTCCTGATCCTGGTGGTGGCCTCCATCCCGGTAGCCATGCCGGCGGTGCTGTCGGTCACCATGGCCCTGGGGGCCCTGGCCCTTTCCAAAATGAAAGCCATCGTCTCCCGGCTGCAGTCCATTGAGGAAATGGCCGGAATTGACGTCCTGTGTTCCGATAAGACCGGTACCCTGACCCAGAATAGATTAACCCTGGGGGAGCCGGTGCTCTTTGGCACCGAAGATCCCCAGGAAGTCATCATGGCCGCCTGTCTGGCCTCCCGGGAAGAGAACCGGGACGCCATAGATGAGGCAGTATTAGGCGGGCTTGAAGATCAAGACGTCCTTAAGGCCTGTTCATTAATGAAATTTATCCCCTTCGACCCCATTCGCAAGCGCACCGAAGCCACTATTTCCGAAAACGGCAAGACTTTTAAGGTGGCCAAGGGCGCGCCCCAGGTCATCCTCCAGCTCAGCGTCATGGATGACGTAACCAGTGAGCGGGTCCAGCAGAGCGTGGATGAACTGGCAGGCCGGGGCTTTCGCACCCTGGGTGTGGCCCGGGCCGACGACGGCGAGCACTGGCGCTTTCTGGGCATCCTGCCCCTGTATGATCCGCCCCGGGAAGACTCCGCCGAGGTTATCTCGAAAGCCGAAGCCTATGGTATCCGAGTGAAAATGATCACCGGTGACAACGAAGCCATCGGACGGGAAATCGCCCGGGAGCTGCACATGGGGACCAACATTCAGCCGGCCGCCAGCATTTTCCCCTCCGAGGATGAATGCGTCTGTGACCTGACTGCGGAAATGGAGGCCGTCATCGAAAAGGCCGATGGCTTTGCCGAAGTATATCCGGAACACAAGTATTTGATTGTTAAATCCTTGCAGGACCGGGGCCATCTGGTGGGTATGACCGGAGACGGGGTCAATGACGCCCCGGCCCTGAAGCAGGCGGAGGTGGGTGTTGCCGTGTCCGGGGCCACCAATGCGGCCCAGGCCGCCGCGGCCTTGATTCTGACCGCACCGGGGCTGGGGGTGATCATCAAGGCCGTGGAGGAAGCCCGGTGCATCTTTGAGCGCATGATGAGCTACACGATTTACCGCATTGCCATGACCATCAGCATCATGATTTTCGTGGTTGCGGCCATGCTGGCCTATAATGTCTTTCCCCTTACCGCCATGATGATCATCATCCTGGCCTTGCTGGATGACATTCCCATCATGACCATTGCCTATGACCACACCTATCTCAGCCCCACTCCGGTGCGCTGGGAAATGCCGCGGGTGCTCACGGTTTCCACCATCCTGGGCTTTATGGCGACCATCGAGAGTTTTCTGCTGTGGTGGCTGGGCATGACCTATCTGAACCTGAGTCTGCCTGAACTCCAGACCCTGATCTTTCTGCGGCTGGTGGCGGGCGGCCATTTGCTCCTGTTTATCACCCGCACCAAGGCGAGTTTCTGGCGGCGGCCCTTCCCATCCCTGCCGTTGTTTCTGGCTATCGTCTGCACCCAAGGGGTGGCGGTCCTCATGGTGGGATTCGGCTGGCTGGTGCCGGCTCTGCCCTGGTATCTCATCGGGTGGGTTTGGGCCTATGTGTTTATCTGGATGTTCGTCAAGGATTGGGTCAAACTGGCCCTCTATGCGTTGATTGACTATCGGGCCCGGCATCATAAACAATTCCTGGAAAGGGTAAACCTGCCGCTGCATTCCTAAACTGGATAGTCCGCCAATACGGGCCACATCCGGTATCGGGTGATGGCCCTCTCCCATCTCAGGTGGATCCCGGGCTTGCAGAAAAATTTACAAATCCCCCAGTTTGTACTTGTATCAGCTAAGAGAATCTGCGTTTCAATTACCCCGATAAGGCGCCGCTCCCGTTAGAAATGCTTCTGAGCTCTGCGCCGTAGTCCAAACCGCGGTATTTAGAAAATTGTGAGCCGCGGCGGTATTTCCAGCCGGCGCCGCTTAAATGCAGAAACGATTTGCATGTCAAAAGTTTGTACTTATATTAAAACGAAATCCCGCCCGGAGGATGTCCCATGGATGGATATGCCCACGTCATGCTTTCCCGGATTCAGTTTGCTGTGACCACCATGTTTCACATTTCCTGGGCGGCATTGTCCGTGGGCTTAAGCGCCATGTTAGTGGTGATGGAGGGCCTCTGGCTCAAAACCGGGAACGACGCTTACTATCATCACACCCGTTTCTGGAGCAAATTTTTCCTCCTGGTCCTGGCCGTGGGGGTAATCAGCGGGGTGCCCCTGGAGTTCCAGTTCGGCACCAACTGGGACAAATTTTCCATCGCCACCGGCGGTTTTTTCGGTAATATCCTGGGTTTTGAAACCGTCAGCGCCTTCATGCTGGAAGCGGGATTCCTGGGCATCATGTTCTTTGGCTGGAATCGGGTCTCCAAAAAGGTCCACTACTTCGCCACCTGCATGGTGGCCCTGGGGGCCTCCCTGTCGGCGTTCTGGATCCTGGTGGCCAATTCCTGGATGCAGACCCCGGCGGGGGGCTACTGGGACGGCAGCCGTTATATTTCCACCAGCTTTTGGGGCAGCCTGTTCAGCCCTGACATGCCCTGGGGCACCTCCCACATGTGGGTCGCTTGCATCGAATATACCGTGTTCGTCATGGGCGGCATCAGCGCCTGGTACATTTTGAAGAAGCGCCACGTGGACTTTTTCAGCCGCTCCCTCAAGGTGGCGCTGGTCATCGCCATTATGGCCACGCCCCTGCAGATTTATCTGGGGGACGGGTCGGGCCGCAGCGTGGCCCGCACCCAGCCCGCCAAGCTGGCGGGCATCGAGTCCCACTGGAACACCAACGCCCCCGGCACCGGAGCCACCTGGCACGCCTTTGCCTGGCCCGATTTCGCCGGACAAAAAAACGCCTGGACCTTTATCAACGTCCCCTATATGTTGACCCTCCTGACCAAACACAAATTTATCGGCCAGGTTAAGGGCCTGAAGGAATTTCCTCCCCAAGATCAACCTCCCATCGTCCCCATTTTTTATGGGTTCCGGGTGATGGCCGGCATCGGCTTTCTGCTGTTTTTCATGATGCTGGGTACCCTGTGGTACTGGCGCAAGGGCTGGCTGGCCCCGGAGCGCATCAGTGAGAACAAATGGCTGCTCTATGTCTGGGTGGCCGCCATTCCTTCCGGGCTGGTGGCCATCTGGGCCGGCTGGATCACCCGGGAGATGGGCCGCCAGCCCTGGGTGATTTATGGGTTGCTGCGCACCACCGACGGGGCCTCTACCCTGCCCGCCACCGCGGTGGGCACCTCCCTGTTCGTCTATGGCGCGGTCTACATTATTTTGTTTACGGCCCTTTTGGTTTTTAGCTGGCAAATCGTCAAAAAAGGGCCCGATCTCTCCCGGCCGTTGCCGGGCAAAGCGAAGTTGGCAACAGGAGAGTGGCCATGGAAATGAGTCTCCCGGATATCTGGTTTGCCATTTTGGCCTTGGTGTTGTTTCTGGCGGTGGGTCTGGACGGCTTCGATCTGGGGGTCGGCATCATCTCCCTGTTTACCAAAGATGAGAAGCACCACAGCATCCTCATGGGCAGCATCGGTCCCATCTGGCACGCCAACCTCACCTGGCTGGTAGTCGTGGGCGGGCTGTTCTTCGGGGCCTTTCCCCTGGCCTACGGAGTGATCTTTACCGCGCTGTATATTCCCCTGATTGCCATGATCATCGCCATGGCCTTCCGGGGGGTGTCCTTTGACTTCAGGGCGGAAGCGAAGGACAAACGCGCCTGGAGTCTGGCCTTCGGATGGGGCAGCTTGGCCGCCACCCTGGCCCAGGGCTTTGCAGTGGGCGGCTTTCTCGCGGGCCTGGCGATGCAGGGCGATAAATTCGTCGGCGGCGTCTTTGGTTGGCTGAATCCCTTTGCGGCCGTGGTGGCCCTGGCCGTGGTCTGCGGCTACACGCTCCTGGGAGCCACCTGGCTGATTATGAAAACCGAAGGAGACCTGCAACGCGAGAGCTACCGCTATGCCCGGGCGAGCGCCTGGCCTTTGGTGATCCTGGCCGTGTCCCTGGCCGTGTGGTCCGCTTATAGATACCCCTTTCTGGTCCAAAAATGGTTCACCGGCCCGGATTTCTGGCTGACCTTGTTTCCGCTGCTGCTGGCCGCGGTGGCCTTCATCCTGCTGATGCGCAGCCTGGGGAAACTCCAGGAGACCGCGCCCTTTGTGTGGAGTGTGGTTCTCTTTGCCCTGGCCACGTGCGGGACGGCCGCCGGCATTCACCCCTACGTCATTCCGCCGTCTGTCACCCTGGAGACGGCAGCATCTCCCTACCTCACCCTGGTGATCATGCTCGTCGTCGTCGCCTTTATCTTGCCGATTATGCTGATATATAACGCTTACAACTACATAGTCTTCCGGGGTAAGGCCACCGGCGGCTACGGCGGCGAGGATTGAGCCTGCCCGGGTTGAGCCGGGACAATTTATGGCGAGCTGAGGCGATGGCAGGCGGGAGGCGCGGCGCTTTCCCGCTACGGCCTGGGCGGGGGATCCGGACGGTAGTGATACCAAGTCGCAGTCGAAAAAACTAGACTCGTAGAGGCACAGCCGCCTTGCGCCCTCGGTCAAGGGCGGACACATATATTCAATGCCAAAAGTTTATTCTTCACCCCCCTCACCCTGACCCTCTCCCCCCGGCGGGGGGAGAGGGAATTAGAGGAAAAAACTTTTGGCAAACGCTCTAGGTCCGCCCCTACAGGAAAATTGCCGTTTGACTGCAATTTGCTATGAAGCCCTTCCGCACCGGGCGGACCTGGTGGGTAGGAGGCGAGGCCAATGCCGCCGCGATTGATCTAAAGCCTGACGGTCAATCTCTCTGCCTGTTGGGCTTCCGGCTCTACCATACCGGCCGGATATCCCATGGGGAATAAACTATTCCTGACGATATCAGGACGCAATCTCCCAATGCAGCGCAAAGGTATTATCCAGCAGGGTATAGATAAATCCCATCATCTTGCCGACCCCGGGAGGCGTCCCCTCCTGAATTTTCCAGTAAGACAAGTAAATAGCAGGAACCATGCGGGTTTCCCCGGTCTGGGGATCTTCGGCGATGGTTTGCCATACCTCTTTTTCTTCCAACACCCGCCAAAAAGTGCCGTAGTCTTTGCTCCGGA
>JARRQO010000049.1:0-12830 GCA_037381685.1 Deltaproteobacteria bacterium | reverse complement strand
ATCTTTGGAGCCTTAAGAGCGGAATTTTTTGGGCAGCGAAGGTTGAGGAATTATTCTCTATATCTTGAATATGGAAACGAAATGAGTTGCAGTTTGAGGTAGCTTATTAGCTTTGGAAGTAAGAGAAGAAGATAAAGACAAGATCATTTTATGCACACCTTCCATAACATTGTCAAGAAAAACATCTTAGATTATTTAAATAATCAAAGATCTTTCAGTGAATCGGTTTTCTCAATGCGATCCAAAAAGCTTTCCCTGGAGCAAGGACACTTATGCGGCCGGTCCGACCTTCCAAAAACTCTTTTGGCGAGTTAGTCGTCCAATACCAATTGGCCCTTCCTCCAAAAACTTCATTTCACAGTTTCCCAAGGCCTGCAGGGCGTTTTTAGACCCAGAGCCTTTTCCGCCATGCTTATAGGGTCTTCTCCCAGGATACGGAGCATGGGTTCCTTCCCCACTTCACCCCAGTGGCTGATAAGGTACGTCAGCTGCTCCCAGGACAGTAATTATTGCGTCACCGAGCCATGCTCCAGGAGTTGGCAGCATCGATGGAAAAATTTAGCCATTTTCCCAATTAAGAGCGCCGGGTAGCACTTTGCTTTTTTTAAAGTTGAGATATAATTAATAAATTTTTAAATTACTGGAGTGCAGGTGTGGCCATAATTGTACAGAAATACGGTGGCACCTCTGTGGCCGACCCGGATCGCATCGCCAACGTGGCCAACCGGGTGATCAAAGGGTGGCAAAACGGCAACAAGATGGTGGTGGTGCTGTCCGCCATGGCCGGGGAAACCGACCGCCTCATCCGGCTGGCCACCGAGTTGGCCGACGACCCGGACCCCCGGGAACTGGATGTGCTTTTGGCCACCGGCGAACAGGTGACCGTGTCCCTGTTCTCCATGTTTCTTAGATCCCAAGGGGTGCCGGCTACTTCTCTGCTCAGCCACCAGGCCCGGATTTACACCGATCGCGCTTACGGTCGGGCCCGAATCATCGGCATCGATACCGCCCGGGTCCAGAAGGAATTGAAGAAAGGGAGGGTCGTTACCGTGGCCGGCTTTCAGGGGGTAGACGAAGTGGGTAATATTACCACCCTCGGCCGGGGGGGCTCCGACACCACCGCGGTGGCCGTAGCCGCGGCCCTGAAAGCCGATCTCTGTGAAATTTACACTGACGTGGATGGGATTTACACCACCGATCCCCGCGTCTACCCCAAGGCCCGCAAACTTGAACGTATCTCCTATGACGAAATGCTGGAACTGTCATCCATGGGAGCCAAGGTTTTGGAGATTCGGTCCGTGGGCTTTGCCAGGCGTTACGGCGTGCCTTTGGTGGTGCGCAGCAGTTTTTCTCAAGACCCGGGCACCCTGGTGACCGTGGAGGATGCAGAAATGGAAATTGTGCCAGTATCGGGTGTGGCTCTAAGCAGAAATGACGCCAGGGTAACCGTCACCAAAGTTCCCGATCGCCCCGGGGTGGCGCTGCACCTGTTCCAGCCGGTGGCTAACGCCAACATTGTGGTGGATATGATCATTCAGAACACCAGTATCGAGGGCCATACCGACCTTACCTTTACCGTGCCCAAGGGTGACTTGAAAAGGACCCTGGAGATTGTCAAGCCCGTGGCCGTAGATATCGGGGCCGAGATGGTATTGAGCGAAGAGAATATCGCCAAGGTTTCCGTGGTGGGGGTGGGCATGAAGAACAACGCCGGAGTGGCGGCGCGCATGTTCGAAGCCATGGCCGCGGAAAATATCAACATTTTGATGATCAGCACCTCGGAGATCAAAATTTCCTGTGTGATTGAAGATAAATACGCGGAGTTGGCGGTGCGGGTGCTCCACGACGCCTTCGGGCTGGAGACGCCGCCGGCGGAAAGGTAAGCATTTTGTACAGGAGGCGGATCTGTTGTGTCTGCCTTCGATCAGGACGCACACTCAGGTGCGCTCCGACATGAGGGACGCCATGCGCCAGGTAAAAATCTACGACACCACCTTGAGGGACGGCACCCAGGCCGAGGATTTCAATCTGTCCCTGGCCGATAAAATTCGCATCGCCCAGAAACTGGCGCAGTTGGGCATTCATTACATCGAAGGCGGCTGGCCGGGCTCCAACCCCAAGGACAAGGATTTTTTTGCGGAAATCCGCAATTACGATTTGAACGGCAGCCGCATCACCGCGTTCGGCAGCACCCACCACAAGGACCGGCCGCCGGAATCCGATCCCGTTTTTCAGGAACTCCTGATCAGCCGGTCCTCGGTAGTGACCTTGTTCGGCAAGTCGTCGCTGTTCCAGGTCAAAGAAGTCCTGCAGACCACCCCGGAGCGCAATCTGGAACTCATCGCCGGGTCCCTGGCCTATCTCAAGCCCCGGGTGGAAGAGCTCTTTTATGACGCGGAACACTTTTTTGACGCCTTTAAAGAAGACCGGGACTATGCCCTGAGGACCCTTGAGGCCGCGCTGGACGGCGGGGCCCAGATCCTGGTGCTGTGCGACACCAACGGCGGCACCCTGCCCAGCGAGCTCATCGGAATCATTAAGGCGGTACAGGCGCATCTTCCCCATGCGCCTTTGGGAATTCACGCGCACAACGACTCGGAGCTGGCGGTGGCCAACTCTCTCGCCGCAATTGAGCTGGGATGCGGCCAGGTGCAGGGGACCATCAACGGCGTGGGGGAACGCTGCGGCAATGCCAACCTGTGCTCCATCATCCCCAATCTCCAGGTAAAGATGGGGTTGGAATGTCTGAGCCCGGAAAACCTGGCGCGGCTCACCGAGGTCTCCCGGTTCGTGTTTGAGGTCGCCAACCTGCGCTCCAACCGCTACCAGGCGTACGTGGGCAAGAGCGCCTTTGCCCATAAAGGCGGGGTGCACGCCGCGGCGGTGAAGCGCAACCCCAAGGCTTACGAGCACATCGATCCGGCCCTGGTGGGCAACCTCCGGGTGATCCCGGTCTCGGACCTGTCGGGCCGGGGCAATATCCTCATGAAGGCCCAGGAGTTGGGGCTGGATTTGGGGACCCACGACGTGGCGGTGCGCCAGGCCCTGGACCGGCTGAAGCAGTTGCTGGACCTGGAAATGCAGGGGCTGGAGCTGCCGCCCTTTGACAGCAACGTCAAAACCATCTTGGCCAAAGTAAAGGACCTGGAATCCCAGGGTTTTCAGTTTGAAGACGCCGAGGCCTCCCTGGAACTGCTCCTCAGGGCGGCGCTGGGGCAGCACAAGGAATATTTTCAGCTCCAATCCTACCGGATCATCGATCAGAAGGTGGGGGGCAGCGACCCTCCGGTGCCCGAAGCCACCCTGCGGGTGCGGGTGGGGCCCCATGAAGTGCACACCGCGGCGTTCGGCAACGGGCCGGTGGACGCCTTATACAACGCGCTCCTCAAGGCCCTGGTGCGGTTTTATCCCCGGCTGATGGAAGTCATCCTGGAGGACTACAAGGTCAGGGTGCTGCCGGGGATGCGGGGCACCGGCGCCAAGGTGCGGGTCCTGATCATCTCCCGGGACGGCCAGGCCTGGTGGAACACGGTGGGGGTGGCCACCGACATCATCGACGCCTCCTGGCAGGCCCTGGTGGATTCGATTAATTATAAGTTGTTCCGGGATGAACAAGGGGCAGGTAAATAATAAACCGGGGCAAACGGGGGAAGAGGGCACAAGGCGAAAAGGGAGAAGCCTCACCCATCCGGTCACTTTGATTGTTCCCTTCCCCTTTCCCCGGCCGATTATGGAGACACGTCACACATGAGGCGCCCCGATACGGTCTTCTCCCTTTTTCCCTTTGCCCCTTTTCGCCTTGTCCCCCGATCGTGAAACCCTTACCAGCTTTCAGCCGGTCCCAATTGGGCGTCATTCTGGTCCTGGCCGCAACGCTCCTGGGCTTGTACCTCTGGCGGGCCCACTGGTTCTTCCCCCCTTCCCCGGCCCTACCTAAGATTATGCACCTCGCTTTTGTGGAAGTTACTGGCCCGGTGGCCCATCCCGGAATTTATTCCTTTCCGCAGCCGCCCACCCTGGGGGAGGTCTGGCAACGGGCCGGGGCGCCAGGGGAGGCGCCGGACAAGGCTACAAAAATCGCCAGCGGCACCCGGGTGGAGGTAATCCCAAACGGGGGCTATCGCCTGGCGAGCATGTCCGCGCCCCGGCTTCTTTCCCTGGGGCTGCCTCTTGAACTGAACCGGGCCCGCGCCGCGGACCTTAAGTTGATCCGGGGAATCGGCCCGGTTTTGGCAAAAAGGATTGTGGATTACCGCAAAGATCACGGGCCGTTCAAGAAGGTGGAGGACCTGGAAAAGGTTGCGGGATTGGGGCCGGAAAAGGTGGCGAAAATCAAAGCATCTTTGGTTGTTGGAAAAACAAATGGAACCGCAGATTAACGCAGATAAACGCCATATCTCTGTGTATCGGCGTTTATCGGCGGTTTTTTAATTCACGATGCTAATCCTGGGAATCGAAACTTCCTGCGATGAGACCGCCGCGGCGGTGGTGGCGGAGGGGCGCGTGGTGATGTCTTCGGTGGTAGCTACGCAATTCGAGCTGCACGCGCAATACGGCGGGGTGGTGCCGGAGCTGGCGGCCCGGCGGCACCTGGAAAACATCCTGCCGGTGATCCAGGGGGCGCTGGATCAGGCCGGAGTGGGCCTAAATGAGCTGGACGGCCTGGCGGTGACCCAGGGGCCGGGACTTATCGGGGCCCTGGTCATCGGCATGGCCGCGGCCAAGGCCCTGGCCTTTACCCGGCAAAAACCCCTGGTGGGGGTACACCATCTGCAGGCGCACATCATGGCGGCGTTTTTGACGGAGACCCCCCCGGCGTTTCCTTTTGTGGCCCTGGTGGTCTCCGGCGGCCACACCAATCTCTATAAAGTTAACGGTTTTACGGAGATGACCCTGTTGGGCCGGAGCCGGGATGACGCCGCAGGGGAGGCATTTGACAAAGTGGCCAAACTCATGGAGTTGGGCTACCCCGGCGGGGTCAAGATCGAGGCCCTGGCCGCCAACGGCAACCCCGAGGCCTATAACCTGCCCCGGCCCCGCATCCGGGAAGAACCCTTGACCTTTTCGTTTTCCGGGCTGAAGACCGCGGTGGTCCACCAGTTAAAAAAGCAGCCGGAAATTCTCGGCGATGAGGTGGCCAAAAATGATCTGGCCGCCAGTTTCCAGGCCGCGGTGGTGGACAGCCTCACGAGCCGGGCCGGGCTGGCCCTCGCCGAAACGGACTGCACCCGCCTGGTGGTGTGCGGGGGCGTGGCCGCCAATGGCGTGCTGCGCCGGACCCTGAGGTCCCAGGCCCAAACCGAGGGGTTTGAGTTGTGCCTGCCGCCCCTGGCCCTATGCACCGACAACGCCGCTATGGTGGCGGCCCTGGGCTACCGGCGGCTGCTGGCCGGAGAGCGGCTGGATTTGGATGGCGATGTGTTTTCCCGGGGCTAAGATCTTTGGCGCGTAGGCCGCACCCAACATTGGCAAGCCGCCAGTCCTCTCTTGCAGGTCAAGCCCGTAGCCGTTTCGAAATATTAAGTAAAAATATAGAAATCAACGAGTCGTTATAATAAGATAATAAGAATTTTCCCAGCCCGGGGGCTGGCCGCGGCGTAAAGGCGCCGCCCTGACCCCGGGACACGATTTTGCTTCCGAGGTGAACGTGGACCAACATCCTCTGGGGGAACGGCTGGCCCTGTTGACGGACTTGTATCAATTGACCATGGCGGCCTGCTATTTCGACCAGGAAATGCAGGGCGAGGCCACCTTCAGCCTGTTCATCCGCAAGTACCCGGAGCAGCGGAGCTACTTTGTGGCCGCGGGGCTGGCCGAGGCCTTAGAATACCTGAAAACCCTGCGCTTCAGGAAAGAAGATCTGGATTATCTCGCCTCCACCGGCCTCTTTCAGACCCGTTTCCTGGACTACCTGAAAGATTTGCGTTTTACCGGGGAAGTGCACGCCCTGCCGGAAGGCAGCATTTTTTTCGAAGATGAGCCGATCTTGGAGGTGAGCGCCCCGATTATCGAGGCGCAACTGGTGGAGACCTTTATCATCAACGCGGTCAGCCTGCAGACCCTGATCGCCACCAAGGCCTCCCGGGTCACCCAAGCGGCCGAGGGCCGGCCGTTGGTTGACTTCTCCCTGAGGCGGACCCACGGCAGCGACGCGGGCCTGAAGGTGGCCCGGGCCACTTATCTGGCTGGATTTGCCGGCAGCAGCAACGTCCTGGCGGGAAAACTTTACGACCTCCCCATCTTCGGGACCATGGCCCATTCCTACATTACCAGTTTTCCCCACGAAATCGAGTCTTTCCGGGTGTTTGCCCGAAATTTCCCGGCCAGCACCACCCTGTTGATTGACACTTTTGACGATATTTCCGGGGCGCACCACGCAGTCACGGTGGCCAAAGAGATGGAAGCCCGAGGCGAGCGCCTGCAGTATGTGCGTCTGGACAGCGGGGATATGGCGGCAATCAGCAAAAAGGTGCGCCGCGTCCTGGACGACAACGGCCTGGACTATGTGCGCATCCTGGCCAGCAGCGGTTTTGATGAGCATAAAATCGCCCGGGTGCTGGCCGACGGAGCCGCCATCGACGCCTTTGCCACGGGCACCAAAGTAGGGGTCTCGGCAGACGCGCCCTACTTCAACATCGCCTATAAACTGGTGCGATATGGGGATCGGCCAGTGATGAAGCTGTCCAGCGGCAAGGTAACCCTGGCGGACAAAAAGCAGGTTTGGCGCATATACGACGCCCAGGGCAACATGCAACGGGATGTCATCGCCCTGCGGCACGAAGAGGTGGCGGAGGGCAGCCCGCGGCTGGTGCCGGTGATGGCGGGCGGCCGACTCACCGGGCAATTGCCGACCCTGAAAGAAAACCGGGAATATTTTCGGGACCAGTTTGCCAAGCTGCCGGCCGTTTATAAGTCTCTTCAGAACCCGGCCCGCTACCCCGTGAGTTTAAGCGCCGGGCTCACGGCGGTGCAATCAAAGGTGGAGAAGCGCATCCGGCAGCAGGAATTGGAAGAAAGTTGAATCCATGGGGCTGACTGAATTTCTCGTTCACTATAATACGCTGCTCATCCATTATTTGGGATACGGCGGGATTTTCATCCTCATGGCCCTGGAGAGCATGATTTTCCCCATACCCAGCGAGCTGGTCATGCCCTTCGCGGGGTTCTTGATTGTCATGGGTCATTTCGACGTGATCCCGGTGATCGTGGCCAGCAGCCTGGGGTCTATCACGGGTTCCTTGCTGTCCTACGGCATGGGGATGTTGGGAGAGGCGGTGGTGTTGCGCTACGGCCGCTACCTGCTGCTCAACCCGCATCACCTGGACTGGACCAAGGCGTTCTTCTTCCGGCATGGCGGCAAGACGATTTTCATCGCCCGGTTTATCCCGGTGGTGCGCCATCTTATTTCCATTCCCGCGGGCCTGGCCCGCATGTCCCTGATTCCTTTTATTCTCTTTACCGCAGCGGGGGCCACCCTGTGGAACGGGTTTCTCACCTATCTGGGGATGCGGCTGAAAGAAAATTGGTGGATCATTCAGCGATATACCCATATTGCAGACTATGTGGTGCTCGCGGGCCTTATCGGGGTGGTGGTTTACCTGGGGTGGAAAGTGAAAAGGAACCGGCAGGCCGCGAAGAGCAGGATTGACGGCGCCGTAAAAGTTGTCGAGCCCGACTCCTGGATCCGCAAAGAGGAGACGTCGGCCTCGGAGGCCATCATTAACCCCACCCGGGAACCCTGGGACGCGCCGGTAACGGATCGAGTCATCCTGACTTTCACCCTGCCGGATTACCGGTATCTCTGCCGGCTGGTGCAGCCCGTTCAGCCGACCCGTTATATTTACAACTGCGCTCTGCGGGAAGGAAGCTGGGACCACCGGCCTATTACCCTTTTGGCCCCGGCCCTGGGGGCGTCTTATGCGGTTATGGTGATAGAAAAACTCATTGCCCTGGGGGCCCGCATGGTCCTGGCCCTGGGATGGTGCGGCTCCCTCCAGCCTCATCTGGACATCGGTGATATGGTGCTGCCCACCACCACGGTGAGCACGGAAGGCACCTCGCGGCATTATCCCCTCAATGGCCAGCCGGCGGACCCGGATTCGGGTCTGGTGGGGATGCTGCGTCATCTCATGGAAACTTCGGATAGCCGCTGGCAGGAGGGCGCGGTGTGGTCCACCGACGGCTTTTACCGGGAAACGAAGGACCTGGTGCAACAGTATCAGGCTCAGGGGGTCCTGGGAGTGGATATGGAAATGGCGGCCCTGTTCACCCTGGGCCGGTTCCGGCGGGTGCCGGTAGCGGGGGTGCTGGTGGTTTCCGATGACTTGGCCACCCTTAAATGGAATCCGGGCTACCGTTCGGAGCAGTTTCGCCGGGCCCGGGACCGAGCGGCGCGTCTGGTGCTGACCGCGGCGGCCCGATGGGAGGGCGCCCATGCATAAAGGCTCGCTTTTAGCCATAGACGTGGGCGGCGGCACCCAGGATATCTTGATTTGGCAAACAGGCCAGGCCTTGGAAAACGGCGTCAAGCTGGTGATGCCCGCGCCTACCCAGGTTTTGGGCCGGCGAATCCGGCGTCTTACCGAACAGGGCCAGGCCATATTTTTGCAGGGACAGGTCATGGGCGGCGGCGCGGTGGCGCAGGCGGTGCGCCATCATTTGAAGCGGGGCCTGCCGGTTTCGGCCACGCGGCAGGCGGCCTTCACCTTCAGCGACCGCCTGGAGGTAGTGGAGGGTTGGGGCGTGACCCTCACCGAAACCCCTCCTGCCGGGGCGGTTACCCTAAACCTGGGCGACGTGGATGTGGAGGCCCTGCGCCAGGTCTTATCGACTTTTGAGGTCCCTTTTCCGAAACAGTTTGCCGTGGCCGTGCAGGATCACGGCTTTCATCCCCAGGGCAGCAACCGGCGCTTCCGTTTCCAGGGTTGGGAAAATTTTCTGATCCAGGGAGGCCAATTGGCGGATTTGGCCTACTGGCAGCCCCCGGGCCACCTTACCCGGATGGTAGCCGTAGCCGAGATTTTGGGCGGGGCGTTGCTGATGGACACCTGCGCCGCCGGGGTCCGGGGGGCGCTGCTTGATCCCCAGGCCGCAGAACACCGGAGCCGCGGGCTTACCGTGGTTAATGCCGGCAACGCCCACACTTTTGCCGCGCTGGTTAAGGGCGATCAGATTTACGGAATTTATGAACATCACACCGGGCTCCTGAGCCCGGAAAAATTCTTTTCTCACCTGGGGCGCTTTCAACAAGGCAGGCTGACTAACGACGAGATTTTTGAGGATCAAGGGCATGGCTGCGCCTACGTGCCGGATTTTTTTGCTCAAAGCGAATTTGCTTTTACCGTGGTCACCGGGCCCCGGCGGCGCCTGGCAGAGGACTGGCCCGGGGTCATGGCCGCGCCCTTCGGCGATATGATGCTGACCGGCTGTTTCGGCCTGGTGGCGGCTTTTTTGGAAAAAGCACCATGATCAGGAATCGCAACAAGTGACTTGGCAAAAGTTACCCAAAGCCATACATTCGGCCCTTAAAGAACTGAAACAGGCCTGGAGGAACTCTATGGCGAGCGCTTGAGCGGGGTCTATCTCTACGGCTCTTACGCCCGCGGGGATTTACATCCAGACTCTGACCTGGATATTCTCGTCGCCCTCAAGGGGTCAGTCAATCCCAACCGGGAGCTGGGCCGCCTGAGCGCGACAGTGTCGGACATCTGCCTGGAATACGAGGTTCTGATCACTGTCTTTCCGGTCCCCGAGGATTGGTTGCGGTTGAGGAAAAGTCCGCTTTTTGAAAACGTGCGCCGGGAAGGAGTAGCCATTTGACCCTTGTAGAAGAGATCAAAGGGATGCTGTCGAAGGCCCGTTTGACTGGCATGGATGATGCTATCGTATTGGACATGCAGAGTAAGGCAGAAAAATTTCTGAGGAGAATGAAGCAATTTCTTGCGAGGGCAGGCGTTATTTAAATTGAGTCCTGGTACAATCAATAACAAAGGTATGGGGAGTGGCGCTAAATATTGAACCGGACTATCAGGTGGATTCATCATATGGAGATTAAATTTTGGGGCACCAGGGGTTCCATTCCGGCGCCCGGTCCCGAAACCCTGGAGTACGGCGGTAACACCACCTGCGTTGAGGTGGTACTGGCCAACGGGCAACGGGTCGTGATCGATGGCGGCACCGGCTTCCGGCTTTTGGGCCAACATATAATCGAGAACGAGCTGCCCCGCCGTTTTCACTTGCTCCTGACGCACGGCCACTGGGATCATCTGCTGGGAATGTTGGGCGCGGCCAAAGGCAAGCGCGTTCCGGAATTTGCGGAATTTTGCCGGGGATGCGACCTGTTGATCCACGATGCTCAGTATCTCCCCTCGGAAATCAAGGAACGCCGGGGGTGGGGGCACTCCACTTTTGAGGAGGTGATGGCCCTGGCTCGACAGGCACAAGCGCAAAACCTGCTGTTGACGCACCACGATCCCTGCCGCAGCGACGCTGAATTGAAAGAGATTGTGGCCCAAGCCCGAAAGATGGCGGCAGACCTTGATTATCTGCACTATATCGACGCGGCCCGGGAAGGCTCCTGTTACCGGCTGCCGTAGGAAGCGGTTTTCGGTTTTGGGAAGATTGGGTATCAGGCCGGATTTCTGACGGCTTACGGCCACATAGGAATTGATAAATTATGGATTGGAAGATCTTTTGGATCACGTTCGGGACGATTTTTTTGGCGGAAATGGGGGATAAAACTCAATTGGCGGCCCTGACCATGTCCGCGGAAACCCGGCTGCCTGTGTCCGTGTTTCTGGGAGCCAGCACGGCCCTTTGCCTGGTTACCCTGTTGGGGGTGGTCCTCGGAAACCTTATGGCCCAGTGGCTGCCCGAGGGCCTGCTGCAAAAAGTCGCCGGCGTCAGCTTCATCGTGATCGGGAGCCTGATCCTGTGGGGGAAATGGTGAGTACGGTTTTCGGTGTTCGGTTGAAAAAATAAAAAAATATCTAAATTAATGCCTTTAAAAGCGAAAACAACCCCATAAGAGCTAAAAGGCTCAATACCTGGATTTTCAGCCCTTCCTTTCTCATGGAAATTTTAGTAAACTTAAGCTAACTGATTGCCTTTATTCATCTTTTTTGTGATCTTTTTATGGCGAGCATAGAGACGCAGCCGCAGCAGCGGCGAGGCCCCAACCTGGTCCTCATCGGCTACCGCGCCACCGGCAAGACCGCGGTGGGGACGCGTCTGGCCGAGATTCTCGGGCGTCCTTTTGTGGATCTGGACCAGATGCTGGTCCAGGAGGCCGGGGAGCCAATTGCCGCTATCGTGGCCCAGGGCGGCTGGGCCGAGTTCCGGCGGCGGGAAAAAGAACTGGTGGCCCGCTTCCGGCCCACCCGGGGACAGGTGCTGGCCACCGGAGGCGGCGTGGTCTTGGATCCGGACAACATCGAGACCCTGAGGGAAAACGGCATCATCATCTGGCTGACCGCGGCCCCGGAGACCATCCGGGCTCGCCTGGCCCAAGACCAGCCCCGGGATGCTAATCGGCCCAGCCTGACCGGCAGCGACACCATCCGGGAGGTCACGGAAGTGCTGGAGGCTCGCCAACCCCTGTATCAGGCCGCGGCCCAGATTACCTTGGACACCACCAACCGGGATGTCGCCCAAGTGGTGGAAACGTTGTTGGCGGCCCTCAGACCGGAGGAGGCCGGAAGCCTTGGCGGGTAATACCTTTGGACATTTGTTTCGGGTGACCACCTGGGGAGAATCCCACGGTCCGGCCCTGGGCGCGGTCATTGACGGCTGTCCGCCCCGGTTGCCCCTCAGCGCGGCCGACATCGAAGGCGAGCTGGCCCGGCGCCGGCCCGGCGTTCAGGCCCATGCCAGCAGCCGCCGGGAGCCCGACAGAGTGGAGATTCTCTCCGGAGTGTTCGGGGGTCTGACCAGTGGCACACCCATCAGCCTGGTCATTTACAACCGGGACGTCAGAAGCCAGGATTATGACATCCTGCGGAGCGTCTTTCGTCCCGGGCACGGCGATTTCACCTATCAGGCCAAGTACGGCATCCGGGACCACCGGGGCGGGGGCCGGGCTTCGGCCCGGGAAACCGCGGCCCGGGTGGCCGCGGGCGCGGTGGCCCAAAAGGTGTTGGATCGCGATGGTATCCAGATTCTGGCCTATACCCTGGAACTGGGCGGAGTGCGGGCCGAGATAGTGGATGAAAGCCGGATTTGGGATAACCCTTACGCCTGTCCCGACCCCAAGGCCGCGGCGGCTATGGAGACGCGGGTTCAGGAAGTCAGGGCCCTGGGAGACTCCCTGGGCGGGGTGGTGCAGGTGCGGGTGCAAGGCTGCCCCCCGGGATTGGGCGAGCCGGTCTTTGACAAACTGGACGCAGCTTTGGCCCACGCGGTGATGTCCGTGGGCGCGGTCAAAGGGGTGGAAATCGGCGCGGGGTTTGCCGCGGCCCGGATGCTGGGTTCGGAAAACAACGATCCCCTGGTCCCCGGGGGCTTTGCCTCCAACCGGGCCGGAGGCATCCTGGCGGGGATTTCCAATGGGGATGAGATTGTCCTGAGCGCGGCGGTGAAACCCATTCCTTCCATCGCCCAAGAGCAACAGACCATTGACGTGGAGGGTCGGCCCCGCAGCCTGAGGATTAAAGGGCGACACGACATCAGCGCCATTCCCCGCATCGTTACGGTCATTGCCGCCATGGTGCGCCTCACTCTGGCGGACTTTCTCCTGCGCCAGCGGGCCATCAGGTGATAGGTGCTGGGGGCATGGGCCAGGGATTAGTAAATCTTTCATAAGGCATCGGCAATTGTCCCGCCTGCCTTATTTT
>JARRQO010000048.1:0-10106 GCA_037381685.1 Deltaproteobacteria bacterium | reverse complement strand
GGTTTGCAATATAATATTTGTCATGAAAAATCCAGCCCAGCTCGAAACCCATCTTTCCGGCATCCGAGTATCCGGCGGCGCCGTATTGTTGTCCGTCGCGGCCGGCCTGTGGGTTTTAGGGCTGGTGGGGCCAAGGATGATGTTGCGGTCATAGCCCGCACCCCCACGACCGAAACTAACAGGCAGGGCCGCCAGCGGCCCTGCTTTTTTTGTGGGTGGCGACAGTAAGGGCCTACGGAGCAGAACCGCGGCCAACATCAACTGGCCCCGGACATTGGCGAAAGTTCTTATTCTGCGGTTAATTGACAACTACCTAACCCTATTCTAATATGTTATGTTTAATAATCTTTAGAATGGTCAGAGGATAAGCATGGAAAGACATGACCAGGAACTCATAGATCAGTTAATGGATGGGGACCCGGAGTTGAAAAAACATGTAGACGAACACCGGGAATTTGAGAAACTTTTGGATGAATTCAACCGCCGGCCCTATCTGACGGCCGCGGAAACCATGGAGCGCAAACGCTTGCAGAAATTAAAGTTGGCCGGCCGCGACCGGATTGAACAGATCTTGGCCCAGCATCGCCGGAAGGGAACCATGCAATGAAACGCAACGGGGCCCAGATATTTCTGGAATGTTTGAAACGGGAAGGAGTCAAGGACATCTTCGGCTATCCCGGCGGAGTGGTTCTGGATATTTACGATGAACTGACGCGGCATCCGGATATCAGGCATATCCTGGTGCGCCACGAACAGGCCGCGGCCCACGCCGCCGACGGGTATGCCCGGGCCTCTGCGCAGGTGGGCGTGGCCCTGGTCACTTCGGGCCCCGGCGCCACCAACACGGTAACGGGCATTGCCTCGGCCTACATGGACTCCATTCCCATCGTGGTGTTTACCGGCCAGGTGCCCACCGCCCTGATCGGCAACGACGCCTTCCAAGAGGTGGACATCGTCGGCATTACCCGGCCCTGTACCAAGCACAATTATCTGGTTAAGGACGTCAAAACTCTGGCCTACACCGTCCATGAGGCTTTTCATATCGCCCGCTCCGGGCGGCCGGGGCCGGTATTGGTGGACCTGCCCAAAGACGTCGTCCAGGCGAGCACGGTCCCCAAATTTCCGGAAGAGATCAAGATCAAGAGCTACAACCCCACTTATCACGCCAATCCCCGGCAGGTAAAGCGGGCTTTGGATCTGATCCTGGCCGCCAAAAAGCCGGTGTTGTACACCGGGGGCGGCATCATTTTATCCAACTCGTCGGATGAACTGGTGAAGTTCGCCGAGACCCTGCAAATCCCGGTAACCAGCACCCTGATGGGCCTGGGCGGCTTCCCCGGAGACAGTCCCCTGTGGATGGGGATGCTGGGCATGCACGGCACCTATTGCGCCAACATGGCGGTGTCCCAGGCCGATGTCCTCATCGCGGTGGGAGCCCGGTTCGACGACCGGGTCACCGGCAAGCTGCAGGAATTTGCGCCTCATGCCAAGATCGTGCATATCGACATTGACCCCAGCTCCATCAGTAAAAACGTCAAAGTGGATATCCCCATCGTGGGAGACTGCCAGGATGCCCTAAAACAGCTCAACGACCTGTTGGCGGCCAAGACGCCCCAGAACTGGCCAGAGCGGCGCGGCGCCTGGCTGGACACCGTCAAGACCTGGGAAAAGGAACACCCTTTAACCTATATCTGGAGCGATACGGCCATTAAACCCCAATTCGTGGTGGAAAAACTCTATGAATTGACCAAGGGCGAGGCCTATATCACCACCGAAGTGGGCCAGAACCAGATGTGGGCCGCCCAGTTCTACAAGTTCAAGCGCCCCCGGCAACTGATGACCTCCGGCGGGCTGGGGGTCATGGGCTACGGCTTTCCCGCGGCCATGGGGGTGCAGGTGGCCCGGCCCGACGCCACGGTCATCGATATCGCCGGCGACGGCAGCATCCAGATGAACCTCCAGGAACTGATCACGGTGGTGGACAACCAACTGCCGGTAAAGATCGCCATCCTGAACAACTCCTTTTTGGGGATGGTCCGCCAGTGGCAGCAACTATTTTACGAACGGCGCTACAGCTCCACGCCTATGACGGCCCCTGATTTTGTCAAGCTGGCCGAGGCCTTCGGCGCGGTGGGCTTAAGGGCCACCAAACCCGAGGAAGTGGAGCCGGTGATCCAGGAGGCCCTCAATACTCCGCGGCCGGTGATCATGGACTTCAGAGTGGAACCCGAAGAGTGCGTCATGCCCATGGTGCCGGCCGGCAAGGCCATGCACGAAATGTTACTGGCTTAAGGAGGGGGAAATGGAGCCTCGACATACCATATCTGTGTGGGTGGATAATACTCCCGGGGTGCTCTCCCGGGTGACCGGCCTGTTTTCCGGGCGGGGCTTTAATATCGAAAGTCTGTGCGTGGCCGAAACCATGGACCCGGAGGTTTCCCGCGTCACCCTGGTGTCCGTCGGCGAGGAACAGATCATCGAGCAGATCATCAAACAGCTCCGCAAGCTGATCAACGTCGTCAAGGTAGTAGACCTAAGCGAACTGCCGCACGTGGAGCGGGAAATGGCCATGGTCCGGGTCAAGGCCGAGGATAAATCCCGGGCCGAGGTCCTGCGCATCGCCGATATCTTCCGCTGCCGGGTGGTGGACGTCAGCGCCAACACCTATACCCTGGAAATCACCGGCAACCACGAGAAAATCGAAGCGGTGCTGGGCCTGTTGAAACTACACGGCATTCAGGACGTGGTGCGCAGCGGCACCCTGGCCATCCAGCGGAGCAAAAAGGAATAGGGGCCAGGGATCAAGTAGGGTGGGCCTTACTCAACGAGTTTTTTATAGCCCCAGGCTCTAGCCTGTGCAAAATATTCTTCATGATTAGGCACTTCGAATGTGACGATAAAAAAGGATACTGATGCGAATGAAAATTAAGTTATTTTTGATGACTTTAACGTGCTCCTTGGTTTTAGCTACTTTTTTTGCCTCATCTAAAGTCGAAGCCGGAAAGGGGCAAAGTGACCAAGTAACTTTGAGCGCAACTCTTCTTGCTTCCCTGTCGCAAAAGGGACTTATCCAAATCTGCCCGGGTGATATCAGTTCATTCATTCTGGTTGAGCCTTTATATTGGAAGAAATTAACTCATGTAAGAAAACAAAAAACTGTACAAGCAATGATAAATGTCGCTAGGACTGAAAAAAATCCTCCGGAATTCGTAATTTTTCAAGACATGACATCGCGTGAAACCCTCGCGAAAGGCTTTGTAAAAAGCGGAAGAATAACGATTTATAAATAAAGCAGCTTTTAAATTCTTGGATTGCAAATAAAGGTGCTGCATAGATAAAGTGAATATAAAACTCCAAAAGGAATGTTTCATATGAAAATGTACTACGATGCAGATGCGGATTTAGGAGTGCTCAAAGGCAAAAAGGTGGCCATCATCGGGTTCGGCTCCCAGGGCCACGCCCAGGCCCTCAACTTGAGGGACAGCGGCGTGGACGTGCTGGTCTCCGAGATGCCGGGAACTCCCAACTATGAACTGGCGGAAAAATTCGGCTTCAAGCCGGTGGGCGCGGCCGAGGCCGCCGCGGCCGCCCAGGTGGTCCAGATTCTCACCCAGGACCACGTCCAGGCCCTGCTTTACGAGCAAGATTTGAAGCCCCACATGATCGCGGGCAAGACTTTGCTCTTTTCCCACGGCTTTAATATCCATTACGGGCAGATCGTTCCCGCGCCCGACATCGACGTCATCATGGTGGCCCCCAAGGGCCCCGGGCACCTGGTGCGCAGCGAATACGAAAAAGGCGCCGGCGTCCCTTGCCTGGTGGCGGTGGAGCAGGACGCCTCGGGTAAGGCCCTGGCCACGGCCCTGGCCTACGCCAAGGGCATCGGCGCCACCCGGGCCGGGGTGCTGGAAACCACCTTCCGGGAAGAGACCGAAACCGACCTCTTCGGAGAGCAGGCCGTGCTTTGCGGCGGGGTTTCCGAGCTGGTCAAGGCCGGCTTCGACACCCTGGTGGAGGCCGGTTACGCCCCGGAAATTGCTTACTTCGAATGCCTCCACGAACTCAAGCTCATCGTGGACCTGTTTTACCAGGGCGGCATCAGCTACATGCGCTATTCCGTCAGCGACACTGCGGAATACGGCGACTACAGCCGGGGGACCCGCGTCATCACCGAAGAAACCCGGGAAGAAATGCGCCAGATTCTCTATGAGGTGCAAAGCGGCGAGTTTGCCAAGGAATGGATTTTGGAAAACCAGGCCAAGCGCCCGGTCTTCAACGCCTTGCGGCGCCAGGAGGCCCAGCACCCCATCGAAGCGGTGGGCAAGAAACTCCGGTCCATGATGGGCTGGTTAAAGAAATAAGGGAAAGTCAGGAAAAAGGCGAACCGGAAAATCCCCATCCAAAAATTGTTTACAATTTTTAGGTTTTTCCCATTGTTCTTAAAAACCTAAGGTGATAAAGAAACATAACTGGGATGAGAACGCGGCTTTTGTTTAACCTTGTCGCCGTTACCCGTTTTGGCTTTTTTCACTTCCGTCTCCAGGCGGACGGCTACTCCTAATGCCTTCGTCATCCACTAAGAGTCGGGGATTCATCGCCACCCCGGGCTATAATTTTATCCTGGCCGGCGTGGTGCTGATCTTTTTGGGGTTGATCGGCCGCTGGCCCTGGCTCACGTTCCTGGGCCTGGTGGCCGGCGGGTTCTTCGCCTACTTTTTCCGGGACCCGGAGCGGCATATCCCCGGAGGTCCCGAGGCCATTGTCTCCCCCGCGGACGGCAAAGTGGTCCGGGTGGACGAGGTCCAGGAAAAAGAATTCCTCCAAAGTACGGCCCGGCGCGTGGCCATCTTCATGAATATCTTTAATGTCCACGTCAACCGGTCCCCGGTGGCGGGCGTGGTCAAGGAATTGCAGCACCGGCCGGGGAAATACCAGGCCGCCTTCCGCCAGGACGCGGACCTGCGCAACGAACAGCAAGCCGTGGTCTTGGCAGGCGGCAACCCCGGGGCGCGGGTCCTGGTGGTCCAGATTGCCGGCCTCCTGGCCCGGCGGATCATCCCCTTTGTCAAACCCGGCCAGCAGTTGGACCGGGGGGAGCGTTTAGGCATGATCTGCTTCGGCTCCCGGGTGGATGTTTATCTCCCGCCGGAGGCCGAAATCCAAGTGAAAGTCGGAGACCGGGTCAAAGCCGGGAGCAGCATTTTAGGGAGGTGGACATGACTTTCCGCCGCAAACGTAAAAAGAAAGATAGACGGCGTTTTCGGGGCGTTTACCTGCTTCCCAACCTGATCACCACCGGCAGCCTGTTCGCCGGCTTCTATGCCATTATCGCTGCCATCGACGGCCGGTTCTATGCCGCCGCCATCGCCATCCTGGTCTCTTTAATCCTGGACGGCTTAGACGGCCGCGTAGCCCGGATGACCCGAAGCACCTCCGGCTTCGGGGTGCAATACGATTCCCTGGCGGACCTGGTGTCCTTCGGGGTAGCCCCCGGCATCCTGGTCTACCTCTGGGCCCTGAAGCCCTACCACCAATTCGGCTGGGTGGCCACGTTCCTCTTTGTGGTCTGCGGGGCCCTGAGACTGGCCCGCTTCAACGTCCAGCAGGGTTCTCACGACCCCCGCTATTTCAACGGCCTGCCCATCCCCGCCGCGGCCACCATGATCGCCACCGCCATCCTCTTTTATTATGAGATCGGCGAATGGGCCCCGGAGCGCCATGTCTACATCCTGGTGATGATTTACCTGCTGTCGTTTTTGATGGTGAGCAATATCAAATACGTCAGTTTCAAGAAGATGGACCTCTTTCAACGGCATCCCTTCCATTCCCTGGTGGCCGCAGTGTTGATCTTTGTGGTGGTGGCCACCGCGCCCACGATCATGGGGTTTTTGCTCATGGCGGCTTATGTGGCCTCAGGGCCTGTCAGCACTTTCATGTATTACCGCCGCACGGCCACACCGGAAAAGGGCCCCAGCGAAGCTCCGGCCCCTGACAATTCGGCTTTGGACTTGAGCAAGGGGGGCGAGGCCGGTAAGCAGGCCTGATTGCTGACCGGTCGCACCTCCCGCCACCTGTCCCCTGTCAGCTTGAAGATATTGCCGCGCCCTTGTGGCAGCCTTGGGGAACAACCAGGGGCGGGCGCCTAGGCCCGTCACCAGAAAAAATAGTGATTGCCAAAAGTTCTTTCCGTTTATTTCCCTCTCCCCTTGTGGGGGAGGGTTAGGGTGAGGGGTAAAAGAAGAGAAAACTTTTGGCAATGAATATAAATGCTTGCATGGCAAAAATAAGGTCAGTTCTCTTTAAAATTATCGGCGTGTTCTTCAGTCTGCTGGTGGCTTTTGCCCTTGCCGAAGGTGCAGTGCGCCTTTTTGCCCCCCAGGAAGTGGGGCCGGTGCGCTTTGCCTGTAACCCGCAACTGGGGGAGATTCCCGTGCCCGGCCAACACGGCGCCCGGCATCTCCCCGGGGTTTTTACTTTTACCTACAGCAACAACTCCCTGGGCTGGCGCGGCAGCCGGGAATACCCAATAGCCAAGCAGACCCGATACCGGCTGCTCTTCCTGGGGGATTCCTTTACTTATGGCACCGGGGTCGATGATGATCAGACCTTTGCGGCCCAGGTGGAAAAGATTCTGACCGCAGACCGCGTTTCCGTAGAAGTTATGAACGCCGGCGACCCCGGCAAGGGCACCGATTATGCCTTGAAGTTATTTGACACGGTGGGTCGCAAATTCCATTCCGATCTTACGATCTTATGCTTTTTTTGCAATGATTTTCAGGACAATGCCCGGGCAGAATATTATAATATCGATAAGCGGGGTGAACTGCACCCCAAAGCCATAAACTGTAACCAGGGCGCCCTGAAAAAGGTGCTCTCGAAGCTGCCCGGCTACAACTGGCTGATCTCCTGGTCCCAGGCGGCCAACCTGGTAAAACAGACGGGAGTTAATCTGCTGGTCAACCAGGCCCGAAAAAACGGCCCTGACGCCGCCGCGGGATTGGTGGTATCTTATAAGAAAGGGCCTGCGGGTTATTCCACCCGCGCCAATCGGAAATTAACCAAAATCTACATTGCCCGCTTGAATGCCGCGGTAATACGTAACGGCGGGGCGCTGATGATGTTCTATCTTCCCACAGCCCAGGAAGTGCGCGAGTACCAAAAAACCCGGACCATCTCTGCTGATGAGCGGGCCTGTGTGCGTATTGCGGCCGACAACGGCATCCTGCTGTGGTCCCTGACCCCCTTGTTGGCCCACTCGGGCCAACCTATCAATCACCTCTACTACCAAGAAGGTCATTGGACCGCCGCGGCACATGCACTGGCGGCCCGCTACATGAGCCGGCGCATCATGAGCCGGTTGACGCCGCGCCGCCGAGTAATAACCCCCAAGCTTACCAACTGAAAGGTTTACATATGACAGACAAAGTCATTATTTTCGATACGACCCTGAGGGACGGGGAGCAGACTCCCGGCGCCAACCTCAATGTGGATGAAAAACTGCAGATCGCCCGGCACCTGGAACTCCTCAATGTGGATGTCATCGAGGCCGGGTTCCCCTTTGCTTCACCGGGGGACGCCGAGGCGGTGCGCGCCGTGGCCCGGGAAATCCGGGGTCCCCAGATCGCCGGTCTGGCCCGGGCCTTTGCCAAGGACATCGACGTCTGCTGGGAAGCGGTCAAAGAGGCCACCGATCCCCGGATTCACACCTTTATCTCCACTTCCGACATCCACCTGAAGTATCAGATGCGCAAGTCCCGGGAGGAAGTTCTGGAAATGGCGGTGGGCGCGGTGAAACACGCCTGCCGGTATACCTCCAACGTGGAGTTTTCCGCCATGGACGCCTCCCGGAGCGACCTGGATTACGTCGCCCAGGTCTTTACCGCGGTCATCGACGCGGGCGCCGCTACCCTGAATTTCCCCGATACGGTGGGCTACGCCATCCCCGAGGAGTTCGGCGCCAAGATCAAGTACCTGGTGGAGCATATCCCCAACATCCACCAGGCCGTCCTCTCGGTGCATTGCCACAACGACCTGGGGCTGGCCGTGGCCAACACCCTGGCCGCCATCATGAACGGAGTGCGTCAGGCCGAGGTGACCATCAACGGCCTGGGCGAACGCGCCGGCAACGCCTCCCTGGAGGAAGTGGTCATGGCCCTGTCCACCCGCCGGGATCTGCTGGATTATTACACGGACATCGTGACCCAGTACATCTTTCCCACCAGCCGTCTGACCAGCAAACTGACCGGGGTGTCGGTGCAGCCCAACAAGGCCATCGTGGGCTCCAACGCCTTTGCCCATGAGTCCGGAATTCACCAGGACGGGGTCCTCAAGGACTCCAGCACCTTTGAAATCATGACCCCCACGGACGTGGGCATCAAGAAAAGCACCCTGCCCCTGGGGAAGCTCTCGGGCCGTCATGCCTTCAAAAACAAGCTCCGGGAGATGGGCTTCTACGTGAACGATGAAGAACTGAACCGGGTCTTTGAGCGCTTCAAGCGCCTGGCGGACCGCAAAAAGACGGTATATGACGAAGACCTGGTCAGCCTGGTGGAGACCGAGGTCATTTACAAGTCCGTGCCCGAGCACTTCCGCCTGGTGGAACTGGTGGTGCTCACCGGCACCATGGCCAAGCCCTCGGCCAACGTCAAAATGGAGATCGGCGGCCGGCTTGCCGGTCCCTATTCGGTATTCGGCGACGGTCCCATCGACGCCACCTACAAGGCCATCACCCACCTGGCGAACTCCAAGTGCAAGCTGTTGAAGTTTGCGGTGAGTTCCATCACCGGCGGCACCGACGCCCAGGGTGAGGTCATGGTGCGCCTGGAGGAAGACGGCCACGTGGTCACCGGCCAGGGGGTGGACCCCGACGTGGTCACCGCCAGCGCCCGGGCCTTCGTCAATGGGCTCAACCGCCTCAATTTCATGAAAGAAACCGGGGCCTCCCGACCAGGCCCCAAACCGGAAGAAATGTAAAAACGGTGGTCAGTGGTCCGTGGCCAGAAAATTTTCGGCGACGGCCCAACAGACCACTGGCCCCTGACTACTAACTCTATCTCGTTCCCAAGCTCCAGCTTGGGAACGTAAATTATTAGCCCAAGCTCTGCTTGGGCGCCTTAAAAAAAGCTATTTGCCAGCCGCTAAGAGCTGATAGTTGATAGCTATTTCAGGGAGTAATTAATGGCCCAACCGCAAACCATTACTCAAAAAATCCTCGCGGCCCACTGCAGCAAAGATTACGTGGAGGCCGGCGAACTCATCATGGCCCGGGTGGACATCGCCCTGGGCAACGACATCACCGCGCCCTTATCGATTAAAGACTTCCATAAGTTGAGAGCCCAGCAGGTTTTTGACCAGGAGCGGGTAGTGCTGGTCTGCGACCACTTCGCCCCCAACAAAGATATCGCTTCGGCCATTCATTGTCAGCAGTTGCGCAACTTTGCCCAGAAACAACACTTGACGCACTTTTACGAGGGCGGCGACATGGGGGTGGAGCACGCCCTGCTGCCGGAAAAGGGCATCGTAGGTCCCGGCGACGTCATCATCGGGGCCGACAGCCATACCTGCACCTATGGCGCCCTGGGGGCCTTCGCCACCGGGGTGGGCTCCACCGACCTGGCCGCGGTCATGGTCTTGGGGGAGTGCTGGTTCCGGGTGCCCGACAGTATCCGCCTGGTGTACCAGGGTGAGTTGCCCCTCTGGATCACCGGCAAGGACCTGATCCTCCACACCATCGGCGACCTCGGCGTGGACGGCGCCCGCCACATGGCCATGGAATTCACCGGCGAAGCCATCGGCGCTCTGCCCCTGGCGGACCGCTTCTCCATGGCCAACATGGCGGTGGAGGCCGGGGCCAAAAACGGCATCATCGCCCCGGATGAAGTTACCCTGGATTATGTCAAGGGCCGAACCTTAAGGTCCTATACCCTGTATGAAAGCGACCCGGAAGCGTCATATCTGTTCGAGAGGGTTTACGACGTCAGCCAGCTTGAGCCCCAGGTGGCCTGTCCGCCGTCGCCCGGCAATGTGGAGCCGGTTTCCCAATTGGGTGAGGTGGTCATTGATCAGGCGGTGATCGGTTCCTGCACCAATGGCCGGATCGAGGATCT
>JARRQO010000047.1:0-12238 GCA_037381685.1 Deltaproteobacteria bacterium | reverse complement strand
GCATCTCGAACTTGTACACTTCGGCTCCCAGCTCCGCCAGGTTGGCCACGGAGTGGGGCGTGAAGATATACATGGTGGTGCTCATCCAGCGGATGCCCTTCAGGGACTCGGGCTTGCCCATCTCATGGCCCGGCGCGAACATGGCCTTACAATAATCCTCATACGGCATCTTCATCTCAGAGAGCTCTTCTCTGCTCTTGGGGCCATGCTGCTCCTCCAGGGGAGCTTCAATCAAGTCTTTGTATTGTTTTCTCCATTCCTTCATTTATATTACCCCCTTCTCCTTGAGCTCATTGACTCTGGACTGGCCGATGCCGCACCACTTCTGCATGACCTCATAAGTGTCAAAGCCCAGGGGCCGGCCCAGCACCTTGACCCGGTGCGGGGTGCGCATCTGGTAGTTGTTGGGCGGCACCGAGAACAATATGGTCCCATAATGGTCGGTATCGATGGTGCAGACCCAGGGGCGGTATTTGAAGTGGGGGAACTCGGACACCTCGTCGATAAACAGAATCGGCCCCGCGGCAATTTCGTATTCCATCAACTTCTGCTCCGCTTCGATGCGGTTGATGTCCCGGAGCCAACGGGTGGTCAAGGTGTAGGTTTTGATCAGCATGGCCAGAGCGTTCCGGGCCCCCATCTCTTTCAGGATGGGATCCTCGTGGATCAGACGCCCGAACTGCGGAAAATCCCGCTCGATGCACATGCCGATGCGGTACCACAGGCGGTCGGTCTGGCCGCCGATCATCATGTAGCCGTCCCGGCAGGGGTTCCATTCATACTGGTTGAGGTTGGGGTCCCAGGCGCCGGTCCGGGCCTTGATGCTGGCGTTGAAGCCGTACCAGCCGATGTCGAAGTCCAGGATGTCCATCTGGGCCTCAGCGCCGGTCACTTCGCAGAACTGGCCCTCGCCGCTGAACTCATCCCGCCAGTACATGGCCGCCAGAATGGTGTTAGCCGCCTGCTCACCCGCGGCATAGTCGGCGAACCAGACGCCGGAGCGGCAGGGATCGCCGCCCTTGCCTCGGGGGCACTGGTCCTGAGTGAACCCGGTGTTGTGGACAAAGGAGTTGGCGCACCCGCCGAAGGGTTCCAGGGTCCACTGCCCGAATTTGGAAACCTTATCTTTATAAGGACCCCAGGTGCCCCGCACCGCAATATTGCAATAAACCAGGCGGGGGTGCACCTTGGCGAGATGTCGATAGCCCAGCCCCAGGCTGTCCATGTAGCCTGGAGGCATTTCGTCGATAATGGCGTCCACCTGGCCGGCCAGGGTCCGATAAATGGCCCGGCCTTCATCAGTTTCCAGGTTTAAAGTGACGGATTTCTGGCCCCGCATTTCATGCAGGAAGTCCAGACCGCACTTTTCACCGGTGAACTTGTCTTCCAGCATATACTCTTCCCGTCCAAAGGGGGTGAGCTGGCGCAAGGGATCACCATCAGGTTTCTCAATGTTGATGACTTCGCCTCCGGCCTCGCACAAGAGCGCGGCGCAGAACTTATTGCCCAATCTCCATTCGCCAACACATAAGAACTTGAAACCTTGCAGGGCTTCAGGTTTGCCGAAGGCGTACTCATAACGGAGGTTGTCTTCACACCATTTACCGAAATCCTCCGCCTTACGTTTGGCGTAGGTGTTGGCCATCACCCATTCCGCATCCGGCGGGGCTGTTACCGGCCAGGGCCGGATGTCGGGATGCATCAGATCCAGGGTGTCGGCCCGACTGTTGATTTCAATTTCGCGTTTTTCCGCCATGCTAAGACCTCCCATTTTGCTCTTCAGAGACTTGGACGACGTGAACCATGTTTTAATCCGCTTGAACACGAAGGTCCTCCAAATTGCCAAATACACCTACAATTTTAGCAAATCTTGGCCAGGGCCTGTCTGGGCCCCCAGCGCAACTTCCTCCGCTAACCCCTTAGCCGGCTAGCGGGAACACGCCTCCCGTAAGAGACGCCTTTAAGGGCTTAACTCACCTCCTTCCTAAATAAATGTCGTCGGGCACTGCGTCTGCTACCAAGGTGGCTCGCCTGAGCCTCATAAAATTGATGGCACCATTGGTAACCAGTAACTAATACAAGATTCTTGCCAGAAAGAAAAAACCTTCCCTAAAAATCTTCAGAGATTTTGTAACCGTTAGCACGGAGTTGGAATCAATGTCAATAATTTATTCATCAGAATACCGCCTTTTTTCAGCAACTAATTTTAAATTTTTTTAAAAAGTGTACTGAATCAGCCTAGTTAATTTATAATTACTTATTTTTTAAAGATTATTTAAGATTGTATAGAAACGGACCTTCGGCCAATTTTTTCCAGGCCATAACGCCGGAGCTTGCTATACAAGGTGCTCCGGCTCACCTGGAGGCGGCGGGCTGCGTCATGTTTATTCCAGTTGCATTCCTGGAGGACCCGCAAGATCAGATGACGTTCGTTTTGTGCCAGAGAGGTGGATACAAAAGTGGTCACCCGCTCCCGGAGAAATCGCGGCAGGTGCCTTTTCCGGATCACCTCCCCCTGCACCAGAATAACCGCATGACTGATGGCGTTTTCCAGTTGCCGCACATTCCCCGGCCACTCGTACTCCATCAGGGCTTCCATGGCGTTCGCCGCAAAGGTAACCACTTGCTTGTTCTCTTTCTGGTTGTATTTCTCTAAAAAATGCATGGTCAGCAGGGGGATATCCTCTTTGCGCTCCCGGAGCAGGGGCAGATGGATGGAGATGACGTTCAGCCGGTAATAGAGATCGTCCCGAAACTCCCGCGCTTCCACCTGGCGCCGCAAGTCCCGGTTGGTGGCGGCCAACACCCGGACATCTGCCTCAATGGGCCGCTCGCCCCCCACCCGTTCGAAACAATGGTCCTGTAAAAACCGCAGCAGCAGCACCTGGGTTGCCGGCGAAATGTCCCCGATTTCATCCAGAAACAAGGTGCCGCCGTGGGCCCGCTCGATCCGCCCTTTGCGCTGACGAATGGCCCCGGTAAAGGCCCCCCGTTCGTGCCCAAAAAGTTCGCTTTCCAGCAGGGTGGGGGAATAAGCCGAACAATTGGCCACCACAAAAGGGCCCCGCTGGCGGTGGCTGTGCTGATGGATGGCCTTGGCCACCAACTCCTTGCCAGTACCGTTTTCCCCGGTAATCAGCACCGTGGCGTCAGACTTGGAAATCAGATCGATTAACTCATAGATTTCCTGCATCTTTTTGCTCTTGCCGATGATCCCCCCATGGGAGACTTTTTCCGTTTCCTCTTGGCCCCACTGAAGCTTCTTGGCTTCCTGAAGCACCAATTGGCGGATATAGCCCGCATTCTGGGCAAACAGGGCGTGAATAAAGTGAAGATCTTCCTGCCGGTACATCTGCGAGGCCTGCGATCCCAAGAAAAAATAGCCGATGCTTTCCTGCTGCACAAAGATGGGCAGGCCGAACCAACTGGCATAATCATTGACATACTCTTGTAAAAAAACCGGTAGCTTGTGGCGGTCGTCCCCTGTCACAATATGCGGGTCCTTGATGTCCTTCAGGCAACGGATGATCCCACCGGCGCGCCCGGTTTGCTCCAGCTTCTGGCAAAAGCGCCGCAAGGGCTGGGCCACTCCCTCCGCATACTCTCCCAGGGGCAAAAACCTGTCCCGGCTGGCATTCATAATCAAAAAAAGCGCATCGGAATCGGGAAACAGTTCCCGGGTGATTTCCTCCAAAAAACTTACTAGTTCCTCTAAAGAATTCTTGGCGCTCAACTGCCGGGTTATCTCATAAAGCGTCTCCAGTTGGTGCTGGGTGCGGCTCAACTCCTGATAACGGCGGGCCAAAGCCTCTTCAAGCCGCCGGTTGTTTATGACGTCCTGTTCCCGGGCGTGACGGAGTTCAGCCTCCGCCACCTGCAGCCGGTGTTCCAGGCTCAGGTATTCGGTGACCTCCCGGCTGTGCTCCAAAGCCTGCATTATCTTGCCCGCCCCATCCTTCACCGGATAGCAATGGGTGATAAAATGGCGTTGCCGCCCATCGGGCAGGGTGATGATCTTTTGCCGTTGCCGGGTCGCGCCACTGCGGAAAACCTCCCGCACCTGGCAGTCTTCGCACACCGAATGCCTCCGGTGAAAGACCTCATAGCAATGCTTGCCGATGGCCTCCCGGATGGGCACCTGATACAGTTCCCCTAAGGCCGGATTGATCAGGTTGATGCGGTAGTGGCGATCATAGATGACCAGATGGTCGGGAAGGCTTTCACATATTCTACAAAAATATTTTACTTTCTGAGACATGGGGACATTTCTCGCGGTCCCGAAAATTGGAAAAAGAATGTGTAAAAGAATTGGACAAAGGGTCGGATTTAGAACTGAATTTTAGTAATAAATTTAAACAAATGTCAAGCAAAAATTTTAAAAATTTCAGATATACTTCGCGATTTTATTTGACCTGATCGGCACCGCGCGCCCTCAGGCTGGCCTGGATCAAAACCTTCTGTAATTTTAAAGACTTTTTGCCGACCCCGGTAGATGACAAACCCTAAATTTTGCGACAAAATTGGACGAAAATGCTTGACTCGGGATCAATGGGGTACTTCTTCTCCTTTGAGACAGCCCGGGGCGGCCCTTCCGAACCAGGCACAGGCCTTGGCCGCTAAAGCTAGCCGGAAAGCCCCTTTTCTGAAAATTGCTCTGAGCCAAAGGTTTATGTTATCATTAGTTATTAGGAGGTTTGTTTGTGGATTCTTAGAAATGCCGCAAGGGAAAACCGGCCTCCTGGCAATTTTGAGCTTGTAATCTGCTCCTAATCCCGGCTTCAGACCACTGGAGAGGAACGAAGTCTGCCGATAAACTTTACTGTCATAAAAGATCGCTTGGCCAAGTCCATGGAAGAATTAACCAAAAAGACGTTCAATGGCTGATTAAACGTGTGGAGTTTGGAGAGCGGAAATGAATGGCTCAAAAAGGAGTTGGCGTATTCAGAGTATCAAATAGAGATCCGGGGATAATGCCCTTTTCGTGAATTTCTTTTTTTCTGAGCCCAACTTTAAGGTTTTTCCTGGGTCTAGCGCCCGCCCTCTCATCTTGAATTCGCACCCTAATCCTTAAATCTTGAACCTTAAACCCTAAACTTTCCCCAGCCGGATAATGATCAGAAAAATTCCGCTTATGGACAATACAAGAAGTAGCCGCCACCTAAACGCCAGACCCCCTCTTCCGGGTCTCTCAATGGCTCAAAAGCGCGCGCAATCATGAATGTTCTGTTAATTCACACCCGTGCCCCGGAGAGCTTTTGGGGCTTCCAAAACTTTGTCGAGTTTCTCCCCTATAAAACCACTTTCCCGTGTTTGGGTCTTCTGACGGTGGCCGCCATGTTGCCGCAGGAATGGTCCTTAAAAATGGTGGACCTCAACGTGGAGTCCCTGGCTGCCGAACACCTCGGCTGGGCCGATATAGCCTTCGTGAGCGCCATGTCCATTCAATCGGAATCAGCCGAGGAAGTCATCAGCCGCTGTCAGACAGCCGGGATCAAGGTTTGTGCGGGAGGGGTCTATTTCACCACCGAACCCGACCGTCAAAACCCGGTGGATCATCTCTTCTTGGGAGAAGCGGAGGAGACGGTCCCCCTCTTTCTAAAAGACCTGGCCCAAAATCAAGCTAAACCGATCTACCGGACGACGCGGTTTCCTGACCTCGCTTTAAGCCCTATCCCCCGCTGGGACTTGATTGATATCTCCTGCTACGGGATTTTGCCTCTCCAGGTTTCCCGTGGCTGCCCTTTTAACTGCGATTTTTGCCAGGTCATAGTGCTGCAAGGTCGACGGCCGCGTTACAAGCCGGTTTCCCAGGTCTTGGCGGAACTCGAGGCCATTTTTCAGTCCGGCTGGCGGGGCATGCTGATGTTCGTGGATGACAACTTCATTTGTAACCGCAAAAAAGCCGAGGAACTTTTAAACACCCTGATCGCCTGGCAGGCTCGGCGCCGCCACCCCTTCTTTTTCGTGGGCCAAGCCAGTTTGGATCTGGCTGATCGCCCCGAACTCGTGGCTCTCATGGCTCGAGCCGGTTTTACCCATATCTTTTTGGGGATTGAAACCCCGGCGGCCGAATCCCTGGCCGAGTGCCACAAGCGCCAGAACCAGAATCGGGACTTAATCGCTGCGGTCCAGATGATCCACCACCACGGCATCGAGGTCTACGGGGGCTTCATCGTCGGCTTTGATGCCGATCCCCCAGATATCTTCGAAGCCCAGGCCCGATTCATCGAAGCGGCCGCTATCCCCTCGGCTTCGGTCGGCATGCTCGCTGCCCCTCCCGGCACCCCTCTTTACCAGCGCATGCAGGACGAAGGCCGCCTCTTGGGACGCACTTCCGGAGACGCCATCATGAACCTGGAGGGAATGAATCTCATGCCCAAGATGGGCCGGGACCAGTTAATTCACGGTTATCGCCAACTGATCACCCGCCTTTACGAGCCGGCACCCTTTTATCGGCGGGCCCTGAATTTCTTCGAACAGTTTCGGCTCAATGGCCACAGACCCTTTAAGCCACCCACCCCCAAGGAAGTGAAGGCGTTTTTCCGGATAATGTGGGAAATGGGGGTTCATCAGCCCGGCCGTTTGGCCTTCTGGGGCTTCATCATCCGGGTCCTGACCCGGTTTCCCAAGTTTTTCCCCATGGCGGTAAATCTGGCCGGAGCCGGGTTTCATTACCGCGTCTTGACCCACCGCTTCCTGCAGCAGACTGGATAGCTTCCAAGTGCTGATAACCACCTTCGCCTTGCCAACATCAATAATTCAGCCCCGCGGCGATTTATCGCGGTTGCCAAAAGTTCTTTCCTTTATTTCCCTCTCCCCTTGTGGGAAAGGCTTAAGGTAGAGGGGTAAAAAAAGAAGAAAAAAACTTTTAGCCATGAGAATATATGCTAAAATACCTCACTCAAGGAGGTGTTTGTGAGAAAGCGAGCCCATTTTTTCCCGTCAGTGCCATATCTCCTGGCCCTGGGTCTGGCCCTGCTGCTCCTGATGCCGGGGACCGGCTGGGGTGAGGTCCTGAAGGTGGTCCAGCCCAATCAAGCCCTGTACCCGGACCCGGATTTCAGCGACACCCCCCTGGCCACAGTGCCCCCGGGAGCCGAAGTAAATGTGGTCAATCAGGCCGGCGACTGGTACAAAGTCCAATACCAGGAAAAGACCGGTTGGATCAACCGCCAGGCCTTCGGACGCCCCCAGGCGGCCAGGCCCAAGTTCAACCTCCCTAGCCTGCTGTTTGGCACCCCGGTGAAACAGACCAGCAGCGATGAAGTGGCCCTGGCCGGCAAGGGCTTCACCCCTGAGGTGGAAAACTCCTACCGCGCCCAACACCCGGAAATGAATTTTGCCTTGGTGGACCGCATCGAGACTTACAAGGTGGCCCCGGCCAGACTGCAAACCTTTATCAAGCGAGGAGACCTGAAGCCATGAGAAACCTGACTTGGTTGGTTCTATTGGCCGCGGCGCCGTTTTTGATGGGAGGCTGTTCGACCATGGCGGTGGCCCCGGTGGCGGCTATCGCCGTCAAGGGCGCTACCCAGGCCCACCAGGCCGCCCGGCCCATCAGCGATTCCGAAGAATACTACATCGGCCGGGCCGTGGCCGCGCGCATTTTGACCAAATATAAACTTGAACAAAACCCCGAGTTGACCATGTATGTCAATGAAGTGGGGGACGCGGTGGCCCGCAAGTCCACCCGCTCCAACCCCTTCCGGGGCTACCACTTTGCGGTGCTGAATACCGACGAGATCAACGCCTTTGCCTGTCCCGGCGGCATCATTTTTGTCACCCGGGGCCTGATCAAAACCTGCAAAAACGAAGACCAACTGGCCGCGGTGCTGGCCCACGAAGTTTCCCACGTGGCCCATAGGGACGGCATCAACTCCATCAGCAAGGCCCGGTGGACCAAGGTCTTCACCGCCATGGGGAAAGAGGCGGTCAGTGTGTACGGCGGCACCACCGCAGCCAGCCTGGTGAGCCTGTTCGAGGGCTCCATTGACGATGTTTTTCAGACCATTGTAGTCAACGGCTACAGCCGCCAGGCGGAATTTGCCGCAGACGCCGCCGCGGTAAAGGATTTGAGACGGGCCGGGTATGATCCCACTGCCCTGGTGGTGGTCCTTAACACTATGGAAGCCAAGGGTAAGGGAAAAACCAGCGGCATCTTCAAGACCCATCCTCCCACCTGTGAGCGCCTCTCCAAAGCCAAGGCCCTGTCCTGCGAAGCCCCGCCCACCAAGGGCGAGGCCCTCCGCACCCAGCGCTTCAAAGAGATCGTGGGTTAAAGACGGTTAGCCCATAAGAAAGGTGCGATTAAGCATGGGATTTCGGGGCGGGTAGAAAACCCGCCCCTACATTTTCCTCCAATTATCTGTAAGGCGGGCTATGCTCGCCAAGCTTTCCAGCCTGAACAAAAAAACGCCCGGCTCTTTGAGGCTATTTATTTTTCTAGATAGATTAACCTGTGATTACAAAAGTTCATGAACAAGGAGGGCCAGGTTAACCCTAACCTTGAACTTTGAACTTTGAACAATTATTTAATGAAAATCAATATAATCCTTCTCTAGAGTGAAAACCGCTTTCTGGCTCCGCCCGCAACAGCAAAAATCAGCTTCCCAGACCTCAAAATACGTCTCGACCTTCTGACCCTGGGGGCTCACTTCCTGCCAGCGCCCACATTTTTCGCAGCGGGCCCAAAATTTTCCCGCCTCGATCTTGGTAGTCTCCACCGGGTTGGCCATGCCTTTCTTCGCCAGGCTTCTGTCTATTTCGGCGCTGCCACCCGCTTACGGGAGGCCTGCAGGTAAAAAATCACCGGGATCACCAGCAAAGAAAACGCGGTGGACGCAAACAGCCCGAAGATGAAGGACCAGGCCAACCCCGAAAAAATCGGGTCCAGGGTGATGACCCAGGAGCCAAACATGGCCGCCAGGGCCGTGAGCACAATGGGCCGAAACCTCACCGCCCCGGAGCGCAGCACGGCGTCCTCCAAGGCATAACCCCGGTCCAGGTGGTGATGGATAAAGTCAATGAGGATGATGGAATTGCGCACCACGATCCCCGCCAGCGCGATCATGCCGATCATGGCCGTCGCGGTGAAGTATATCGGGTCCGCATACCCCTTCACCGGCGTGGTGAAAACCGCGTTCAACAGGGCAAATCCCGGCATCACCCCGATCAAGGTCAACGGAATGGCCACCATGATCACCAGCGGCATGGTATAAGACGAGGTCTGTAGCACCAGCAGGATATAAATGCCGATCAGGGCCCCGGCAAAGGCGATCCCCAGATCCCGAAAGACCTTCACCGTGATTTCCCACTCCCCTTCTCCGCCATAATTGACCCGGTAGCCGGGGGGCAGCGGCTGCCGTCCGGTGTCCTCCATCAGGTCGATGATGGCGTTCACCGGGCTCAATCCTGCGGTGTTGCCGGTAACGTACACCAACCGCTCCAGGTTTTTCCGCACAATGGTTTTGGGGGCCAGATCCAGGTCGAACCGCCCCATCTCCTGCAAGGGCACCAAGGCTCCCTGGGGGTTTTTGAAGTACAGCTGCCCCAGGCTCAGGATGGAGGAGCGCCACGCCAGGGGCCCCCTGAGAAAAATCTCCAAAGGCAGGCGTTCCCTGGCCAAATGCACCCGGCCCACGTTTTTCCCCGCTTCCGCGATCGCCAGACCCTGGGTGATCTGGGCCTCGCTTATGCCGCTTAAAGCCGCCTTCTGTTTGTCCACCAAAAATCGGAACCGGGGCTCCGGGGTCGAAACCGACGTGTCCACATCCACTACGTTCTTGGTCTTCAGGAAAAATTCTTTAACCTGGTCCGCGGCTTTAATGATGCTGGCGTATGAGGTCCCGGGCGGCCCATAGACTTCCGCCACCAGGGTCTGCATATCCGGCGGTCCCGGGGGCACCTCCACGATCTTCATCCGCACCTTGTATTTTTGGGCGATCTTTTGCATCTCCGGCCTGATCCACAGGGCGATGGCGTGGGACGCCGCCGACCGCTTCTCCTTCTCCACCAGGTTGACCCGGATCTGCCCCACCCACGGCCCCTGCATGAGGTAGTAATGCCGCACCAGCCCGTTAAAATCAATGGGCGCGTTGACCCCGAACCGTGGTCAGATACCGGCCAAATGCTTTCAAGGCCGTCTTGGTGCCCTCCAGGGTGGTATCATTGGGCATGTCCGCCACCACCAGAAAATCGTTTTTGTTGTCAAAGGGTAGCATCTTCAGGGGCACCAGGCCCAAAACCGGCAGGGACACGGAAATGAGAAACAGAAGCACCACCCCCAGCAGGAACAGGTGGCTTTTGCGGCGGCTGTCCAACAACGGTTTCATCATCCTGGTATAGGCCCGATAGATCCAGGTTTCCTCCAGGACAAAAGTCTTTTCCTCTTTGCCGTACTCTTTCTTCAGCAGATGATAGGTGGCCCAGGGCGTCACCGTAAAGGCAATGGCCAGACTCATAAGCATGGCCAGCGGCACGTTCAGGGGCATGGGCCGCATGTAAGGCCCCATCATCCCGGTAACGAAATACATGGGAATAAAGCTGATGATTACCGTAAAGGTGGCCAGGATGGTGGGGGCCCGGACTTCATCCACTGCCACCAGGGTGGCCTCCAGGGGCGGATGCTGCCTGAGCTGGAAGTGGCGGTGGATATTTTCTACGTCAATGATGGGGTCATCCACCAGTAGCCCCAATGACAGAATCAGGGCAAACAAGGTCACCCGGTTGATGGTGTAGCCGAACATCATGTTGCCGGCCAGCGTGATGGCCAGGGTCAGGGGCACCGCCAGGGCCACGATAAGGGCCTCCCGCCACCCCAAAAACAGGGTCAACAGCACGGTGATGGACAGGACCGCAATGAGCAGCTCCCGGATGAGTTCGTTGACCTTTTCATTGGCGGTCTCGCCATAATCCCGGGTCACTTTCACCCGGATGTTGGGCGGGATGACTTCCTTTTTCAATTCATCCAGCTTGTGCAGGATGCCTTCGGCCACGCTCACCGCGTTGGTGCCGGTGCGCTTGGCCAGGGCCATGGTCACCGACGGATAAAACTTCCCCCGCTCGTAACCCGGGGGCAGGTCCTCGGCGGGCCCGAACGCGATGGTGCTCATTTGTACCGGCTCTTCCGGCCCGTCGATCACTTCGGCCACGTCCTTGAGGTACACCGGCTTGCCCCGGTGCACCCCCACCACCAGGTTGGCCACTTCGTCGGCGCTTTTGAGAAACGGCCCGGCCTGCACGATGTATTCCCGGTCCTGCCGGGAAAAATGCCCCGCCGGTAGATTGACGTTGCTCACTTCGATGGCCTGGGCCACCGCGGCCAAATCCAGCCCGTGCCCCGCCAGCCGCACCGGGTCGGCCACCACCCGCACCTGCCGCCGCCTCCCCGCCACCACGTAAGTGCGCCCCGTATCGGGAATACTCTGCAAGCGGTGCAGCAGCTCATCTGCCACCCGCCGCAGTTGATAGTCGTCCGCCGAGTTGCTGTACAGGCTCAGAGTGACGATGGGCACGTCGTTGATGTTCATGGGCTTGACCACCCAGCCCGTCACCCCCGACGGCACCTGATCGATATTGGAAAAGACCTTGTTGTAGACCTTAAACAGGCTGTTCTCCAGGTTCTCCCCCACCTTGAACCTGGCAGTCACCACCGCGAACCCGTCTTTGGCCTGGGAATAGAGGTCTTTTAAGCCTTCCATCTCCCAGAGCTTTTTCTCCAGGTTGATCACCACCAGGTTTTCCACTTCTTTAGGGGAGGCCCCAGGAAAGCGGATCAGGATGTCCACCATGGGCACCTTAATCTGGGGGTCTTCTTCCCGGGGGGTGAAGATCAGGGCCATGACCCCGGCCAGCAGGCAGACGATAATAATAATGGTGGGTAGCTTGGACTGCAGGAAAACCTTGACGAGGCGTGCCGTAGGGCCGAGATGGAGGTCTTGCTTATTGGACATAATTCAGCTTATCTGAGGCGTGTCTGGCATATCGCGTTATGGCGGCGCGGTCCTCCCCCTAACCGCAGAAACCCCCACCCACGCCTCGTCTCATCTTGTGTAGGGGCGGACCTGCGTGTCCGCCCTAAGGATGTAGGATTTAGGTTGGGCACTGCCCACCATTCACTTTTCGTTTTCGTATAGCTTGGAAATCAGCTGATCTTGGGCGTGCCATGCACGCCCCATTCGGCGCCATGGGTCGCCTGATAATTAACTATTCTTTCGGCAAAAGTATCTGGTCCCCCGCC